>JAEZRB010000059.1 GCA_023412975.1 Bacteroidota bacterium | reverse complement strand
CAATATGCCCAGGATATCAAGTCGATCACTGACCTGGGTGTGCAGGTGGCCGTTGTGATAGGCGGCGGCAATATCTACCGGGGTATGAATGAGGCGGAAACGGGTATTGAAAGAGCCCATGGCGACTATATGGGCATGCTGGCCACCGTCATCAATGGCATGGCCCTGCAGGCCGGACTGGAAAAAGCAGGCGTTTATACCCGGCTGCAAAGCGCTATCAAAATGGAACAGATCGCCGAGCCCTATATCCGCCGCCGTGCCATCCGTCACCTGGAAAAAGGCCGGGTTGTGATCTTCGGCGCCGGCACTGGCAATCCCTATTTCACAACCGATACAGCTGGCTCGCTGAGAGCTATCGAGATCAAAGCAGATGTTATCTTAAAAGGCACGCGTGTTGATGGCATTTATACCGCCGATCCTGAAAAAGATCCTACTGCGACGAAATTCAGTACGATCACTTTCCAGGAATGTCTTACCAGCAATCTTCGGGTCATGGACATGACCGCTTTCACGCTTTGCATGGAAAATAACCTCCCCATCATCGTTTTTGATATGAACAAGCCCGACAACCTGCGTCGTGTTGTGACCGGTGAAAAAGTAGGCACCCTTGTAAAAGGCTGATACGGTTCTCGACCGTGATTGAAACGGCTTACGGACTCATCCATTTCTTTGCAGCGGGCTGCAGGTAGGCCGACAATCGTGAAAATGGCAAAAACAGGCTGATCTCACCCATGGCATAAGGTGCAATTTCATAGGGCATATAACTAAAGCCTATACCTTTTGTCGTCAAATAAAAATTGTCATTGGGCTCTATTTTATTATCAAACAGACCTGCGTCGGATAGTGTCTCGCCGGGTTTTAACCCCGCCTGTAATCGAAATTCCTTTTCCAGTTCCTTTCCCAACCTGCTAATACCTGCGGCCGTGAGCACATCAGCCAGGACAATCTTTTTATTTGCGGCGAGATCGATACATATGAATGTTGTAACATAATTGCCATGCGCCCCACCGGTATAAGCATAGGCGTGGCTTGCCAGTGTCAGCAATGCAGGCGATTCGAAAGCAACCAGCAGTTTACGATCCTCCGACAGGCTATAAGCCGAAGAGAATTCTGTGAAAAGGCTGTCGTGGAGATCTTTGTTCTCGTCAATGTAAGCGTCCAGTATTTGATTTTTTTGCACCAATAGCAATTGCACGATTTCCTCCCCACCCGTTTTGGCGCCAAAATCTTCCCTGATGGCACGCTTAACAAATGTTGAAGTGCTATTATCATTTACCGGCCATATGGTACCGGCAAAATACTCCGCCACCGGTGACTCAGGAAGCGAAGGCCGGAGTTTACGCTCACCCTTTGTGTAGACCATCTCAAAAGGAATAGCCCCGGCTTTCTCACGAAGTGTAACAGCGGCCGGACTGCCTTTCTCCCCCTTGCGCCATTGTCCCTGCAATTGGTTACCGGAAAATGCCAGTGAAAACGATTCGCTCATTTCCGCATCGTCTTCCAGGCTGATTCGGGGTGCGCCAGGAATATAGGCAGTCAGTTGAATTTCGCGAGTGGCACCGGTGGTGTCGTTACCAAAAAAATAAATCGGTTGCCGGGTTTGGTCATAATAATAATAGCCATAATATTCCTGACCCGTTTTGTGTAAGTGCATGGTGATCACTGTTTTTCCTATGGTTCCCGAATAGGCGTGGTACCATGCCCCACCTGCGGGCTGGGCAGAGAGGTGGCCGGCGATGACGGCGAATAAAAAAACCAACAAATATTTTCTCATTATCAGGCGGCTCATTTTAAGTTATAGAATATAGCGTTTATCTTGTGTTCTCTTTTCCCCCTCTTGTGAAAAACAATTAACCGCGGTCTGGTTAATTTTTTTTAGTTTCAAAAACTTTAATTGTTGAATATGTTGGCTGCCGTCACGCTTACCCTTTCTATACTTGAGATCGTATTGTTGCTATTTGGAGCGATTATCCTGGGAATTACCATTCATTTCTTTATTGCCAGTAATAAAAGTCTCAAAGCAGATAAACAGGAACTGGAGAAAGCCAACCCGGTACAGGATGAATGGAAGCTAAGATATTTTAATGATATTGAAGCTAAGGACAGGGAACTTGGCGAACTACGACAGCAGTTGAACGAAGCACAGGAGAATGCGAGAATATACTCCACCGAAGCGCAGGAAATACACCGGCAAAACCGTGCCCTGGAACTGGAAATATCCAACCTGCAAAAGGCGATGCAAACCTCACATTCCGTCGCCACAGTCAGCGCTCCCCCTGAAAGAGAACGACCTGCCGAAGACTACCTGGAACAGTTGCGCCAGGCACAAAACAATTTGCTCGAACACCATCAAAAGATCAATCAACTGATCAGCAACATTGATGTGATAAAAGAAAAAGAAGAAATGCAAAGAGAAATTTTGCGCAGCAACGAGGAATTGGCGGCCCAGATCAGCATGATGCGGGCACAGTTATCCGAAAAAGAAAAAGAGATCAGCCACATCAAACAAAAAGAACAACTGACCACCGAAATGAAGTCGATGCTGGATGATACCTACCAGGAGTTTAATACCCTTCAGGCCAAAATACAAAAGCTGGAAAGCCAGCTGACAGCCTCGCGTATGATGAACCTGGAGTTTGAAGATCTCAAAGAATTGCATACTAAAATGGCCCGTGAGTTTGAAGAATCCAAGCTCAAGGCCAATGCTCTCACCATAGAAAATCAAAATCTCCAGAATCAACTGTCCGACCTGGATGATAAACTCCGCGAAGCCAATTTTCAAAGGCAACAATTGCAAAAGCGTGCCAGCTACCTCGAAGAACTCAACAGCGACCTGCAGGTGGTATCCGACACCAATAAAAAGCTCGAAAGCCAGTTAAGGCGGGTTGGTGAACTGGAAAGTATGCTCAATATGGTTTCGGAAGAAAGGGATCAGTTGAAGAACCGGCAGGGATAGTTTTGGAAGATCCAACAGTCGTCGATCTTAGTAATTAGTAATTTGGTATCATGGCTGTCCGCAATAAAACCGTGGATAGTTGTCAGAACCTTTGACCCGCGCGGCATCTATGACTTTTACATTTACTGGGGCTTTGCTTTATTTTTCCTGGAGACTCTTGCTTTTGCTGGCCGTAATTTAAATGTATCGATGTGTCAGGATACCACAGCGCACACTGCGGACACAGCGAAGTATTCGCATCAGGTCCTGTTCTACGTAGCAGA
Organism: Bacteroidota bacterium; assembly: GCA_023412975.1. Taxonomy (GTDB): domain Bacteria; phylum Bacteroidota; class Bacteroidia; order Chitinophagales; family Chitinophagaceae; genus Terrimonas_B. The sequence goes on along the minus strand of JAEZRB010000059.1, from coordinate 12,723 downwards.
TTTTATCACGAAAACGGCTTTCGCTGTGCTCACCGTGCCCGCCGTGGTTTATAGTACTCCAGAGTTCACCGGACAATAATGATTTGGTATCGGGAATTTGGTAAGCCTCCGTGCCCCTCGTGTTTCCTCCGTGCGCTCCGTGTCCAACTAACTTCGAGCGCAAGTTATTTCAGAATACGAATTAGATTCATCATAGGATATCGTCTCCCCGTGATTTGTTGTATTAAAACCCTCCGGTTTCATTAATTTGAAACAGTGTACTTCAATCTACATAGCCGCAAAGCATTTAACTTTGAAGAATAATTAAGGCGAATGCATAAGGATATAGCCGGCATACGAAAAGTATACTCCCAAAAGACATTAACGGAAGATACCGTCGACGCGGATCCTATCCGTCAGTTTGCAAAATGGTGGGAAGAAGCCGTCACTTCTGAAATAGATGAGGTCAATGCCATGACCCTGGCAACTGCATCGGCTGATGGCATGCCATCAGCGAGGATCGTGTTATTAAAAGGATTTTCGGAGAAAGGATTTGTATTTTTTACCAATTACAACAGTTTTAAAGGCCGGCAGCTGGAGGAAAACCCCAAAGCCTGCCTTGTATTCTTATGGAAAGAGCTGGAACGCCAGGTCCGCGTTACCGGGATTGTAGAAAAAACGACCTCGCAGGAAAGTGATGAATATTTTTATTCAAGGCCATTAGCCAGCCAGCTTGGTGCCTGTGTTTCACCACAAAGTTCTGTCATCGAAAACCGCGATTGGATCGAGCAGCGATATGACGAATTAGAAAAGGAGATGTTGACGAAGAAGATTAAACGTCCCGCGCATTGGGGAGGCTTTTTAGTAAGACCCGTAATCATTGAATTCTGGCAGGGCCGCCCTTCACGACTGCATGATCGGATCGAGTATTCTCTCCAGGAAAATGGGCAGTGGATACGAGCCAGGCTCGCGCCTTAAGAGGGCTTGGGAATTAGGAATTTAGAATTGGTGGGGTGAACTTAAATAACCGGTTTCCGACTGGTTAATTCGAAAATTGACTGTTACAAATTACTTTTGACGTATCCCACTATTTCAAAGCAAGGAGGGATCTTTTGACAAATTCCTACATCCCAATTCCCAAATTCCTCAGGATAAAGACCTAATTCCTTTAAGATCAGTCCTTCTTCTTCCCTTCTGCTTTAGCAGTTGTAGTCTTTTTCTTAGCAGGGCGTGTCTTTCCAAATGAACCTTTAAATCGTTTGCCCTTTGCTGTTTTTTTATCTCCTCTACCCATAGTTTGTTTTTTAGATTGGCGAAGTTATGATGTTTAAAGTAAAAAAGCTCCGTACACTGGGTACCAGAGCTTTTAATTCGGTAATGGTAGGATTACATTTTTGCAGCCAGTTCTTTACCCGCTTTGAATTTAGCCACTTTACGGGCTTTGATTTTGATAACGGCGCCAGTTTGGGGGTTGCGACCATTACGAGCAGCCCTTTTGGAAACTGAAAATGTTCCAAATCCAACCAGGGTTACTTTACCACCGCCTTTCAAAGTTTTGGTTACCGCCTCGATAAAAGAATCAAGGGCAGCGTTGGCCTGTGTCTTCGTAATCTCGGCATCGTCAGAAATTTTTGCGATCAATTCAGCTTTGTTCATAATCTAGTTGTTTTAATGATTTAGTAACGGGGGCAAATTTATACGGTTTTTAATACCAGCAAAAAAAATCTTGCTTATTTATCCAAATACTTACAATTGTTCAAATCCGCACGGGATAAGGTTTTGAAAGATTATAAAACCAGGCTTGAATTCAAAGTTTGGCTTAAGGAGTATGCACGGTTTCAAGCACTGAACGAAATGCTACAAACTGTTCCCCCCACTTTTTAAAAGCGCGTTGCCGCATGTCTTCCGCAAAACTTGTGATATAATGATTGTAGTCTTCACGGCTGCCGGCATGATATTGAACCGCATACGTGGGTCCATCTGTTTCATCTGCTTCGATCAATCGTAAAATAACGGCATGAGTAAAGCAGCCTGTACCGATCACATCGGGAATATGTTGATCTTTGAGCCATCGCAGCCAGCTTTCAGCGATGGAGTGTTCGACTTTAACGGTTACATTATATATGATGCTTCCGTGTGCAGGTGTCATGTTTGGTGGGCCTGATGTCTCATTATTCATACAGGTGTTTTAAGTTTTTCAGATATCTATCTCGAGGTAGACGGGGCAATGATCGGAATGTTTTATATCGGGAAATATCTCGGCATCTTTCAGGTTTTGTTTTAATGGTTCTGTGACGTTGATATAATCGATACGCCAGCCTTTGTTATTCAATCGTACTGATGGGAATCGCTGGCTCCACCAGCTATAGCGGTGTGGTTCGGGATGGAATTCACGGAAGCTGTCGACCCAGCCGTTGTTCAAAAACTTTGTCATCCATTCCCTTTCTTCGGGCAGAAAGCCAGATGACTTTTTATTTCCCTTCGGGTCATGGATATCGATCTCCTTATGAGCGATATTATAGTCACCGCAAACGATCAGTTTAGGACTTTTCTTTTTCAGACCATCCAGGTAGGTATTAAATTCATCGAGCCACACGTATTTAAAGCTCTGCCTTTCATCACCGCTCGTACCGGACGGGAAATAAGCATTAATCAGCCGCGTATCCCCAAATTCAAGCTGGATCACGCGACCTTCTTCATCACTCACTTTGTGACCGGTACCATACTCCACCCGTGTTGGTTTGATTTTTGAAAAAACCGCTACACCGCTGTATCCTTTTTTTTGCGCACTGAACCAGTAATCATCATACCCGATATCATTAAATAAACGATGATCCACATTGTCCTTTGCAGCTTTGGTTTCCTGTACACATACCACATCTGCCGGACCGGTTTTCAACCATTCAATAAACCCTTTATTTATTGCGGAACGAATGCCGTTGAGGTTATAGCTGATGATGCGCATGATTTCATTTTTGGGTTTTCAAAGTACACGATAAATTTTATGATATCCAAACTCAAACATTCACATTCGCGGCTTAGGACACGGAGTGCACGGAGTTTTACACGAAGGCCACGAAGTTTGACAATCAATCTGTGAAATCCGTGCAATCCGTGGCTCATTCGTGTAATTCGTGTCATTCGTGGCCCCTCTCTCTGCCGCAGGCAGTATTAATCAGTGTAATCTGTGCAATCCGTGGCCTATTCGTGAAATTCGTGTAATTCGTGGCTTCCCCATGCCGAAGGCATAAAATCCGTTCAATCCGTGGCACATTCGTGTCATTCGTGGCCACCTCCCTGCCGTAGGCAGCTGAATCAAATCTGTGTAATCCGTGCAATCCGTGGCTCATTGAGCTGAATGTTTTATTTTTAAGCGTTTCAACAAGATATTAATGGAAAAGGTTAAAAGATTAATCCCCGCGAAAGAACATGTGTACCTCGAAGGCCCTAAAAGCAGGGGATACGAGTTGTTGTTTGCCCTCGATGTATTCAAACAGTTTATGAAGGGATTTCGTGCCCTGCATTTTGTAGGACCCTGTATCACGGTATTTGGTTCGGCCCGGTTTAAAGAAGACCATCCCTATTACCAGCAGGCAGTTGAATTTGGAAAGCGGATCGCTCACCTCGGGTTTACCACCATGACTGGCGGGGGGCCTGGTATCATGGAGGCCGCCAACCGTGGTGCTTTTGAAAGCGGCGGACAGTCAGTAGGATGTAATATTCAACTGCCATTTGAACAACAAAGCAACCCATACCTGCATAAATCGGTCACCTTTGAACATTTTTTTGTACGAAAAGTCTTGCTGATAAAGTATTCCTACGCATTTATCATCATGCCCGGCGGCTTTGGAACCATGGATGAGTTTTTTGAGACGCTGACACTGGTACAAACAAAGACCCTGATCCAGTTTCCCATCGTTTTGTTTGGCAAAGAGTATTATAAGGAACTGATGGAAGCGATGAACGATATGGCCCTGAAGGGAACGATCTCCAAAGAAGATATGAACCTGGTATTGCTGACTGATGATTTTGATGAAGCGATGGACCATATTGGTAGATATATTACTACCAATTACAAGGTGAAGCCAAGAAAGCGATTGTGGGCTTTCTTTGAGAAAAGATAGCTGGATATTTTATTATTTTAATTTAAGAAAGAAAGCAAAGGAATGACAAATTTGAAAGCGATCATATTCGATTTGGGAGGCGTATTGATAGACTGGAATCCCCGTTACGTATTTGATGAAAAATATTTTGAGTCGGGGGAGAAGCTGGACTTTTTTTTCTCGAATATCTGCACGAGCGACTGGAACGAGGAACAGGACGCCGGCCGGTCGATCGTGGAAGCTACACAGCTTTTGGTTGGTCAGTATCCCGAATGGGAAACGGCGATCCGCGATTACTACGGCCGGTGGACTGATATGTTAAAAGCACCGATACCTGAAACGGTTGAGATATTCCACCACTTGAAGCAAAGTGGACGGTATAAACTCTACGCTCTTACCAACTGGCAGTCAGGTTTGTTTGATATTGCGCTGGTGCGTTACAATTTCCTACACTGGTTTGATGGCCGCGTGGTAAGTGGTGAAGAAAAAACAAGAAAGCCATTCCCGGAATTTTACCAGCGATTGCTCGACAGGTATGATTTGAAACCTTCCGAAGCGATATTTATTGATGATAATGCAAGGAATGTAAAAGCAGCGGAAGATCTTGGTATTCGAAGCATACACTTTCAGTCACCCCACCAACTAAAGGATCAACTGACAGAGATGGGTATTCTGGACGCATAAATGAATCGAAACTTTATGGTGATCTATTCCAGTATCGGTCTTAACCACCGCCGCATTTCTTCCTTATCCATTCCTTTGCGACATAAATAATCTTCAAACTGGTCTGCCTGGATCTTTCCTACACCAAAGTACTGGCTTTGAGGATGACTGAAGTACCATCCACACACAGAAGCGGCGGGATACATCGCCAGCGATTCAGTTAGATTGATGCCGGTATTTTTCTCACCACCTAAAAGCTGGAACAATTTATATTTCTCAGTATGATCGGGACAGGCGGGATAACCTGGAGCAGGACGTATGCCGACATACTCTTCACGGATCAGTTGTTCATTACTTAATTGCTCCTCTTTCTGGTAACCCCAGAATTCTTTTCTTACTTTTTCATGCAGCAGTTCTGCAAAGGCTTCTGCAAACCGGTCCGTCAGCGCCTGCATCATGATCTTACTATAATCATCATGTGCAGCAATGAATCTTTCAAGATGCGGTTCGATGCCGTGCATCGTGACGCTAAAAGCGCCAATATAATCTTCAGCTACCGCAGATGGTTTGATGAAATCGGCGAGACTCAGGTTGGGCTGCCCCGCTGCTTTTTTTACCTGCTGCCTGAGAAATTCGAGTTTAAGGGTTTGACCACCTCCTTCTGCTGTATTTTTCACTTCTACGGTGTCGGGTGCAGTGGCGCGTGCATTCCAGAAGCCTAGCACACCCCTGGGATGTAACCATTTTTCGGAAATGATCTGGTCAACCATACGGGTGGCATCATTATAAAGTTTGGTAGCTTCTTTACCAACAACCTCATCACTGAGGATCTGGGGGAATTTGCCGTGCATTTCCCAGGCGATAAAGAAGGGTTGCCAGTCAAGGTATTTCCTGATCTCTGCAAGATCATAGTCTTCAAATACTTTGACACCAGTAAAAGAGGGTTTTGGTGGCGTATAGCCGTTCCAGTCGATGGCTACGCGATTTTTTTGTGCATCGGCGAAACCCAGGTATGCTTTGGTTGTTTTTTTCTTTGCAAAATCTTCGCGAAGCTTTTTATATTCCGTGCTGATATTTTGAAGGAAATCTTTTTTCTGGTCTTTATTAAGCAGCGAGCTCACTACCGTTACACTACGTGAAGCATCCAGCACATGCACTACGCCATTATCATATTGCTGTTCTATTTTTACCGCAGTATGCATCCTTGACGTGGTGGCGCCGCCAATCAGCAGGGGCTTATCCATGCCGCGACGTTTCATCTCATGTGCTACGTGCACCATTTCATCGAGAGATGGAGTGATCAGTCCGCTCAATCCGATGATATCGGCATTCTCCTTTATGGCAGTATCCAGGATCTTGTCGGCAGGCACCATTACTCCCAGGTCAATCACGTCGTAGCCATTGCAACCCAAAACCACGCCTACAATATTTTTACCAATATCATGCACGTCTCCTTTTACGGTTGCAAGCAAAACACGAGGCGCCATGTTTTGTGAAGGAGTGACTTCTGCGTTTCCCGAAGCTTCCGATGCGCCATTTTTTGGGGGTTGAAGGGCCTTGGCTGCCTCAATAAATGGTGTTAACCAGGCCACACTTTTTTTCATCACGCGGGCACTCTTCACTACCTGGGGTAAGAACATTTTACCGGCACCGAATAAATCACCCACCACGTTCATACCATCCATCAGCGGGCCTTCGATCACATCGAGCGGCTTTGGATATTTTTGCCTGGCTTCTTCTGTATCTATATCGATAAAATCGGTTATACCATTTACCAATGAATGTTTCAGTCGCTCTTCGACCGGCGTTGTCCGCCAGGTTTCATCCTTAATATTTTCTTTGCCTTTCGCTTTTACCGTTTCTGCAAAGGCAATCAGTCTTTCGGTGGCTTCATTTTTATCATTGTTGCGGTTCAGTATCACGTCTTCACACATCTCTCTCAGTTGTGGCTCAATCTCGTCATACACCACCAGCTGACCTGCGTTTACAATACCCATATCCATACCCGCTTTGATGGCATGCAGGAGAAATACAGAATGCATCGCCTCCCTCACGTGATCATTACCACGAAAAGAAAAGGATAGATTGCTAACACCACCACTCACCCTTGCCAGCGGCATTAGTTGCTTTATTTCTTTGGTGGCTTCAATAAAATCGACACCATAGTTATTATGTTCCTCCATGCCCGTGGCAATGGCAAAAATATTGGGGTCGAAAATGATATCCTGTGGATCGAATTCCAGTTTTTCCGTTAGGATCTTATAGGCACGATGGCAAATTTCCACTTTTCGCTGCTTCGTATCCGCCTGGCCTGTTTCATCAAAGGCCATTACGATCACCGATGCGCCATAGCTTTGACAAACCAGGGCCTGTTCGATGAATTTTTCTTCACCTTCTTTTAGCGAGATGGAGTTGACAATACATTTTCCCTGCACACATTTAAGGCCCGCTTCGATGATCGAAAATTTTGAGCTGTCGATCATGATGGGGATCTTAGCGATATCGGGTTCGCTTTGAAGCAGGTTGAGGAATTTCGTCATGGCCTGCACGCCATCAAGCAGCGCATCATCCATATTTACATCGAGGATTTGCGCACCGTTTTCCACCTGTTGCCGGGCAACGCTAAGCGCCTCTTCATACTTATTATCACGGATCAGTCTTGCAAATTTCTTTGAGCCGGTTACATTGGTACGTTCTCCGATATTGACAAAATTTGTTTCGGGACGAACCACCAGTGGTTCCAACCCGGAGAGACGTAAATACGGTTTTATTACAGTCATTATTTAATTCTTAAAGTGCAGTTTCAACAACAGGCAGCGGCCGGGGCTGCAAATTTTTTACAGATTCGGCGATATGCCTGATATGATCGGGCGTGGTACCACAGCAGCCACCAACAATATTTACAAATCCTTCCTTCGCCCAATCTTCGAGATAATGAGCGGTTTCTTTAGGTGCTTCATCGTATTCACCCATCGCGTTGGGCAACCCGGCATTGGGATAGGCCGACACATAGCAGGATGCGATCTGTGATAGCTCTTCTATATGCGGCCGCATTTCTTTTGCACCCAGGGCACAGTTTAAACCGATACTAATCGGTTTGGCATGCGCCACAGAGGTGTAGAAGGCTTCGAGTGTTTGTCCGCTTAAGGTGCGGCCTGAAGCATCAGTGATAGTTCCGCTGATCATAATTGGCAATGATGGCTTATTATGCTCCCTGAAGTATTTTTTGATCGCATAGATCGCAGCTTTCGCATTCAGGGTATCAAAAATTGTTTCGATTAATAAAATATCCGCTCCGCCATCTACCAGTCCGCTCACCTGTTCATAGTAAGCAGCGGCGACTTCATCAAAATCGACAGCTCTGAAACCCGGGTTATTTACATCAGGGGAAAGAGAAAGCGTTTTGTTCAAAGGCCCAATAGCGCCAGCTACCCAGGCATTCTTACCGGATTGTGTAATGGCTTCCCTGGCGCATTTGACTGCTGCAACATTCAGCTCGTACGCGAGCGATTGCATATCGTAATCCGCCTGCGCGATGGATGTACTGCTGAAGGTGTTTGTCTCAATTATATCCGCACCCGCATCGAGGTACTGCTTATGTATAGTTGTTACGATCTGCGGCTGGGTAATACTCAGCAGGTCATTATTGCCTTTAACATCGGTATGCCAGTCTTTAAAACGTTCGCCCCGGTAATCGGCTTCGGAAAGTTTATACCGTTGTATCATGGTGCCCATGGCACCATCGATAACGAGAATGCGTTTTTCGAGTTCTTTCCTGATGTCCATAAAAAATGTTTTTAATTAATACCGCACAGCGCGTTTGTTTATATACGGATATAGTGACGAGTTAACTGATATGCGTTGTGGGGCTCTTTCACGAAGCCTCGCAACGATCATCGCGTCATACCGCTGGCATTAAAATTTGAACTATCAACGTTTGGGAAACCTGGGGAGGGAGTTTCTTAGCGTTTATTAGTTCAGTTTTTCCCCGGAGGGACAGGCCGTACAATAAACAAATCCACCTGTGTAGTGCAAAGCTAGTATAATAAGGAGTAATAAAAAAACGGGATATTAGCGTGGACGCAATTCAAATTTCGCTTTAAACGATGTAAGTTCTTTAATCGGCCGGGATGAAAACCTTATTACCTAAGTAACCTAAAGGCACAACAGGAAATCCTTATTCTCTTATTTTTCAGCTGGATAAGGGAATAAGGTTGGGTAGTGTTAAAAATGGCTTTTTTCTTAATGGTTAATGGGGTAATTGATCAAGCGAAAATTTGGAATCCACCCTATTAGTGGCGTCCCAATCCATGACAAGGGCAAGTTGGCACCTAAGATCCTACATTAGTTGATCTAACTTCCCGCCTTCCCTTCTCCCCGGCCAATTATTTATTAGCCACATAACTCTCCACCGGCAACCTGTTTTGCAGACTCCGGGCCAGGGTCATTTCATCTGCATATTCCAACTCGCCCCCAAAGGCAATACCGCGGGCGATCGTAGTGATCCGGGTATTGAACGGCTGTAATTTTTTCTGGATATAATAAATGGTAGTATCACCCTGTATATTGGGGTTGAGGGCAAAAATCAGTTCTTCCGTTTGTTCCTTTTGTATCCGCGCCACCAGGCTCTCGATATTAAGCTGGTCCGGGCCGATACCATCGAGCGGTGAAATGACGCCGCCAAGTACATGATAGGTACCATTGTACTGTTGTGTGCTTTCAATGGCGATCACATCCCTGATCGACTCCACCACACAAATGATTTGTTGCTTGCGTAGCGAATTGGAACAGATCGAGCAAATATCACCATCGGCTACATTGAAGCAGCGATTGCAGAATTTGATTTCGCTGCGCATCCGGGCTATCGTTTCCCCAAAATGCTGCACATCCTTCACATCCTGTTTTAGCAAGTGTAAAACCAGGCGCAAAGCCGTTTTTTTTCCAATGCCCGGCAGCCTTGAAAATTCATTAACGGCGTTTTCCAGCAGGGATGAAGAGAATTGCATCTTACAAAGGTAAAAAGGGATTGGGAATTTGGGATTGGGAAATAGGAATTGGGGATCATTATTGTCCGGGGAACCCTGGGGTACTATAAACCACGGCGGGCACGGCAAGCACAGCGAAAGGCGTCTACTTATTAGAAAATCTGCTACGGAGTACAGTACATGATGCTAATACCGCAGTGTCCGCTGTGTGCGCTGTGGTTTCCTGGCACATCAAGACATTTGAATTACGACCAGCAAAGAGAAACAATCTCCAGGAAAAATAAAGCAAAGCCTCTGTAAAAATAAACGTCATAGAACCCGCGCGGGTCAAAGGTTTTGACAACAATCCGAAATTTATTCCGGGCAGCAATGTTGGGGGATTAGGAATTTATCGCGAGCGCCAGGTATTTAGGACACCCGCTAATTCCAAATTACCAATCCCTAATTACTCAAAAACGTCCTCTTCTGCCGGGAAGCGTCGGAAACTGCTGCTGCTGTTGGTTTCGTGGTTCGGGACGGGGTGGCGCTGTAACGTCGATATCAAACCTGTTGTCGACCCCGGGCCTGATATTAAGCACCCTGTGGATTGGTTTAACGATCTCGGGTTGTTTTCGCTCACCAAAAAACTGGCCCGGGTCCCAAACGCCATTCCCGTTTTTATCGTTCAGGATACGAAGACGGTATTCGCCGGGGGAGAACATTGATTCGGTGAATGCATTGGATGTTAAAGGAAATGACCTTACCACCTCACTGCCCTGCACAAACTGCAGTACGGGATTGCCAGACAGGTCCAGATTACGGAAGTTGAGTGTGACCTTGCCATAGTCGCGTATTTGTTTGGTCCGGAAATCAATTGTATCGCCTTTCAACAACTGCTGGCCGAGTGTATCAGTTGCAAAGTCTTTCTCCATGATCAGGTGATGCTCGACATTTTCAACCCAGTCGTATAACAGTGAAAGTTTTTTGCGCGTACTATCAAAGCGCCAGGAATGGTTTGTGATAAGTGTATAGCTCGTGTCCCGGGTAAACCGGATTTTGGAAGAATCAAATTCTTTTATGGGGGTTTCGAATACAAAAACAAAACTATCGAGCAGATCCTGTTGGTTGCCGACCAGGTTGGTGGTATATTTCAACCGCCTGTCGGCTGCCCGGCCCCGACCCGTGGTTGTTGTCGTAGTACTGGCAGGTTTTTCGGGCTCTTCAATATTGTAGGCATAAAGGGTTACAGGCTTTGTAGCGCTGTCGACAATAACCGCAGAATCAGCAAATGCAAAAAGCATGGTCGTGTTCAGGTAACGATATCCTCCGCCTTCATCCTGCAAGGCGTATACATAAAAAGTATCACGGGGCAGGTTGCGAAATTGAAAGTTACCACTGCTGTCGAGCCGGGTGATATATCTTGGTTTTTCCTTTATCAATGCCGAATCGATATTGGTGGGATGAAGCATCACGGTGAGAGTAGAATCGACGCCACCGGTTTCTGCAAGTACCACATTGCCGCGAAACTCAAGCGAATCAAAATACGAACCCGTGGAAAAAATATAGTTGAAGTTCTTTTTTACATTGCCTTCATTCACATCCTTGATCGAGTTGCCAAAATTGATGGAATAAGTCGTATTTGGCTGCAAGGTGTCGCGAAGCCTGACAGTAACGGTTCTTAATTTACGATTGACCGTAGGCATATTGGCAGGTATGGGCGAAACAATCATTTCTCTTGAGTAGTTTTCAACATCTACATATTCATTAAAATTGAAAACAATGGTCCTGCCGCTGAAATTGAGCGTGGAATCGGCCGGGTCTACCTCTACTAGCACTGGCGGTAAACTATCCCTCGGCCCACCTTCAGGCGGAATGATCGTGGCGCAACCGGTCTGCATTACCCATTGCTGAACCAAAAAAACTGCGATGAGAAGAAAGAGAATTAGTTTTTTCATCTTGAACGGCCGGCCCTAAATTTTTGCAAACATAGCCTGTTTATGCTATTTGAATCGTTTGTATCCTGCTAAATAAAACATCAATTTTCCCCTGGCAGCTATAAGAAACCGTTAAATTATTCCTCGATTTCTTCTTCTTCAATCTCATGCAGGGCAACATGCAGCTTATTGTCTTTTACAAAATTGCACCAGTGGCAATCATCTTTACCGCAACCGGTATAGAAATCATGCGCCTGTATCTTTTCCCAGGTGCTGCTGATCTGTTCCGTAACAGTAGTTATATCAGCCGGGTTGATGATCACTTTCTCCTTACGGTAGTTTTTCTTTTTGTCAGGCTCAACAAAGTCAAACTCCGTGCTCACAACTTTCCAGTCCTTGGACGGGTAGTTATCGACAAGTATTTTATAAAACACTGCCTGCCGCCAATAGTCGCCGCCATTGGGGTCTTTCTCGTGGGGGGATTTTAGTTTCGGTAATGCCTTTTCAGGATCACCGGTTTTGTAGTCTACCACCACAACCTCCTTACCATCAAATTCAAGTTTATCGAGTTTACCTTTTAGCGGTACACCTTTCACCACAACATTCCGAATATTACGCTCAATCGCGACAATCTTATTGAAACTGTGAATATATGTTTCATAATAATTGCGCAGGGTGTCCTGTCCGTATTCAAGCCGTCTTTCAAATTGTTCTTTAGTAAAACTTTCCCGGTGACGATGCATATACCATTCAAAATCGGCAATAAATTCTTCGCAGGAAGGGAACTGGCCACTATTACTGTCCTGCATTTTACGAAACAATTGTTCGAGTGCGTAGTGTACCGAAGATCCAAACTCCGTCGCTTCATTTTTGGGTGAGGGGATACGTACCAGGTTCCTGAAATAAAATTCGAGCGGACATTTTAGGTAATTGTTGAGCGCTGTTACGTTTATCGAAAATTTTTCCAGCAGGCGACCGATATATTCCTTTTCCAATTTGGCAACCTCGGGAGCAACCTGCTTGAATTGAAGGGTTGAAAAATAGGATACTTCGTCTTCAGTGATCAGTCCCTGTTGCTGT
>JAEZRB010000332.1 GCA_023412975.1 Bacteroidota bacterium | reverse complement strand
GGTATCTGGTATGCTTTTGCAATAAAAGGTGTAGTACGTGAGGCTCTTGGGTTGGCCTCTATCACGAACACTTTACCATCTTTGACAGCAAACTGGATATTGATCAGCCCGCGAATATTGAGTTTACGGGCAATTTTTTCGGCGTAATGCTCCATGGTCGTCACTACGAGCGGGGTAAGATTAAATGCCGGCAAAACAGCATTACTATCACCACTATGTATACCTGCCGGTTCGATATGTTCCATCACACCCATGACATGAAAATTTTCTCCGTCGAAAATGGCATCGATCTCGGCTTCCTGGCATCGGTCGAGGAAATGGTCGATCAGAATTTTATTACCGGGTATATGCTTCAGCAGGCTAACTACAGCTTTCTCTACTTCATCGTCATTGATCACGATCCTCATTCTTTGTCCGCCTAATACATAAGAAGGGCGAACCAATACGGGATAACCTACTTTGTTTGCTACAGAAACCGCCTCATCTACATCATAAGCTGTTCCGTAATCAGGATAAGGGATTTCCAGATCTTTCAACATGTCAGAAAAACGTCCACGGTCTTCCGCGATATCCATGCTGTCGTAAGAAGTACCAATGATCTTAATGCCTTTTTCATGCAGGCGTTCGGCCAGTTTCAAAGCAGTCTGGCCTCCCAGTTGCACGATCACACCCTCGGGTTTTTCGTGCTCAATGATTTCCCACAGGTGTTCCCAGTATACAGGTTCGAAATAAAGCTTATCAGCCATATCGAAATCAGTGCTCACTGTTTCGGGGTTGCAATTAACCATGATGGCTTCGTAACCCGCTTCCTTGATGGCAAGCAGACCGTGTACGCAACAATAATCGAATTCGATACCCTGCCCGATCCGGTGGGGCCCGCTGCCCAATACTATTATTTTCTTCTTATCAGTTATCCTGGATTCATTTGAGATAACAGAGCCACCCGCAAACTCAGAATGGGTAGGCACTTCAAAAGTGGAATAGAAATAAGGGGTTTTGGCTTCAAACTCTGCAGAGCAGGTGTCCACCATTTTAAAAACCCTGGTGATGCCGGCCGATTTGCGTAATTCGTACACTTCATCTTCCGTACCATCATTCATGATGCGGCAAAGCTGCTCATCACTAAAGCCCATGGTCTTGGCTTCGCGAAGCAGTTCCGTGGGTATAGTCGCCATTTTATACTTCGCGATCTCTTTTTCAAGATTCACGATCTTCTGGATCTCGTAGATAAACCAGCGGTCGATACCATTGGTAGCTTTTGAAATTGTGCCTACTGAAATCCCAGCCATTAACGCGTCTTTGATACGGAAGAGGCGATCCCATTTTGGTGTCTTAATATATTCCAGTATCTCTTCAGCATGCATCAGACTTTTTCCATAGTAACCCAGGCCCACCGCATTATTCTCAAGGCTTTGACAGGCTTTTTGGATGGCTTCAGTAAAACTTCTGCCAATAGCCATCACTTCACCCACGCTTTTCATCTGGAGACCCAATGTATCATTGGCACCTTTGAACTTGTCAAAATTCCAGCGCGGCACTTTTACGATAACGTAGTCGAGTGCAGGTTCGAAATATGCTGACGTTGTTTTTGTGATCTGGTTTTCCAGTTCATCGAGGTTGTAACCGATGGCCAGCTTCGCGGCTATTTTGGCAATAGGGTATCCGGTGGCTTTGGATGCCAGGGCGGAAGAACGGCTAACGCGGGGATTGATCTCGATAGCGATGATTTCTTCTGTATCGGGATTGAGAGCAAACTGGACATTACACCCACCAGCGAAGTTACCCAGGTCGCGCATCATGCGGATAGCGGTGTTGCGCATCAATTGCATGGCAGTATCGCTCAGCGTCATAGCCGGGGCTACCGTGATGGAGTCGCCGGTATGAACACCCATCGGGTCAAAGTTCTCAACCGTACAGATGATACAAACATTGTTTGCGTTGTCGCGGAGCAATTCGAGCTCAAATTCCTTCCATCCCAGTACCGCTTTTTCCACCAGTACTTCATGGATTGGGGAAGCCTGCAGACCGCGGTTGAGGGCTTCGTCGAGTTCGGTCTTGTCATGCACAAAACCGCCACCAGTACCACCCAGCGTAAAGGAAGGGCGAATAACAAGGGGGAAACCTATCTCCTGTGCAAATTCTTTTCCCTCCAGGAAGGAGTTGGCTGTTTTTGCCGTTGCGACAGGAACGCCGAGTTCAATCATCCATTGGCGGAATTTTTCCCTGTCTTCAGCCTTATCGATAGCTTTAATATCAACGCCGATCAGTCTAACTTTATATTTTTCCCAAAGGCCAAGATCTTCGGCTTCTTTGCAAAGGTTGAGTGCTGTTTGTCCGCCCATAGTTGGCAAAACCGCGTCAATCTGGTTTTCCTCGAGTATCTGTTCGATACTTTCCACTGTCAGCGGCAACAGGTATACCTTGTCGGCCATCATCGGGTCGGTCATGATGGTGGCGGGGTTGCTGTTGATGAGGAAGACTTTAATACCTTCCTCGCGAAGACTGCGGGCAGCCTGGGTTCCTGAATAGTCAAATTCACAGGCTTGTCCAATAATAATAGGCCCTGAACCGATGATCAGGACCGAGCTAATTGAAGTATCTTTTGGCATTTTCTTTATACAGGAGGCATTGACCCGGATTCACCCGGAGCCAGCCAATCCCGTCCGAAGGCGGGGTTTTGAAGCGGTTAAATCACGATTCGTTTAGGGACGCAAAACTAAGGGAATCCAGCCGGTTTGAAGTAGCTGTTGGTAAAAATTTAGTTGCAGGAGTTGTTAACTTTTTGGGAGCTTCAAAGTGTGCAGCCTCTTCGGGGAAGCAATCTGATCAGGGCTAAAATTCTAATCGTTTCTTCCAGACAAAAACAAAAACCTTACAACTGTTAGCGGTACATCAAATTAGCAGTGCGATTTAGCTATGATAGGTGAGTTCTTCAATTTCGTCGAGAAGGACGCCGTTATGCTCACGTTGGTTGGGACGAGGTTGGTCCCGGCGCTCCTCATGTTTAAATTTCATCTTGCTCACCCATTTGTTGCGCACTTCCTGTCCTTTGATTATGCCAATGAACAATCCTGCAATCATTATCATGCTAAATATCAAAGTGTATAAAATCCGATTCATGTGCTGCAACTTTTAGGGGTAAACTCTTTCCTCGATTAATCCAACAAATTCGTGCCAGAAAGCTAATAACTATAAAAAATAACATGAACGGCTGGATAAAGTTCCGGAAGGGTATTACAAATTCGTTAACCAATCGCTAAAACGCATGTATTACTGAACCAGGGAGATTTCTTTTTTTCTTTTTCGGCCGGTCAGCAGCTTTATTATCACTGGCAGAGTTGTAATAATGACAATACCAATAATGATCTTTTCGAGATTTTCCTGTACCCACTTATTTTCACCCAGAAGGAAACCTGCTGTAACAATACTGCCGGTCCACAAAAAGCTACCGAAAATGTTGAAGAAAGCGAAACGGCTGGAGTTCATTTTTACCAGTCCGGCTACGATAGGCGCAAAAGTGCGAACGATAGGAAGAAAGCGGGCCAATATAATAGCCATTCCTCCTTTCTTATCATAAAAATCTTTGGCCTGCAACAGGTATTTTTTCTTGAACAGCCAGGAGTCTTTCCGGTGCAATAAAAGGCCGTCGGATTTTTTACCCAGCCAGTATCCGACAAAATTTCCAAGAGTGCCGGCCGTTGTGATCAGCAAAACCCAGTAGAGGAGATTAGCAAATGGTTCGCTAAACGGAGACAGCGTATTGGCGATAACCATACCGGCTATGAAGAGGAGTGAGTCACCTGGAAGGAAAAAGCCAAAGGGGAATCCCGTTTCGATAAAAACGATTAAAACGACGATGTACAAACCTCCGTGCAGCATGATCCATTCGGGGTTTGTAAGATTAGAGAAAAAATCAATTAATGCTTGCATAAAATATGAGGAGTAATCTGGATGATAAGATTTGTTTATTGGTGGTACCAGCGGGAATTTTAGTCAAAATCGAACAGGTCGCCGAGAAATGATTTCTTTTTATAAGGCTTTCGATAGCCGTGCTGATTTGCAGGATATTTTTCACGGTAAGCCTGATGACCCGCATTAGTATCATTTGGATTGAAAGCCTGACTGCTGGCGGCTGTTTGTGCGGCATAGTCCAGCATTTTATCCAGTTCGCCTTTGTCGAGCCATACGCCACGACAGGAAGGACAGTAATCAATTTCAATACTGTTTCTTTCAGTCATCAAAAGTGTCTCGTTACAGTTTGGACATTTCATATTTGTAAGTTGTGATGATTGTTTAAAAAAGCTGACAGACAGGCGCCTGTCCGGAACATATTGTTTTACCCGGGGAAATTTCCTCCGGTTGGTCGGCTTATATTGCCGGATCTTAAAATAACTGATACAGGAAGAGTAGCCTGTAATATTCTGGCCGGTAAGGGAAGCTGGCGGAAAGGGATCCGTGAGGGAGTTTATCGCTTATAGCTAAAATTGGTACAGGGCTGCCAAAAATCTCATTGTTTATAAAGCGATGCGCTTTCTTTTTCCTCGCAGTATATTGATGTAGAAACTGTTCTTCAGCGTTTTTGAGTTGATGGGTCTCTTTGTGTTCTGAAGTTTCTTTTGAGGTTAGATAACCGGCCGGTTCTTCTTTGTCGCCTGAAGACCCATGAACTACCGGTGCGGCTACGAGCAGGCTGTTCAGCAAAAGAAAGAGGATCACTTTCGCAGACCGGGAACTCATATTAGCCTTCAAAGACATGTACTGGAGGATAAAATTTTGAGTGGCAAAAATATTAGAAAAAAGGCGGATGAAATGTTATTATTTTAATAATAGAAACTGCCTGCGACAGGGTCGGCCGCTAATTACATCAATCACACCAAATAGCCACAGTTGTCACAGATTGACACAGAAGGGTAGGAGCCAATATAAGAAAATGATTTTTGAACATACAAGGGCACTTTGAAACCTGAATATGACCAATCCGTGTAATCAGAATAGTCTCTGGCATGCTTTACCAGAATCGGTTTTAATTTTAACATTATTCACGGGATTCAAAGGTTGTGCTGGCTATTTTTGCAGCATGCAGCGTTTTTATGTATTACTGGTAGTTGTTTTATTCAGTTCAATCTCCGTACAGGCTCAACCAGGTAGTAAAACCTATCCAAAAGGCTATTTCAGGTGGCCCCTGGATCTACGCCCCGAAATTGTTGCAAATCTGGGTGAGCTTAGAAGCAATCACTGGCATATGGGTCTTGATATCAGGACGGCGCAACGCGTCAACCAACGGGTGTATGCGGCGGCGGCGGGCTATATTTCAAAGATCAGGATCGAGCCGTTTGGTTTTGGCCGTGTGATTTATATCAATCATCCTAATGGACTAACCACACTCTATGCGCACCTGAATGATTTTTTCCCTGCATTGGAGAAATATGTCGAAGACCAGCAATACAAGCAAGAAACCTGGGCTATCGAACTGGAGTTCACACCGCAGCAGTTTCCTGTGAGTAAGGGTAGTTTTATTGCATTCAGCGGAACTACGGGCGGGTCACAGGGGCCTCATGTGCATTTTGAGATCAGAGATACAAAAACCGACAAATGCCTGAACCCGCTATTGTTTGGTATGCCGCTACAGGACAATGTACCACCTACCATCGTAAAATTGGCGATGTATAACAGGGGGATGAGTATCTATGAACAGAGACCCCAACTATTCAATGTAAAAAAGACTGGAAATTCCTACATACTCGCCGGCAGTCCGCTCATAAAAACAGGATTTAATAAGATCAGCTTTGCTATACAGGCATATGACCGGATCAGCGGTTCCAACAACCAGGATGGCATCTTCTCGACAAAGCTTTTCATTGATGGCAATCCTATAGCAGGCTTTGAGATTGATAGTATCAGCTATGCGGAAACCGGTTATATGAACGCACATATCGATTATTCGTTCAAACATCATGGCGGTGCATACCTCCAGCATCTTTCCCGTTTGCCTGGTGACCGCGGTCCCGTATACCTCCCATATGGTGATGGAATCATTCATTTGAATGATACCACGATACATGATGCAAAGGTGGAGATCAGGGACGCATATGGAAATTTGTCAGTATTAAATT
>JAEZRB010000325.1 GCA_023412975.1 Bacteroidota bacterium | reverse complement strand
GGTATCTTCCTCTCCCTGCTTGCTACCTGGGGCTGGGCATTTGGAACCATCTACACAAAAAAGTACGCAGCCAAATTCAATCCATATTTCAGCATCGGCTTGCAGATGGTTATTTCGGGAATTGCCTTGTCCATTACGTCCTATAATTCAGGTAATGCGGTGTCGCTGGTAAATATTGCCTGGCAATCATGGGCGGCGATAGCTTACCTCGTGATCTTTGGCTCTGTGGTTTCTTTTATCGCTTACCTCTATGCACTTCAGAATCTCTCTACGGAACAGGCTTCGCTCTATGCATATGTCAACCCGATTGTCGCAGTACTACTTGGCTGGCTGATATTTTCCGAAAGCCTGACAATTTTTATCGCAGTGGGCGGATTAGTAACACTGGCTGGTGTGTACCTCGTCAATAAAGCCTATAAAGTGTCGGCAAATACAATACCCGAAACAGAAGGTTTGTAGTAGCGGCGGCCTATACCTTTTCAGCAGTTTCCCTGATAAACTCTTCGTAAACCTGTTTCCATTCCCCGAATGTTTCTTCGCTACCCAGGAAATGATTATGCCATACCGTAATCAACATACCTCCCACTGATTTTACCACTTTGCGGTACTCCCTCATTTCCTCAAGCGCTTGTTGGGCTGTGAATTTCTGTTCATAATAGGAGTTGGCTTCCATATAGCAAAACGGGAATAACATCAACTCAGTTTGTTTTTCCTCCTGCAGGTCATACCAATAGAAAGGAGTTGTAACCGAAGCCCGGAAGCCATTGATGCTGCCATATCCCATCGAAAAATCATATCGGATACCCGCGTCAAGCAGGCGCCTGTAAGTTTCGGGAAGATCAAACCTGATATAATGTTGACGTGACGACATGCAACCCGACCCTGTTATTCGCGACAGCGTATCGATCTCTTTTTTTAATAGTTCATGTTCATCACCACTTCGCCAGGATGGGTGCAACCCTATGGGGTATCTTATAAAATGATCCCTGATCAATTCCTGTAATTCCGGCCTGTTGGGAGAGATGTTCCTATCATACTTCCCCTTTTTATCAGCAACAAGAAAAAAATAATAGGGCTTCAGCCTGTAGTTTTCATGTAGAGTATTCAACCATCCATAGCAATCATAAGGATCCCTGCCTTTTTTCCTCAATACACTAAGGCGTTCTTTATTTTGCTTCCATTCTCCACGAAAAGCGGATTGTAAAAAACCACCGAGGTTTCGTTGCCATCCTTTGCCTTTGTAGGACCATGCAATATCAATATCGTAGGTTGGCAAAAATGTAAATGCCTGGAGCGACGTCGAATTCAGGGTTGAAAACCTATCGCGATAAACATTTTTAAAATCATTCCACCAGATATTTATAAGTGGGATGCCGAGAAATTTTTCCCTGTATGCCAGCGAATTCTCATGTGCGTATCGGCCGTACATATCTTTACTATGCGGCAGGTATTCTTCATATCGGGTGAGCAGGTAAAAACTTGCGGCAAAAATGTCGAAAGGCCAGTCACCCTCGGTACTGAAAAAAATCTTTCGATCGTCTTTATCCCGGCATTGGATCTGTTGCGGCGTAATATTTTTTTCAAATAATAAGCCATGTGGCTTTATCCAACATTCGTCATCAGCAATTTTATGCGGGCTATAATTTATTTTCTCAGCACCGGATCCGAGGTACTGGTTCTTGTCGGTGGTTAATTCGAAGGAATTCCCAGTTAACAGCTTGCCGGCAAATTCAGCAATATACTGGAGGCGTGGGCTTATGTTTTCAGTATAGATCAGCACGGGAACCTATTTTCCGTTTTTCTCTTTCCACTGCTGGTTGAATGACTTTTTGGGGAAGTTCAGTTTGCCGCGATGTTCGGACCAGGATTTTCCAATCAGGTTAACCATCCTTGTTTTCATTCCGCCATTGGCCATATTCATCCAGCCTCGTTTAAGCATCGCTATCTTCCACATTTTCCAGGCCATTTTTTCGGAAAACGGAGCCAGCCCTTTGTCGGCTGCCGCATGGCGATTCTCCAACAGCAACTCATGCAGGTTTATTTTCACCGCGCAAACCTCGGTACAGTTCCCACAAAGCGATGAAGCATGGCTGAGATGCTTCCACTCACCCAGGTCTTTAAGGTTGGGCGTGATCACTGCGCCAATAGGACCACTGTATGTAGAAGCATACGCATGACCACCGATATTTTTATAAACCGGGCAGGCATTTAAACAGGCTCCGCAACGAATACAATAAAGGCTCTCCCGTTGCTTTTCATCCGCTAAAATTTTGGTTCGACCGTTATCCAGCAGGATCACGTACATCTCATCCGGACCATCCGTTTCATTGGCTTGCCGCGGACCGGTAAAGATGGTATTATAGGAAGTGATCTTCTGACCCGTACCAAAAGTGGCTAATAACGGCCAAAACAAAGCCAGGTCAGTGAGCGTTGGGATCACTTTTTCGATACCCACGATCACGATATGTGTGCGGGGCATGGATGAACTCAGCCTTCCATTGCCTTCATTTTCGGTAACAGCGATACCGCCGATATCTGCGATTATAAAATTCGCTCCAGTGATACCAACCTCCGCGTTACGATATTTCTCCCGAAGCACTTCTCTTGCCACAAGGGTCAGCTGCTCGGGGGTCAGCTTCGGATCTGTACCCAGCTTTTCTGCAAATAGCTTTGAAATATCCTCCTTACTCTTGTGCATAGCCGGGGTCACGATGTGGTAAGGAGGTTCGCCATCGAGTTGCTGGATATATTCGCCGAGATCAGTTTCAATACTTTCAATACCGATCTTTTCGAGAAACGCATTCAGGTGAATCTCCTCCGTCACCATGCTCTTACTTTTCACCAGCGACCTGCATTGTTTCTCCTCGCAAATTCTTTTTACGATCTCAAGCGCCTGTTCGGCATCCTCGGCCCATTCCACCCTTGCACCGCGGCTGCTGATGGCAGCTTCAAATGTTTCTAATTGGGAATCGAGATTTTCTAAAGCCCTCCATTTGGCATTTTTGGCTCTTTCCCGGGCTATAGTTAGTTCAGCAAACTGGAGTTTACCCTGTGGTACTGCCGCATTGTACTTGCCGATATTGAAATTGATGGTTTTACGATGAGCGAGGTCGGCTGCTTTTTCCCTGCTTTTGGCGTCAAATGCTGCGGCTGTTTCTTTCACCAGAGTTATTTTTCCGTTTCAGTGTAATATTCCTTGGCAACTGTATCCAGTGCCTCATAAAATTCTTCCCCGAATTTACGTATCAATGGTTCCTTTAAAAATTTATAAACAGGGATTTTCAGGTTTTCACCGAGCACGCAGGCAGGCTGACACATTTTTTCCCTTGGCGAATAATTTACCCTTGTATAATCACCGTGCTTGCCGGCTTTTGCAATAATCGGGTAAAGATGACAACTAATGGGTTTTTTCCAGGCGATCTTGCCATCATAATAAGCCTGTTCGAAGGCACATTTGATCAGGCCGTTGGTCTCACGGTAGCCATATACACAAATTTCGTTGTCGCTTGGTAAAACCGGCGTTACCCATCCAAACTCCTTGTCGTAAACATAATGCCCAACTCTTTCTATCTCATCGATTGCCGGGCGGGTCAGGTAGGGCTTTACCTGTTCATATACATCCGCGATGATCTTTAACTCAGTGTTGTCGAGTGGGGCACCTGCATCTCCATCCTCGCAGCAACCACCCTTGCATTTGCCAAGATCGCAGACAAATTGCTTTTCTACCACATCCTCACTGATCAATACATTATCTATTACTATCACAGAACAGTTTTGGCGCAAAGGTACAACCTGCCTACTAAGCTGTAGGCTTTTTTCTTCGTACCACCTTATCCAGCAACCCTTTGCCTGTGGCCGTTAAGCGATTATGAGACGTCAGGTAATGGATCACTCTATGCTCCAGCCAGTGATGTGCCGGCAATAGTACCGCTGCCAGCAGGATCATGAACAAAAGGTCTTTCCATGGCTCACCCTGCGTTATAGAATAGATATTCTTTTTAAATATCAGGAAGATGAACTCAAAAAACATCAGGAAGGCAAAAAATCCGATCATTCTTATAGTCGTCTTCGAAACCTTAAACATCCCCATCATTACCATCAGTATGAAAAGCCCGGCAATACCGATAGTAATAAGCAGGTACTGGATATTGTCCCGTTTTCTTTTCTGTTCAAGTTTTTCCCTGGTAATCCGTTCCTGCCTTTGCTGCTCGTCAGCTACTTCTACCTGCATCAGGTCTCTCTCCTTACCAAGTTTTTCCAGGCTGTCTTTATACTGATAGTTCAGGGAGGAATAGTACAGGGCTTGTTTATAATCACCCTTTATTCGGTAAAGCGAATCCAGTTGTATAGACACATCGCTCATTTGCTCAAGGCGTCCGATCTCATCGGCGAGTTGCTTGGCTTTACTGAAATACCCAATAGCTTTATCATATTCGCCGGTCATTTTGTAAAGCACTCCCAACTGGTAATTGTAACCGAGTTTATTCCCACTATTAACGTCTTTCTCAAAAAAAGGAGCAACCTTATCATAATAATACCGGGCCGAATCATATTTCCCGATCCTGGTATAAATATATCCATACGACTGGTCAACGAAATGGCCGAAGTTGAGCGAAGTGAGATAATTTTTTAACTGTGGTTTTGAATCGAAATAAGCAAGTGCTTTCTGAGGCTGATCTGCAGACAAATAGTTGTTAATAATGCTACGGTATGACAGGGCTTTAATTGGTTCAAACTTTAATGAGTCCGCCACGGCCAGCGACTGCTCATAATAGTGCCTCGCCATGTCGTAGTTCTTTTTAAATCCGTACAGGTCTCCAATACGCACCAGGTCCTGTACCCTGTTGTAAGGAGATTGCCCGGATTTTATCTGTTCATCCATTTTAATTGCCATTGCCTGGTAATCGATAGCCTTGTCGTAGTCTCCAATACCCGCATAGAATGATGACAACCTGACATAAACCATCCTTAAAAGGCTATTATTCTTTAAGTCTTCTGATAAACGCAGGGCGCTCATATAATTCCGCAGTGAAAGAAGTTTCTCATTTTTTTCGAGGTACACTGTGCCAAATTCAAGATGTACCCTTGCAGAAATACTATCTTTCTTAAGTGATGCGGCATAAGAATATGCCTGATTACAATAATCAAGCGCCATCCCAGCATCAGGAATATAACGGGAAACTTCAGAAAGTAACAGGTAAGCCTTTATCATTTCGGCTTCCAGCCTGCTTTGGCGGGCCAGTTCGAGGCCTTGCTTATAATAACTTATGGCCTTTTGAATATTGTCCGTCCGACCTGAGAGATAAGAATATCGTTCGCCATTGGTAAGCAGGGCCGTCACCATCAGCCTACGATCACGTGAAGATTCGGCAACCTCGATCATCTCTTGCCCATATCGATCTGCTTCTGCCAGATCGAAATTCATCAATGTGCGGGTGAGATAACCCAGACGCTCAACTTTCTCCTGGTCGGTTTTAGCATTCGCGACGTTCGCTTTCATCGAATCGACGATTGCAAGTCGTGACTGGGTGAAACCGCATGCTGGTGATGCGGCCAGTAGCAGGATCACAATTAGTTTTCTCATTCTTCAATGTAAGATTTTTCCTTAACATATTTCTAACGCGGCCCGGGTGTGGAGTATCGATCCAGGTGAATCTAAAATGTAAACCAACCGTTATGACCAACTCGCGGCGGGCCACCTCTTACAAAGCTGCCAAAGCTATTTTTCGATTGATCTTTTGGATACCTGTCATGGCTTTCAGTCTTTTACTGGTTTATAATACCATCCCCTATTTTTCCTTTCAGAAAGAATTTTCATTTATACAGGAAAGAAGTATACTGTTCAGCAACCCCGTTTACAATGCTTCATTCTATATACACATTTTTGCAGGTGCTGTTTGTATACTCACCGCGATTATACAATTCTCACGGTATATCCTTAGAAAAACAAAAGCCATCCATCGCTGGTCAGGTAGGCTATATGTTTTTGTGGTACTATTTCTTGGTGCGCCCACAGGCCTTTACATGTCGTTCTTTGCCAAGGGAAGCTTTTGGGAAAGGTGTCTATTTCTTTTTATGGCGGTCACATGGTTCATCACGACGCTTTATGGCCTAAATACAATTCGGAAGAAAAATATCCTGGCTCATAAAATTTGGATGATTCGTTCCTATGCCATGGCAATGACGGCGGTTACGTTCCGTATCTATCATATTATCTTCTACCTGCTGGATTGGGATCATCTTGAAAACTATGAAATCTCACTCTGGATAAGTGTGCTGGGCAATATGCTGGCAGCAGAATGGATCATCCATCGCAACAGCCGATCCTACCTTAAAACCTTTCAAGCATAACGAAACCTTTAAACTTCAACAATATGAAATCAATCCTCTACGTAGGTGGCGCACTAATGATTGCCGCCGGGATCTATGGCTTTGCCGATTTTAAGAAATCAAATGCCAACCCTGAATTCAAATCCATGTACCAGGAAATTGAAATTTCTACTCCAGTAGTGCCTGACGAATCCCGCCTGGAACCTCCACGGGAAGTGGTCTTCAAGCCTTTCGAGGAATTGAACAGCCCCGATAAAACAGAAGCGAAAAAAGGCCGAACACAAAAGTCAAAGGCTGTCAAAAAATCGGAGAAAGAATTAGATCCCGAGTTATTCAGTCGGGCCCCGCTCCGGGAAATCCCGAAAATGGCAAAGAAACCAATGGCGAAATCCAATGAGGAGTAAACCATCCATTTGAGCCTGGAATGTATATAGTGATTTGAGAAGATTGAAAAATAGCGAGCAGAAACATCACTTATCAAACCAGGCTCATTACTTTAGATCTTCGTTATCGCTAAAGAAAGAATAATCCTGGTCTAACCAATACATCAATTTAAATGACACCTACTTGTTTCTCCACTTTAAAGTATTGATCAGGTGGAGTACATCTTTTTTCAGAAAATCATTGACGATGCTCAGAGAGTCTTCATTGGGCGAAGTATTAAAATATAAAGCGCCACGAAGAAAATGGTTGACCGAGTCGGTTAGAAAAAACTGGTTGGCAGTAGCGGTATTTCCGCTCAGTGAAAAATAAATACCTTCCACATCGTTGGGTGT
>JAEZRB010000283.1 GCA_023412975.1 Bacteroidota bacterium | reverse complement strand
GTTCTTTATGAAGGTCGTCAGCTCTTTGTTTCTCCTCATCTGGTATTGGCAGTTTCTCAGGCTTACCACACGCGTCTTTGAATTTGTACATGGTCATTCGCAGTACATCGACGATCTCATGAAAACCTGAGCCGGTTTGTCGCGGATATTGAACTACGACTACTTTGTTACCAAAATGAGATTTCGCTTCGCGAACTGTTTTGTCAAAATCGGCATCATCATCATCCAGCTTGTTGACGGCAAAGATCATCGGTGTTCGGAATTTTTCCGTGTACTCCCAAATGATATCCGTTCCTACTTCCACACCCATAACTGCGTTGAGCAGCATCACACCGGTATCTGCCACACGTAAAGCGGAGATCACTTCACCCACAAAGTCATCGTAGCCTGGTGTATCGAGAATATTTATTTTATAGCCCCGCCATTTTGCGTGGAGGAGTTTGCTGAAAATAGAATTACCACGTTCCTGTTCCAGTTCGTGGTAATCTCCTGTAGTATTTTTATCGGCTATATTGCCCCGGCGGGTGATGAGGCCTGCTTCGTAAAGCATGCACTCCGCTAAACTGGTCTTGCCTGAGCCGGCATGGCCCAGCAAGACAATATTTTTGACATGTGAGGTATCAAATTCTGGCATGATAAATAATTTTTAAAAGTTGAAAATGTAAATCGTAATCCCGAGCACCGTTTACAAGTTCAATACAATTATCTGCATACCATGTCCTGTATCGTGTAGTATCTACCGTGGAGTGTGTTTCACATTGCCTGCAACCTGTGAATCTCAAAACTTGTAAACTAAATTTTCCCTATGACGTTCGGCTTAAATATTCCTCGAATTCTTCTCTGAGGTCCTGAAGTGTGGATTCTAGTCTTTGATACTGATCGAGCAGGTTTTCATGCTCCGCCATTGTTTCATGATTCAGCTTATTATTGGCATTCATTTCATAATGCATCTTTTGCTCATGCGATTTTACAGCATGCTTTAGATCGTGAATGTTGATAAGCTGAATGTGGAACTGGTTGTGGAGGTGTTCTACCTGCTGAAGTTGATCCCTGGAGAGTGAGCGGCTGGCGGTGTCCTGGAGTTTGACCTTGTCTTTCGAAAATTCGTCGCGGTACTGACGAAGCTTTTCTCTCCAGGAATTACACTCTCCTGTGAGCTGTGAAGTTTCTACCTGAACCATGGGATTTTAATTTAAAAAGTGAATAATCGTGTTTACTCAAACTTTTTCCCTGGGGTTTTGGATGGTGTATGTAATTTAAAACTTCTTTCCCGTAAAAACAGGTTTTTTTTATCACAAATAAGCCAATATTGACGTGATTTTAGTCATAATTGCGCCTAATGCCATTTTTTACAGTTTATCATTACATTCAACGTTAAAAACCCTCTATGCTTGAGCTGCAATTCAGTCCATTTCCAGTTCTGGTAACCAACAGGCTAACACTGCGAAAGATCAGCGAAGAAGATATTCCTTCAATTTTTGCAATGCGAAGTAGCGAAGAAATGATGCGTTATATCGACCGGCCAAGGGCACAGTCAACGGAAGAGGCGGCTAAACTGGTGAACGCCATCCTGGAATCACTGGCAAAGAATGAGGGTATCACCTGGGCTATAACCGTTACCGGTCAAACAGACCTGGCAGGAACAATTGGTTTCTGGAAGATCACCCCTGAGCATTACCGGGCGGAAATTGGTTACATGCTGCGTACAGAATACCAGCACCAGGGAATAATGCATGAAGCCCTGTCTGCAGTTTTGGATTATGGGTTTAAAGAGATGAACCTGCATTCGGTTGAAGCAAATGTCAACCCTGCCAACGAGGCATCCATCAGGCTGCTCGAACGCAATAAATTTGTACTCGAAGGCCGGTTCAGGGAAAATTATTATTACAATGGTCAGTTCCTTGACAGTAATATCTACTCCCTGTTGACTCCGTTGAAACAGTAATTCCTATTTTCAAAACCTGGCCCTTAGTGTAACGCCATAAGTTGCGGGATTTCCAATATGGATGGCACCAAAATCATACGCGTAGGCAATGTACCTGGTATCAGCCAGGTTTCGGCCCCATACCATCAACTCTCCAAACCTTGCACTGATCCCCACCCTTGCATTTAACAGGCTGTAAGCATCCTGTGAGATGTTGTTGGAAAGATCGAAATATTGCTCGCCCAGGTGCATCCACTCACCCCTTAACACAAGTTTTAACTGTTGTCGGGTGCTGAGATTAAAACTATACTGGGCAGCCAGCATGGAAGTGATATCTGGTGTAAACACCTGCTTTTTACCAGCCAGGTCGACTGATGCGCCGTTTTGCGACAATTTTAAGGTCTTATACGTAGCATCCGTAAAACCAAAATTGTATTCAATCTCCAGCCCTTTTACAGGCGTGGTCGCAAGTTCCAGTTCTGCGCCCTTACTATTCAGTTTCCCTGCATTACGGGTGATCGTGATCGCATCAGGCAGAATTAAAGTAGGCACCTGCACATCAGTAACCTGGGTCAGGAAGAATGCCATATTCAAACGAAGGCGGTTATCGAAGAAATTGTTTTTGATACCGATCTCCAGGTTATTGCTGTATTCAGGTTTGTAAGGGTATAATGGTGGTTGGGATGGATCAGTGGCCGATAATTGCGTGAGGCCTCGGGTCCTGTAACCACGACTGTAGGTCGCAAACAGGTTACTGCTGGCAGCCAGTTTGTACATAATGCCCAGTTTGGGAGAAAACGCGTTGAAACTGGTTGTAGCACTCGTATCGGGGAGGGTAACCATGGGTGGATTCGAAGACTTCTGGTACTCGCCCAGCACATTGAATTTTTTCTTTTCATAGTCAAAACGCAGGCCACCGATGATATCGATCTTCTCATTTATTGAATAGACAAGCTGTCCAAAAACAGCTCCACCGCTGTTCTTACCTTTAGAAGAAGTAATAGATGAAAAATCTGTATCAGGTGCACCCATCAAGCCGGCATCCATACCAAAATGAGTAGCCTGTTTAACGGGATTATCCTGTTTAAACAAATAAGCACCCGCGGTCCATTTCAGTGAACTGGTGCTCATGGCGGGTGATGAAAATTTGAATTCTTGTGTCCATGCGGTAACCTTGTTCCAGTCATCACCATAATTGTTGATGATCGTGATGCCGTCAATGGGTGAGAAATCACCATCCAGTGGCAGCGTATAATACCGATGATTAGATTGGTAGGCTGTCTGCGAACTAAAATTAAAGCCACGTCCTGCATAGTTTGCCGTAAATGAACCATTAAATGTATTATCGATCATTTTGGATGTCGCATTCTGGGTCAGTACATGACCTGCTTCCAGGAACTCTTCAAAGCTACCTGTGGGAAATGCAAGCGGAAACGGACCATTGTTCCTATTATCATTGTGCTTGGCATTAAGCCCTAGTGACCATTTTTCGTTGATAATATATTTGAGGTAGTAGTTACCCGTTATACTGTTTTGTTTATCGTAAGATGAATTATTGAATTCGTTTTTATAAAATCCATCCCGGCTATTGTACATGATGGAAGCGCCGGCATATAATTTATTTGTAATAACCGGTGTTCGCAACCCGGCAATATACCGCTGCTGGTTAAAGTTCCCTATGGAAACCTCTGCAAATCCACTTGTTTTGTTAGTGGGTTGCTTGGTGATGATATTGATCACACCTCCCATGGCATTTCGACCGTAGAGTGTTCCCTGCGGGCCACGCAACACTTCGATACGTTCTACATCAAACAACTGGGGAATATAAGTATCGAGATTAAACTGGTTCACGCCATCAATATAAGTGGCAACGGCCTGGTCATAAGAAGTGGTGGCAATACCGCGAATGGATGTGACATTTCTCTCATCACCTGAGTTGGCGGAATACATATTTGGAACAATGGCAGTAAGCTCACGTGTATTCCATAACCTGAATTGCTGCACCTGCCGGGCCGAAAGTGCAGAAATGCTGAAAGGAATATCATGCAGAGATTCTTCTATTTTTTGAGCGCTGACCAGAACTGCATCCAATTGTTGCGATTCATCCTCCAGCACAATTTCTGTGGTGCCTGATCCTGGTAATACGACATCTAAATTGAGCGTGGCATAGCCAATGGCTGAAATTTGCGCTGTGTATTTTCCTGCCGGTATATTATTTATATTGAAACTTCCTTTGACGTCAGTTGCAACACCGCGATTTGTATTGAGAAGGTAGACAGTAGCCCCGGCAATTGGGAGATCATGAGTATCGGAGACTTTGCCGGCAAAGCTGGTGAGCTGCTGAGCCTGAACACCGGAACAAAAAATTGCCAATGCTCCTAAAAGTAGTATTCTCATAATGCGGATGGTATTTAAAAGGATGAAAGTCTATCAGCCTGAATTAAAGACTTATACAGATTAATCGAATAAGTCATAATCAGTTATACAAAAGTGGGTGATTTTTGTCAAAAATCAAAGTAAGCCCCCTGTTCCCCGATAACAATCACGCTTTCTTAAATGCTCTCACCAGATGGATCGGCTCCATTCTTATCGTTGTCGGATGGTTTCGTATTGGAGGTATTGTTCCTGATCTTTAACTGGAAGTCGGAATTGAGACTGATCACATAATTGTTTTGCCTGAGTAGCGATTTCGAAACCTCGTCTTCCATTAGCGCAGCTACCAGTTCCTTTGCCGGCGCCGACTGGCTGACTGTTTTGAAACGGCCTTCTACCAATTCAATATTGAAGGAGCAGGCCGGTTTACGACTCCTGCTTCCTTTTTCAAAATCAATGCGGTTTAATCCCATGCTTTGTTCTGCTGATGCTGATCTTTTCAACAAGATCCTGATAACAGGCAAATACTTGTTCCAAACCTGTGTGTAAATATTCATTATATTATTTTTAATCGCTCCGCGGTGGCCTGTTATGCAAATTTACTGATCCCGGCACAAACCATATATTGTGTAAAATTTTATGCATGGTTTTGCGATTCGCTCCGGTGGCCAGATTAACTATGCTGATCATTACGATAATGGCATGGTTTGCGCTTGGCCTCCAGTTATATCTCCTGGTAAGTAATGTGGAGCAATCCGGAATGACACGTCTCGGTGCTGTTGGGCGATTCCTGGCTTTTTTCACCATCCTTACTAATATGCTGGTTGCTATCAGCCTCACCTGTATTTTAATCGATCCAAATAGCCGGCTTGGTCGCTTTTTTTCAAAACCCGCAACACTTGCCGCGATCTCACTTTATATTTTGATCGTAGGAATTGTCTATAACGCGATACTGCGATCACTCTGGCAACCTGCGGGGCTTCAAAAATGGGCGGATGAATTGTTGCATGTGGTCATCCCGGTTCTTTATGTTTGTTATTGGCTCATATTTGTTTCAAAGGGTTCTCTGAGATGGCGGCATGTAATCGTTTGGCTGCTTTATCCTGCACTTTACCTTGTCTATGCGTTGATACGTGGCAGTCTTGAAGGTTTTTACCCCTACCCTTTTATCAACGTTACAGAATTGGGTTATGGAAAAGTGATGACAAACGCCGCGTCGCTGCTTGTGGTGTTCATGGCAGGCGGAGCTTTATTTGTTGGTATAGATAAAATGATGAAGCGGGCAACCGGGGCTTCTGTCTCCTGAAGCTTTTGATAGATTATAGCAGTCAAACTTTATTTTTGATAAAATATTTACATGATCTTCTACAACCCGAAAGACTGGTTTACCTATATTTTCAGATTTCATAAAGCAGACACATTCCGGAAACTCGTGCCTTTAATGATCGGAGTCGCTATTTATTCAGGTATTATCGCATACCTCGAACTGGAATACTGGAGACTTTCATCTTCCAGCTATGTAAAAAACATCCCGCTCATGCATGGGCTCCTGGGTTTCGCCATTTCAATGCTGCTGGTATTTCGTACCAATACCGCATACGACCGCTGGTGGGAAGGTCGAAAGCTGTGGGGCCAACTTGTCAACAACAGCCGCAACCTGGCGTTGAAACTGGCCGCATTTATTCCACAGGATGAACAGGCGCAGCGATCTTTTTTTCGCAAGATCATTCCAGCCTACGCCTTTACGCTACACAACCATTTGAAATCTGAAAAAGTAAGGGTAGAACTTTTCGCCGAAGATGAACATAGCGAGGTCTTTAAAACGCTTGACAACTCCAAACACCTGCCCAACCAGGTGGCAAGACTGATGTTCCAGCATGTGCAACAACTTTACCATGACAAAAAGATCACGGGTGATCAGTTGATCGTTTTGAATAGCGAACTCCAGTCATTTACCGATATCTGCGGCGCCTGTGAACGTATTAAGAATACACCGATTCCATATTCATACAGTGTGTTTATAAAAAAATTCATTTTTATATACGTGATGACCCTGCCGTTTGGATATGTATTTTCCCTGGGCTATTATGTGATACCCGTTGTGGCTTTTGTTCTATATGTATTAGCCAGCCTGGAAATCATTGCTGAAGAGATTGAAGATCCTTTTGGCGGCGATCCAAACGATGTGCCATCGGATAAACTCGCAGAAAATATACAACGTACTGTTGCGGATATACTTTAACCGGCCAGTCCCGGGCAATGATTAGGGATAATTTTTCGTTTATCCTGGTGAAGCAATTTAATACCGTATGAAGCTACCCGGCTGGCCAATACTTATTATTACACTCCTTTTTGCGTCCTGTAGTAAATCCAATACGGATAATCCTGATCCCTGTGTGGGGCCGGCCAAAACCTGGTCGGCAGATGTAAATTCTATCATTCAAACTTATTGTAACCAGGCTTCCTGCCATGCGAGTGGAAGCGTGAATGGGCCTGGACCTTTAACCAACTATACCCAGGTATTTAATGCCAGAACTGTTATCAGGGAAGCCATCAGATCGGGATTTATGCCGCAGGACGCGACCCTGAGCCCCAAACAAAGAAACAATATCATCTGTTGGATCGACAACGGCGCTTCGAATAATTAATATATCGTTGTTACCTCATTGTAGAGAAAAAACTTCATTCCGCTTCAGGTTTCTCAATATATTTAGGCAAAAAATAAAGGAATGAAGAAAAAAATTTGCTTTGCCTTTTTCGTTTTATGCTGCAGCATTTCGTGGGGACAGTCCACGCTCGACAAACTTACAGTTGAAAAGATTATGAGAGACCCTAAATGGATGGGCAGCTCTCCTTCCTCACCACAATGGAGCGTCGATGGCAAAATGCTTTTTTTCAATTGGAATCCCGACCGCGAATTAGCAGACTCACTATATTATATCACGCTCGATAATCAAACACCGGCAAAAGCCACGCTGGCGCAACAACAGGCGCTGGTCACGAGCAATTCCGCCAGGTATAATAAGGCCCGGACAGCATATGTGTACAGCAAGGATGGTGACGTATTCTACAGGGATATTAAGACCGGGAAAACCCGTCGGGTAACAGAAACGACAGAGTTTGAATCAAACCCGCAGTTTTCATTCAATGAAACAAAGATCGTTTACAGCCGTAGCCAAAACCTTTATGCCTGGAATATTGCTACCGGTGAAACACAACAACTGACTAACGTTAAAACAGGTGAATCCGCCTCACCCGTACAGATCGGCGGTGCAAGAACCGCAAGAGGTGCTGCGCCCAGATCCGCAACTGGAGGCTCGCAACAGGAAGAATGGCTGAAGAAAGATCAATTGCAGTACTTCGAAGTTCTTCGATTAAGAAAAGAGAAAAAAGATAAGGGTGACGCATACACCAAGGCTGCAAGACCAAAGGAATTGCGCAGTATCAGTATCGAGGATAAAACTTTGCAATCATTAAATATTAGTCCCGATGGCCGTTTTATCAGTTATCGCCTTTCAAAACCTCCTTCCGGTTCAAAAACGACGATCGTTCCGAGTTATGTTACCGAATCGGGTTTCACAACAGACATACCCGCAAGAACTAAAGTAGGTGCACCGGAAGCCAGTTCAACATTCTATTTCTACGACAGGGTACGTGATACTGTATGGACAGTAAAAACAGATTCCATACCCGGCATTACTGAATTGCCCGATTACGTGAAAGATTATCCCAAACAACTTGAGGAATTAAAGAAAAAAGACGCCCCGAGGGACGTGAACGTAACCGGTCTTTACTGGTCACCGGCAGGAGGAAATGCGTTACTGGATATTCGTTCACACGATAATAAAGATCGCTGGCTGATGCTTTGGGATACAGCCACCCAAAAATTGAAGCTGGCAGATCGTCAAAGAGATGAAGCCTGGATTGGTGGTCCGGGAATGTTTGGTAGTATCGGCTGGATTGATGAGAATACCTGTTGGTTTCAATCGGAAGCAACCGGTTATTCACATCTGTATACATTCCATGTCCCAACAATGGCTAAAAAAGCCCTGACCTCCGGGAATTATGAAGTGCTTCGGTCGCAGTTATCCAAAGACAAAAAATATTTTTATATCACCACCAATGAAGTGCACCCGGGAGAACAGCATTTTTACCGGTTACAGATTGCAAATGGGAAAAAAGAAAAGCTTAGCACCGGAACCGGTTCTCACCAGGTTACGGTATCACCTGATGAGAAAAACCTCGCCATACTTTATTCCTATTCCAACAAACCATGGGAATTATTTCTCCAGGAAAACAAACCGGATGCGAAACCCCGTCAACTTACTTCCAAAGCACAGAGTGAAGAGTTTAAAAGTTACGCGTGGCGTGATCCCGAGCTGATCAACTTCCAGGCGGAAGACGGTGCGAAAGTTTATGCGCGGCTTTATAAACCCGCTAACCCCCACCCTGCCAAACCTGCTGTAATCTTTGTACATGGCGCGGGTTACCTGCAGAATGCACATAAATGGTGGAGTAATTATTTCCGTGAGTATATGTTTCACAATTTGCTTGCTGATAACGGTTATTATGTTCTCGACATTGATTACCGCGGGAGTGCCGGCTATGGCAGGGACTGGAGAACAGGAATCTATCGTCATATGGGCGGCAAGGATCTTTCAGATCATGTGGACGCAGCCAAATATCTGGTCAACAGCTTCGGTGTAGATCCAAAACGCATTGGAATTTACGGAGGTTCTTATGGCGGCTTTATCACCCTGATGGCAATGTTCAACGAACCCGATGTGTTCGCGGCTGGCGCTTCGCTCCGACCCGTTACAGACTGGGCCAACTACAATCATCCTTATACTTCAAATATTCTCAACGAACCATTCAATGATTCCATCGCGTACCGGAAAAGTTCACCGTTATATTTCGCGGAGGGTTTAAAAGGCGACCTGTTGATCTGCCATGGCATGATTGACGTCAATGTACATTACCAGGACGCGGTAAAACTTACGCAGCGCCTGATTGAATTGGGGAAAGATAATTGGGAACTGGCTTCTTACCCATTGGAGGATCATGGTTTTGTAGAACCAAGTAGCTGGACTGATGAGTACAAACGTATATTCAAATTGTTTGAACGTTCACTTAAGCGATAAAGTTCTGGGAATTCGGATTTGGGAATTTGGAATCATTGCTGTCCGGGGAATTCCGGCCACAAAAACCTACTATTTATATTTTGATCACAAGGGTTCAAGAACACCATTGAACCACAATAGGGACATAGGTACATAGAAAACATAGTAACACATTTTAACCCACTATGCTAACTATGTTCCTATTGTTCCTATGTGTTCCCAAAAAAAACCTGCTATGGAAAGCAGGTCATGAAACAAAATGGCCCATACACCTCGATGTACCCGTAGCGTCTCATCACCATTGGGACATTCCCGGAAATAAGACAAAGCCTCTATAAGAGGAAAATCCATTAAAGTCGTGCTACTCCTGGCTTCTATAACACTCCTAAATTTTATTCCGGACAGCAATGATTAGGAATTGGGGTTGGAAACCCAATTCCAAATTACTAATCCCCGATTCCACGTGATTGTCCAGAGCCAAAAGCTCCCGATTCTCCCTCCCACTGTTACGATCAAACTTCTCTATATTTGTATCTTAACAAATTACGGTTATGGCGAAATTAATCGAAGATTTTGATGCTAACCTGGCGGGTGAAGAAGGAAAAACCGAAGAAACAAAAAGCAGTTGGTTTAAACGTATAAAGAAGGGTATCAATACCAAAACCTCTGAAAAAAAAGAGACTCCCGAAGGGCTCTGGACCAAATGCCCTGAATGTAATTATATCTGTACTATTTCTGAACTCCGCGAACATTTGTTTGTTTGCCCCAAATGCAGCTACCACCACCGCATCAACAGCAGCGAATATTTTGATATATTATTTGATGATAGCGAATACATGGAGTTGTTCGATAATATTCGGAGCAAGGATTACCTGGAGTTTACCGATTTGAAACCTTACAAAAAAAGGCTGGAGGAGATCTGGAGCAAAACCGACCTGAAGGATTCCATGCGGGTAGCGGTTGGAAAGATTGGTGGTATGGACCTGGTGATCGCCTGTATGGATTTTGAATTCATCGGAGGTTCCCTGGGTAGCGTGATGGGAGAAAAATTCGCCCGTGCTGTAGATTATTGTATTCAGCATAAAATGCCATACCTGGTTATCAGCAAAAGTGGTGGTGCACGCATGATGGAAAGCGCTTTTTCACTGATGCAACTGGCTAAAACGAGCGGCAAATTATCACAGCTTAGCGACGCTGGACTACCTTATATTTCTTTGTTAACCGATCCCACATTTGGAGGTATTTCAGCTTCTTTCGGCATGCTGGGCGATCTGAACATTGCTGAGCCGGATGCCCTGATCGGGTTTGCAGGACCACGCGTCATCAAAGAAACCATCAAAAAAGACCTGCCAGAAGGATTCCAGCGAAGCGAGTTTTTGCTGGAACATGGCTTCCTGGACTTTATTGTACCACGGGGTGAGCTAAAAAACAAACTGGCTACCGTGTTAAGGCTTCTCAAAAATTAATAACAACAAATTTGCAAAGTGCTACCCCGACGGCCCGCCGGGGTTTATTAACTTAGTTTACCTGCAGCAGGTACTTATATTTGCCTACTATTCATGAGCGAAATCAGGAACAGATCAGCCTATCACGAATACTTCATAGATGATAAATATGAAGCAGGTATGGTTTTGCAGGGAACCGAAGTAAAATCGATCAGGGGTGGCAAAGTCAGTTTTAATGATAGTTATTGCCTCGTTCACAAAGGTGAGATCTGGATTAAATCCCTGCATATCGCCGAGTATTCACATGGCAATCTCAATAATCATGTACCCGTTCGGGACCGTAAACTTCTTTTGAATAAAAAAGAGATCAGGAAGATTGAGGCCAAGCTGAAAGAGAAAGGATACACCCTGGTACCACTTCGGATCTTTTTCAACGATAAGGGATTTGTGAAAATGGAAATTGGCCTTGCTAAAGGGAAAAAACTGCACGATAAGCGGGAAACCCTCAGGAAAAAGGACGTAGAAAGAGAAATGAAACGATTTGTCAAATAAATAAACCGGCGTTCAGCCTCAGTAAGCATGGTTTTTGCCAAAAATTGCAGCATGAAGAAATTGATCATTATTGTTATTGTAGCGTTCGCTATCTCTCCTGTCAAAGCACAAACAGTTTTCGGCTACTGGTATGGCAAGGCCAATGTTCAGACAAAAAGCTCAGCCAGTAACTATCTTGTGGAATTGATCCTTCAACCAGAAAAAGGTTATGTAAAAGGTATTCTCAGCTATTATTTCAAAAACACATTCCGTAGTATGCAGGTGAAAGGAAACTACAACTCAAAAACCCGCCAGCTTAATTTATACAATATTCCCATTACCTACTACGGTTCACTAACAAGTATGGAAGTGGATTGTGTCATGAACCTGCTGGCTACATTAAGGGTAGCCAAAGCCGGTTCTAACCTTATTGGTTCTTTCACCGGTTTACCAGATAACAAGTATATGTGCGTTGATGTCAATTTCAACCTTGCCCTGAGTGCAGACATGAGCAAACAGGATTCTGTTTTGACGGCGCTACGCAATTTTAAAGAAGCCAACCAGGTATGGAAGCCTTCCATATTTGATACATTGCCGGCTGTTAATGTCGTACAGCGCAAAGTGATCAACTATGTGGTGGAAAGCCAGTTTAAGGAGCGTACAAAAGAAATAGCGCAGGAAATCGAAGTTGATTCCGATTCTATCAAAGTTGATTTTTATGATAATGGAGAAATTGACGGTGATTCTATTTCTGTATTTTTCAACGATCAGTTAATGGCTTTCTCCCAGAGACTGAGCACCCGGTCATTGCATTTCGATCTCACGCTGGACTCTTCAAAAGATGTAAATGA
Organism: Bacteroidota bacterium; assembly: GCA_023412975.1. Classification (GTDB taxonomy): domain Bacteria; phylum Bacteroidota; class Bacteroidia; order Chitinophagales; family Chitinophagaceae; genus Terrimonas_B. The sequence continues at coordinate 5,501 of JAEZRB010000283.1, read as the reverse complement.
GCTTAGCATGTTTGCCGATAACCTCGGCAGCATTCCTCCAAATACCGCGCTGATGATCGTGAGTGATGGGAAAAAGCAATACGAGATCAGGCTATCCAGTAGCCTGGAAAAGAATGCCACGATCCGGATCCGGCGAAAGAAATAAGTTTAGAGTGAAAACGCAATAATGTACTGGTTATTGATCAGGTAGGTCTCCAGCCATTTTATTTTTTCAGTCCTGATCGTTGCTTCGGCGGAGATAATGATGCGGCCGTCCATGAGTTCAAGTCTTTTTTCTTCTAGTTCGATACCTTTCGCCCTGATCTCATCTAATATCTTCTCCTTTTGCTCCGCATGGGCCTTGGTGAGCTCAAACACAAGTTCCCTGCTATGGTGTCCCGGACGGAATATATATGTGATCCATTTACTCGAAAAAATGATCAGTAAGGCGCCTAGAACAAATGCGCCGGCAAGGTAAAATTCTCCAAACCCGATAGCCATTCCCACTGCTGCTGCCAGCCAGATGATTCCTGCTGTGGTAAGTCCCGAAACGTCTAACTTGTCCTTAAAAATCACCCCTGCGCCGATAAAGCCAATACCGCTGACAATATAGGAGGCAATACGGGTCGATTCTCCATCCTGCATGCCAATCTTGTAAGAAAGCATGGTAAACAAAGCTGAGCCGAGGCAGATGACGGTAATCGTTTTCAAGCCTGCCGCCTTGTCTTTCAATTCCCTCTCCAGCCCCAGAATAATGCCTGCGCCGATTGCGAAAAGGATCTTGTAGAGGTCGAATATTTCCAAATGGTCTGTCATGGCCGTATGAATCTTGCTCTTTAAAGATCAGTCTCACCTATGCTCACTCCTACCTGGATTAAAATAGCTCTGGCTGCTTGTCCTGTTTATCTCTCACCCATTCCATCTGCACGCTTTTGTTATAGTCCACCAGTTTGGTGCCAACCGTTCTCCAACCCATCACTTCGGCAACCCTGGCGATCTTAAATTTAGCCTTGCGCACCTGTTCGCCCCTGCCGGACTGTACCGCCAGTATGGGTTCCGGGTCGGTGGAAACAGCCTCCAGGTAGTTTCCATTTCCCTCTTTGATAAAGAAAAATTTGTTCTTCAGTGTTGTCGTTTCGATCTTGAAACGCTTCACATTGAACTGGAGGTTCTTTTTATCAAGATAGACAGCAGAGATGACTTTTTCGGGGTCAAATTTCTCGATCAGTAATATATTCTCCGCGTCAAAACGCTGTGTCATTTCCTGGTCGGTGATCATATAATTACCGTCATTAAATATAACGAGTATTTTGTCTTCCGGCTCAAAACTACCCAGCAGCATACCCTTCTCATCTGCATTTAGTCTTCCAAATTTGTCATCGAACCAAAGCTTTCGACCACTTAACGTTGCCTTGCCCGCTTCCTTGAATCTTACAGATTTGATCGGGTACTTGGTCACCTGGTTACCGATACTGGTGCGGCCCTTGATTGCCAACTCTTCAAAATAGAAATCGAACTCCTTGATACGGGCAGACGATCCCGGGGTCAGCACGATCTTCACGACTTCCGCTTCCCCATTGGGATTAACACTCAGGTAGTGCACTTTACTCTTGTCATCACCTTTTGTGAGGTCGTACACCTTATCACGCGTAACGCCGGTTACATTGAACCGTTTGGCGTAGCTCACTCCGCCTTTTCCATCGGCATAGATCATATTGTAAGTTGTACGCTCATCGTTTTTCTGGAATACCGCCGCATGGAGGATATCCTTGCCGATAAACACTTTATCCTGAACCTTCACCACTTTCATGATACCCCGCTTGGTAAACACGATGATATCATCCAGGTCGGAACATTCAAACAGGAACTCGTCCCTTTTGAGGCCTGTGCCGATGAATCCTTCCTCGCGGTTAATATAAATTCTGGTGTTGGCGATGGCAACCTGCTTGGCTTCGATCACTTCCAGTTGCCTGATCTCCGTTTTTCTTTCACGTCCCTTGCCATATTTCTTCAACAGGTTTTCATAATATGCAACTGCAAAATCAACCAGGTTGGCGAGGTCGTACTTCACCTGTTTGATCTCTGCCTCAAGACCTTTGATTTGCGCGTTGAGTTCATCGATATCAAGGCGGTAGATTCGCCTCACGGGTTTTTCAGTAAGTTTTAGAATATCTTCCCGGGTGATAGGGCGTTTGAGCTGTTTTTTGAATGGCACAAAAGCTTTGTCGATCGCGTCAATTACCTTATCCCAGGTCTCGTGCTTTTTCTCCAGTTCCTTATAAATTTTTTCTTCGAAGAAAATTTTCTCAAGTGAGGTGTAATGCCATTTCTCCTGTAACTCGGCCAATTTAATCTTTAACTCCTGTTCGAGCAGGTCTTTAGTTTTGTCGGCCGACATTTTCAACAGATCATGAACGCCCAGGAACTGGGGTTTCATTCCTACGATCACGCAGGCATTGGGAGAAATGGATATCTCGCAGTCGGTGAACTTGTATAAAGCATCGATGGTAATATCAGGTGATATCCCTGGCGCCAGGTCCACCTGTATCTCTACATCAGCGGCGGTATTGTCAGTTACCTTCCTGATCTTGATCTTACCCTGGTCATTGGCTTTCACAATTGAATCCATCAACTGGGAGGTTGTAACACCATAAGGAACGCTTTTGATCGCCAGTGTTTTTTTATCGATCTCCTCGATATGTGCCCTTACTTTTACCTTACCCCCTCTTTTCCCCTGGTTATATTCCTCCACATCGATCATACCGCCAGTTTGAAAATCGGGGTAGAGTTCAAATTTCTTTCCTCTCAGGTACTTAATCGATGCTTCCAGTAATTCGCAGAAATTATGAGGCAGGATCTTCGTCGACAAACCTACCGCAATACCATCTGCTCCCTGGGCGAGCAATAATGGAAATTTCATGGGCAGGGTTACGGGTTCATTCTTTCGGCCATCATAACTAAGCTGCCATTCGGTTGTCTTATTGTTGAAGGCAACATCAAGCGCAAATTTGCTCAGTCTGGCTTCAATATAACGAGGTGCCGCAGCATCATCACCGGTACGCACATCGCCCCAGTTACCCTGTGTTTCAATCAACAGGTCCTTTTGTCCCATATTTACCAACGCATCACCGATGCTGGCGTCGCCGTGTGGGTGATACTGCATGGCCTGGCCAATGATATTGGCCACTTTATTAAAGCGCCCGTCGTCCATCTCCTTCATGGCATGAAGGATCCGGCGTTGCACCGGCTTCAACCCGTCTTCAATTGCTGGTACCGCTCTCTCGAGGATCACATACGAAGCATAATCCAGGAACCAGGTCTTATATTGGCCATGTATACCACTATCGTTGTTTTGAATCTGCTCAATATTCTTTGATTTCGCCATTTCTTAAAACACGCTTGTTCGAGAATGTGATAAATATTTATACGGCTTCCTGCTCCCCCTGTGCTTCCACTTTGCTTTTTTCACCCGACTGCTTCACATCAAAATCTTTCCAGCCCTTAGTCATATCGCCGGTCATTTCAATTTTTCCTTCTGCGATAAGCTGTTTCATACGCCACATCAGGAATACATCACCGGTTTTAATTTTCATCCGGTTTAGGGTATTGGTAAGTACACGGTTTGCTTTTTGCCATTCGCCGGTCAGGTTTTTGAGAATTTCGTTATCGTAAAATGTTTCATCCTTGCCGGTGATTTTTTTTCCTCCTTCCAGCATCCTCACCATGCTATTTTCCTCCACCAGCCGTTTCCACTCATCGGGATCAACTTCAAATTCGCTCAGCGTGATCGGTCGCGCCAGCTTTTTAGCTTTGAGAAACTCCTTCGGTTGAATTTCGCTCAACCAGGAGGGATAAAATATTTGACCTTTTTCGTTGATAAATGGCAGGTTGTTGAGGTATAAGATCATGATACGGCCCGCATAATCGCTAAACTGAGGCATCAGCCAAAAATACCCTGTCACGTCATGCTGGTTTTGTCCCATCCATATCCATACCTGTTCGGCCGGGTCAGTATCCAGTTTTTCTTTGATCTGCCTGACAGTTTCGCGATCGTCAAACTTCACTGTATTTGATCCTGCATATTGTGAATGCTCTATTAATCCCATCCACCAGTTGTATCTTGACTGCCAGCCCTCTTCGGTATCGATGCCCGCCAAAGGGCCCACCGCGTAGTCATCCTTTATCTGCAATACTTCCCCGGCAAGTGTTTCATCCAGTTCAATCACCTGCCTCATTAATTCCACTTCCTGCTCGTTAAAAACGATATGTATCATACTGCTTTTTCTTTATGTATAAAAATCAGGTCGCCTTCCGGTTCATGCTGACCTGTCGTTACTTTTTTTAATACTGATCCCTCCACATAATATTTTTCAAAACCGGCGCTACTTAGTAATGATTCAATGAATGTTCTGTTCTCGCCGTTTGTTTCAATCTGGATGGTGGGTTTTAATTTGCTTAATACCGGTAATATTTCCGGTATCACCACCCGCTCATAACCCTCGATATCACATTTCAGGTAGTCGATCTTATCAAAACCATCAAACAAGTCATATGCTTTTTTCATTTCAGCCTCGAATGAAAACTCGTATTCATGGAGTGCTTTATTGTTTTTCTCATCATACACCTGCGGTAAACCTGTGCGGAGGTATCCAAAATGATCCGGTGTTACGAGGTGTACTTTTTTATTTTCTGTTCCCAGCGCATATGGAAACAGCGTAATATTTTTTCTATTCCTGCAAGTCCACCGGATGATCCTGGTATACAAGGGTACTGGTTCGATAGCGATCACTTTCCCATTATCCCCAACCCACTTTGAAAACAATTTGGTATAATATCCCAGGTTGGCCCCTATATCTACTACAAAATCTCCCTCTTTTATCAACTGCCTGGCGAAGTAATGATATTTATATGCCTCATCTGATTTAAGCAGGCCTGTGTTGTACATAAAAAAAAAGCCTTTATTCAGCACCTTCAGGTACCGTTCTTCTCCAAGCAGTTTGAATAAAAGTGACTTTACTTTTCTTTTCATTTTGTTTTACAGCCGATCCGAAATATTGGTGCAGGAGCCGTCAATTGCGTTCGTTATTTCAATATTTACTTATACTATTCAGGCTAGGCTTCCTCAACTTTATCCAACTCTACTCTCAGGTTGTTGATAATAAACTCCTGCCTTTCCATCGAATTCTTCCCCATATAATATTCCAGTAATTGCTGTATATGGTCGCCCTGCTCAAGGTTCATCAGGGTAGTTTTCATTTCCGGACCGATAAACCGGCCAAACTCATCAGGTGATATCTCTCCCAAACCTTTAAACCGCGTGATCTCTGGCTTGCCACCCAGTTTGCTAATGGCCGCGTTTTTTTCTTCTTCGCTGTAGCAATAAATAGTTTCCTGTTTGTTCCGCACCCTGAACAGCGGCGTCTCAAGTACGTGCACATGGTTATGCTTTACCAGGTCGGGAAAAAACTGCAGGAAGAATGTCATTAGCAGCAATCGGATATGCATTCCATCCACGTCGGCAT
>JAEZRB010000279.1 GCA_023412975.1 Bacteroidota bacterium | reverse complement strand
TAAAGACTGCTGCGTGAGTTTGGTGCAAGGGCCGTCGCAATACGAAAAGATTATGTCGTATTCGAAACAACAGGTCATAACGAAGAGATTGATAAACTCGTAAAAGTGCTGGAGCCCTATGGACTTATCGAATTTGTACGCAGTGCCAGGGTGGCCATCATTAAAGAAAGTATCGGTTTCCACGATCGTCTGAAGGAATTTGAACGTAAAGAACCCGGTGAAGAAGTGGTGGAGAATGAATACCTGGACAAACAGGATGAAGTATTCACAATGTAGTCATGAACAAGAAATAATAAGATTTTTCAAATCAATAAACCTGAATATCTAAACTTTTAAAACAATAAAAAATGGCACAACTAAATTTTGGCGGCACATTGGAAAATGTGGTAACAAGAGAAGAATTTCCTTTGTCAAAAGCACAGGAAGTTTTAAAAAATGAAACAGTAGCCGTAATTGGTTATGGCGTACAGGGGCCTGGCCAGGCACTGAATCAAAAAGATAATGGCATCAATGTGATCGTAGGCCAGCGTAAAGATTCCAAGACCTGGGATAAAGCGATCCGCGATGGCTTTGTGCCAGGTGAAACACTTTTTGAAATCGAGGAAGCGCTTCAAAGAGGCACTATCATCTGTTACCTGTTAAGTGATGCAGCACAAATTGCTTTGTGGCCAACCGTAAAAAAACACCTGACGCCGGGTAAAGCCCTTTATTTTTCTCATGGTTTTGGTATTACGTTCAACGAGCAAACCGGTATCGTGCCACCAGCAGATGTGGATGTATTCCTCGTTGCACCAAAAGGATCGGGCACTTCGCTGCGCCGTATGTTCCTGCAAGGTCGCGGGTTGAATAGTTCCTATGCCATTTACCAGGATGCCACCGGCAAAGCATTCGAACGTGTAATTGCGCTGGGTATCGCCGTGGGTAGCGGTTATTTGTTTGAAACAGATTTCAAAAAAGAAGTGTATTCTGACCTTACCGGTGAAAGAGGTACACTGATGGGGGCTATACAGGGTATATTCGCTGCGCAATACCAGGTGCTCCGCGACAATGGTCACTCCCCCTCCGAAGCATTTAATGAAACGGTGGAGGAATTAACCCAGTCACTGATGCCATTGGTTGCGGAGAATGGGATGGACTGGATGTATGCCAACTGTTCTACAACCGCCCAGCGTGGTGCGCTTGACTGGTGGAAAAAATTCAGGGATGCTACTGCTCCAGTGTTTAAAGAACTGTATGAAAGTGTTGCTTCCGGAAAAGAATCTCAACGTTCCATTGATAGTAACAGCAAGCCTGATTACCGTGAAAAACTGGAAGTTGAATTAAAGGAATTGAGAGAAAGCGAGCTTTGGCAGGCTGGCAAGACAGTAAGAAGTCTCCGCCCGGAAAACCAGAAACCAGCAGGCGGCGAACCCGAAGCTTCAGTCAAAGATACTTTCCGTCACCAGACAGAAAAGCCGGTTTCAGTAGGCTAACAAAAACAACATGCAAGAAACGATCCATATAACAGGCGATGAGCAGGCTGCATCATTAAACAGGTTAAACTTTAATGATGCAGCCAGTCGGCTTGAAAAAATTGTCACCCGCACGCCTTTGCAATTGAATGTGCGACTCTCCCGAAAATACCAGTGCAATGTGTATTTAAAAAGAGAAGACCTGCAGGTGGTTCGATCCTACAAGATACGGGGTGCGTACAACATGATGAGTTCATTGTCGTCCGAACAGTGTAAAAAAGGTGTGGTATGCGCCAGTGCCGGCAATCATGCACAGGGCTTTGCCTACAGCTGTAGAAAACTTGGCGTTAAAGGCGTCGTGTTTATGCCGATCATCACACCCAAACAAAAGGTCAACCAGACCCAGATGTTTGGTGAAGATCATATTGAGATCAAACTGGTAGGTGACACTTTTGATGATTGTGCGATCGCGGCAAAAAAATTTACCGAAGACAATGACATGGTTTTTATCCCGCCTTTTGATGATCTGCGGATCATTGAAGGTCAGGCGACCGTCGCGGTAGAAATAATAAATGACCTGGCAGATATTGACTACTTGTTTGTACCTGTAGGAGGTGGAGGGCTTAGCGCAGGTGTGGGAAGTTATTTTAAAATCTATTCTCCAAAAACGAAGATCATTGGACTGGAACCTGAAGGCGCTCCATCCATGACCGCAGCTTTCAGGGAAGGTCATCCGGTTACGCTGGATACTATCGACCGTTTTGTTGATGGCGCAGCGGTAAAACGTGCCGGAGATATTACCTATCCCATTTGTAAGGAAGTATTGGACGAAATGCACCTGGTACCGGAAGGAAAAGTTTGCACAACGATCCTGAAACTGTATAATGAGGACGCTATCGTGGCCGAACCTGCCGGTGCGCTCAGTATCGCGGCGCTTGATGATTACGCAACAGAGATCAGGGGAAAAAATATCGTTTGCATCGTCAGTGGGAGTAACAACGATATCGACCGCATGCCCGAGATAAAAGAAAGAAGCCTGCAATATGAAGGGCTGAAGCATTATCTTCTTGTCAATTTTGCACAACGCCCCGGCGCCCTGAAAGAATTTGTCAGCAATGTAATGGGACCTTCAGACGATATCACACGATTCGAATACATGCAAAAGACAAATAAGGAAAGCGGACCCGCCCTTATTGGCCTTGAATTTAAAAACCGGGAAGACTACGATCTGCTACTACAGAAAATGGCGAGATACAATATCAACTTCACGGAATTGAATAAGAACGATACATTGTTTGGATATCTCGTTTAACCGGGATCAGAAGCTTTCAGGCGCGTTAACCGTATGGCAATTCATTTTAGAAGGCGATCATCGCCAGGTTTGAAATCAGCCAGGAAAACTGCCACAAGAACGAACACTCATTAGTCCATTTCCCTGTGGAAAATTAATAACAACTACCGCCATTCCTTTGAAGAAAAATCAGTAATTTACATAACTGCCTGCCATACGTTTAATTTTTACGATACTTTCTTATAAATTATCTAAACTATCTCTTTGCCTATGGCAGAAATTAAAGGTTTATATCACCCTTCCTATGAGCATGATGCTTGTGGTATCGGATTCGTAGCAAATATCAAAGGTTATAAATCGCACCAGAATATTGCGGATGCATTGACGGTGTTGGAAAACATGGAGCACCGCGGTGCCTGTGGCTGCGATGCCAACAGTGGTGACGGCGCGGGCATAATGATACAGATGCCGCATGAATTTTTCTTTGATGAATGCGTACGCCTGGGAGTACATCTGCCTGCCTATGGCAAGTATGGCGTAGGGGTCATTTTCTTTCCCCGTGAAATCAGGTTGCGTGAAGAATGCCGTGACATTTTTAATCGCACCGCGGAAATTCTCGGTCTTGAAATCCTGACCTACCGTAAAGTTCCCGTCAATACATCGGATATTGGTCCAACGGCTTTAAGCGTCGAACCGGAAATAGAACAAGTGTTTATTGCTAGTCCTGATCATATCTCCAACCCCGATGATTTTGAAAGAAAATTGTTTATTCTGCGTAATCTCGCCAGTCACACCATTTCCAATACAGTAAAGAAAGATGAGATCGGTTTTTATATCGCTTCACTTTCATACAAAACGATCGTGTACAAAGGTCAGCTTACCAGCAACCAGGTAAGGAAATATTTCACAGACCTCAATAACAAAAGAATGGTCAGCGCATTCGGGCTTGTCCATTCCCGTTTTGCAACAAATACTTTCCCTTCCTGGAAACTCGCGCAGCCATTCCGTTACATTGCGCATAATGGTGAGATCAATACCCTGCAGGGTAACCTGAACTGGCTTAAGACCAGTGAAAAAGGATTCACCTCTCCATACTTTACCCGTGAGGAAATGGAAATGTTGTTGCCAATCGTAACAGAAGGTCAGAGCGATTCAGCCTGCCTCGACAACATGATCGAGTTGCTTACACTTACCGGCCGCTCATTACCGCACGTGATGATGATGCTGATTCCGGAAGCCTGGGATGGAAATGAGCAGATGGACCCTGTAAAGAAAGCTTTTTACGAGTTTCATTCGGCCATCATGGAACCCTGGGACGGACCGGCCTCTATTTCATTTACAGATGGAAAAATAATCGGCGCTACCCTCGACCGCAATGGTCTGAGGCCATCACGGTATTGCGTTACCAACGATGACCGGGTAATCATGGCTTCAGAATCCGGTGCATTGCCGATCGATCCTTCCATCATCCTCGAAAAAGGAAGATTGCAGCCCGGTAAGATGTTTGTTGTGGATATGGAGCAGGGCAAGATCATTTCTGATGAAGAGTTGAAACAACAGATATGCTCACAAAAGCCCTATGGCGAGTGGCTGAATAAATACAAGATCAGGCTGGAAGAACTTCCTGAACCACGTATCACTTTCACACATCTTGAACACGAACACGTTTTTAAATACCAGAAGGCTTTTGGTTATACCACGGAAGATCTCGACCAGATCGTAGCACCGATGGCACTTGAAGGGAAAGAACCAATTGGCTCCATGGGTTCCGATACACCACTCGCCGTGCTGAGCGACCAGCCACAGCACCTGAGCAGTTATTTCAAACAGTTATTTGCCCAGGTAACCAATCCGCCGATCGATCCGATCCGGGAACGGCTGGTGATGTCGCTGGCAACTTTTGCTGGCAACAATGGAAACCTGTTGATAGAAGATCCGCTGACCTGTCATAGTGTAGCTCTTAAACAACCGATACTGAACAACCATGATCTTGAAAAGATCAGGAGTATCGATACCGGGCTTTTCCAGGCAAAAACCCTTCAATGTTATTTTAAAGCAGATGGGAAACCAGGTTCGCTGAAGACAGCGCTGGACCGGGTTTGCCGCTATGCTGTGGATTCGGTAGAAGATGGCTTCAAAGTTTTGATCCTGCAGGATAGGGCTGTTGACTCCAACCATGCGCCGATCCCTTCCCTGCTTGCCGTGGCTGCTGTTCACCACCATCTTATCCGCAAAGGGATGCGCGGACAGGTTGGCATCATCGTAGAAGCTGGCGATGCATGGGAAGTTCATCACTTCGCCTGCCTGATCGCATTTGGCGCTACTGCAATCAATCCATATCTCGCGCTCTCCTCGATCCGTGATATGAAGGAGACCGGTAAGTTCAACACTACCCTTACTCATGATGAGTTGAAGAAAAATTATATCAAAGCGATCAATGACGGTTTGTTGAAAGTGTTTTCGAAAATGGGTATTTCTACCCTGCAGTCGTACCAGGGTGCGCAGATATTTGAGATACTCGGTTTGAATAAAGATGTAGTCGACAAATATTTTACCGGTGCAACCTCGCGCATCGAAGGAATGGGTCTCGATGAAATAGCAAAAGAAACCCTGGTAAAACATTATTTCGCTTTCAGTAAGAAAGATATCCCGGTCGACAGGCTGCCAGTGGGCGGTGTGTACCAGTGGAAACGCAAAGGCGAATTTCACCTGTTCAACCCACAAACCATTCACCTGCTGCAACAAGCAACCAGGACGAATGACTATGCCACTTTCAAAAAATATTCGAGACTGGTCAATGAACAGGGCGAGAAAGCATGTACGCTTCGCAGCCTGTTCCGTTTCAAAAAGAACCGTCCTTCGATACCCATTGAAGAAGTAGAACCGGCTGAAAATATTTACAAGCGTTTTGCTACCGGCGCAATGAGTTTTGGTTCCATCTCCTGGGAAGCGCATACCACACTGGCCATTGCGATGAACCGGCTGGGAGGGAAAAGTAATACCGGCGAAGGTGGTGAAGATGAGTCCCGCTATGATCCACTGCCAAATGGTGATTCGATGCGCAGCGCGATCAAGCAGGTGGCATCGGCTCGGTTTGGTGTAACGAGTTTGTATTTGACAGAAGCCGACGAACTACAGATCAAGATGGCACAGGGCGCGAAACCCGGAGAGGGTGGTCAGTTGCCTGGTCATAAAGTGGATGAATGGATTGGAAGAACAAGGCACTCCACACCGGGTGTTGGCTTGATATCTCCCCCACCCCATCACGATATTTATTCGATCGAAGACCTGGCTCAGTTGATCTTTGATTTGAAGAACGCTAACCGCAATGCCAGGGTTAGTGTAAAACTGGTGAGCAAAGCAGGTGTGGGCACCATTGCGGCCGGTGTTACCAAGGCCAAAGCAGATGTAGTGTTGATCGCGGGATTTGACGGAGGAACCGGAGCCTCACCAGTCTCCTCGATCAGGCATGCAGGTTTACCATGGGAACTTGGACTTGCAGAAACACATCAGACCCTGGTGAAAAATAAATTGCGCAGCCGGGTGGTGGTGCAGGCGGATGGACAAATGAAAACGGGCCGTGATATCGCCATTGCTACTTTATTAGGCGCGGAAGAATGGGGTATTGCAACAGCGGCTTTGGTGGTGGAAGGTTGCATTCTCATGCGCAAGTGTCATCTCAATACCTGCCCCGTAGGAGTTGCAACACAGGATCCTGATTTAAGAAAACGTTTTAACGGCGCTGCTGAACATGTTGTAAATTTTTTCCAGTTCATGGTACAGGAGTTGCGGGAGATCATGGCTGAACTGGGATATACAACTATAGATGAGATGGTGGGACAGGTGGAGAACCTGGAGCCCAGGGAAGATATCACTCACTGGAAGTATAAAAAACTGGATCTCTCACCGATACTGTATAAAGAACCAGCTTCACCTTATACAGGGTTGTACTGCAACGAAGCGCAGGACCATGGGCTGGCCGGAGTACTGGACTGGAAATTATTAGAGGCTGCAAAGCCTGCACTGGAATCCCGTGAGCCAGTGAAAGCCGCATTCGATATTGTGAACACGGATCGCACTGTTGGTACTATCCTTTCAAATGAGATCACAAAACGATACAGGGCTGCGGGTCTGCCCGATGATACCATTCACTTCAGGTTTACAGGTACGGCTGGACAAAGCTTTGGCGCGTTCAATACAAAAGGACTTACGCTCGAGATAGAAGGTGACGCCAATGATTATTTCGGCAAAGGGCTAAGCGGTGCCAGGCTCATCATTTATCCTGATAAGAAAGCCAGCTATGTTCCGGAAGAAAACAGCATCATTGGTAATGTCGCGTTTTACGGCGCTACCAGCGGCGAAGCATTTATTCGCGGTAAAGCTGGTGAACGTTTTGGTGTACGCAATTCCGGAGCCAACGTGGTGGTAGAAGGCGTAGGCGATCACGGTTGTGAATACATGACTGGTGGAAAAGTGGTAATACTGGGCGACACGGGCAGAAACTTTGCTGCTGGCATGAGCGGAGGCATCGCTTATGTGTACGATGTAAAAGGCAGGTTCAGAGAAAACTGTAATGCTGAAATGGTCGACCTGGATAGTTGCGGACTGGAAGACAAGAACGAACTCTTCACCATGATCCAGCGGCATTTTGAATTCACCGGAAGTACGGTTGCCAAATTTATCCTGGATGATCTCGACAACCAGTTACAGCATTTTGTAAAAGTATTCCCAAGGGATTATAAGAAAGCGTTGCAGGCACAACAAACAGTCAATGCCGGTGTACTAAGAGATAATAAATCCTGATACATTTTCAAATTTTCAAATTCTCAAATTTACAAATTAGCATAATGGGCAAACCAACAGGGTTTAAGGAGTTTACAAGAGAGCTGCCGGGCAAATTACCGGTAAAAGAAAGGCTGCGTCATTACCAGGAGTTTGTTGAAAAATTCAGTGATGATAAACTCAATGAACAAGCGGCGAGATGTATGAATTGTGGAGTTCCATTTTGTCATAGCGGATGTCCGCTCGGCAATGTTATTCCGGAATTCAATGACGCGGTATATCATAAGGACTGGAAAGAAGCCTACGATGTGCTCGTCTCAACGAACAATTTTCCTGAATTCACAGGCCGTATTTGTCCTGCGCCATGCGAATCAGCCTGTGTATTGGGTATTAACCAGCCTCCTGTTGCGATCGAGGAAATTGAAAAACATATTATCGAGATCGCTTTTGAAAAAGGATTTGTGAAACCACGCAAGCCCAACCTGCGATCAGGTAAAAAAGTTGCCGTTATTGGTTCAGGACCGGCCGGGCTGGCAGCGGCAGCACAACTCAACTATGCCGGTCATACGGTTACGGTTTTTGAAAGGGATGATAAACCAGGTGGCTTATTACAATATGGCATCCCTGATTTCAAATTGGAGAAATGGGTAGTGAGCCGCAGAATAAAACTGATGGAAGAAGAAGGGATAAATTTTGTGTGTCATGCCAATGTGGGTGTGAATATCCAGGTGAATGACCTGCTTCGTGAGTTCAATGCTATCGTGCTGGCTACAGGCTCCACCATTCCCCGCAATCTCGATATCCCCGGGCGTGAACTGAAAGGTGTTTATTTTGCCATGCAGTTTTTAAAACAACAAAACAAACGCAATGCAGGGACAGATCCACTGGCCCATGCAAATATTGAAAGTAATATTCATGATGAAAATATTATTGCCAAAGGAAAGAATGTAATCGTCATTGGTGGCGGAGATACCGGATCGGATTGTGTAGGTACTTCCAATCGTCACGATGCCTTATCTGTCACTCAATTTGAACTTCTGCCAAAACCACCGTCTGAAAGAACATCATTGATGCCCTGGCCTACCTACCCAATGATTCTAAAAACAACTTCATCACATGAAGAAGGTTGTGAACGGCAATGGTCGATCGCGACAAAAGAATTTGTAGGCGATGGAAACGGGAATTTAAAAGCCCTGAAGGTTGTAGACCTGGATTGGAAAGCTTCCGGTGATGGTCGACCTGCAAGGTTTGAAGAAAGACCCGGTTCGGAAAGGGAATTACCCTGCGAACTGGCACTCCTCGCCATGGGGTTTGTGCATACTCAACACGCCGGTCTTATTGACCAGCTCGAAATCGAAAAAGATGAAAGGGGTAATGTAAAGGCATCTGAAAAAGAATATCAAACCAGTCTTCCCAAAATATTTGTAGCGGGTGATGCCCGTCGCGGTCAGTCGCTTGTTGTCTGGGCTATCAGTGAAGGTCGGGAATGCGCCCGTAAAGTGGATGAGTTTCTATGCAACGGCACCTCGGTACTAGAAAGAAAAGATACCATGCTACAGGTTGCTTCGCTTTGAGCGGTCAATTGGTCAGGACCAGATAATGAAACTATACCAGCCTGTAATCATAAAAATAAGGGCTGTTAAAGAAAGCTTTTGCTTCCTAAAACAACCCTGTTTTCTGACGATCGCTGTTATCAGAAAAGTTTTAGTACCCGGTATTTTGAGGATAATTTGGTCCTAACAAATTCAGTTCACTTCTTGGAATTACCCAATTCACCATATGAGGTTTCATTGACCTTCTTGCATCTGTTCGGTAAGGAAGTGGTTTTGCGGGTGTATTGTCCGCTCCCCCTGCAGTTGAATTTTCCGGGCTAAGGTCTCCAGCCATGCCGTATCCGGCATGGTCCAGGATATAATCATAAAGTCGGCCAACTCTTTTAAGCATATACCAACGACGGCCTTCAAATGCCAGTTCTCTTGCCTGTTCATTGAGGATAGAATCGAGATTTATATCTGTCGCTGATGCGGTGGCAGCCCTGTTCCTGACTTTATTCAGTTGATCCAATGCTGTGCTATTGTCGCCCAGCATTAAATTGGCTTCTGCCGCGAAAAGATAAGTTTCCGCCAGGCGATATATCATAATATTCTTTGTTTGCAGATCTTCGGTAGGGATTCCATCATCCGGGAAATATTTTTTACAACCTGCATTCAGACGTATAAAAAAGAAATTCCGGTCTGCTGCTGTAGATGCAAATTCCTGCCATTGCGGATGGACTATTTTTTCACCCAATGTCACACCTGCCGGCAAGGTTGCAGCATCGTTGTACACATAGTCCTGTATATAATAGGAACCCTTTATCCTGGTATCATTGGGGTCAGCTTTCAACAAATCGCGCAGGTAATTGTTTAATGTCAGCCATCCGAAACCGCGGCCACCCTGTTCGATAGAATATTTCGAACCGGGGATTAATTCCGCATAGTTCGGCATAAGGTTGAAATTAATTTTATGAGGAGTGCCATTGACCTGCTTTTTCCATTGCAGCGCCCAAAGGGTTTCGGAATGATTCAAATCTCCCTTAAACACCAACCCTGTTTGAGCAACAAGCGCGTGGACTCCCGAATTAATGACGGCTTCTGACTGGGCTTTGGCTTCAGCCCAATTTCCCTGCCACAACGCCACATCGGCTTTAACATGTCTCGCAGTTCCCTGGGTTATGCGGCCCTTCTCGGGTGTGGTCCATTCCAGGTTATCAATAGCGAAGCTGAGGTCTTCATTGATCAATTTATAAATGTCCGCTTCAGGTGTCTTATCATTAATAATATTGAGTGCATTGGCAGGTGTAGTAGGTTCCGTTGTCACATAAATATTATTAAAGAGCCTGAACAAGGTAAATATTGAGTTGGCCCTGAAAAACTTTGCTTCGGCAATCAACCTGTTCCGTTTTGTTTCATCCATCCCCGGTAGTGCTTCGGCAGCTTTTATGAGCGCATTGGACCTGTCCACAATGCGGTAATAGGTTCTCCAGTAATCACCGTACACGCCACTATTG
Organism: Bacteroidota bacterium; assembly: GCA_023412975.1. GTDB lineage: Bacteria > Bacteroidota > Bacteroidia > Chitinophagales > Chitinophagaceae > Terrimonas_B. The sequence continues at coordinate 1,192 of JAEZRB010000279.1, read as the reverse complement.
TCAGGATTAGTTCCCTGAAACATTCTCCCGTAGTTGGCTACCTCAGCATTTCGGCTGATGGTAAGATCATCCTTGGCATCAATGACTATAGGATTGGAGCCGTTATTTGCAAGGTTTTCCCAAAAAGCACGCTGAAAGCTATACAGGGCCACTACCCCGGCTTCCAATCCTTCGGGAGAATTATAGACAAAATCGGCAGTGAAGCCCGATGTGGGTTTCTCTGTCAAATACTTTTTGCAGGATACAAGGAATAGAAGGAAAAAAGCGAAAGCCAGTTTTCCTTTAATATATATATGATTGCTTTTCATTTTCTGTGTTTTTAAATTTTTTAAAATCAGTACGACCATTTAGAGTCCAATGTTCAACCCAATTGTAAACCCTTTTGTGTCCGGAAACTCGTTAGGGTTATTTTCCGGACTGTACGACTTATACTTTGTAATCGTGAATAAATTGGTACCGGTTATATAAAATTTAAAACTGCTTATTTTCAACCTGCTTAGTACCGGTGAGGGTAAGTTGTATCCAAGTGACAGCGTTCTCAATCTAACATAGGATGCATCTGCGATACCCATTGTGCTGATATTGGCAGGAGCATTGTTGTAATTGGGACGCGGGTGTGTAAGAGAGGGATTCTCGGGTGTCCAATAATTCACTTTGATCCCATTTCTTACAGATTGTAGGGTACCGCCTTCGTTGAAACTACCGAGGTAAGGATTGTACTTTGTAACGTCCTGTACAACATACAGGTCAGCCAATAATTCGAAATTTCTATATGACACCTGCGTAGACACTGATCCGAACCACCTGGGATCTGTATTGATGAGGACATTGTCGGCATCGGTTATAACCCCGTCCCCATTTACATCTTTCAACCGGATGGCACCCGCAAATAATGTAGCTACATTTTGCCATGGTGTGACTGTACCACCCTTGGTGCCCTGTGCAGAAGCGAGAGCATCTTCCGTCGATTGAAATATACCATCAAAAACAAGTGTACGGATTACATTAATAGGTTGTCCCACATACCTGTTGCGGCCAATATCGTCTTTGGGTTTGTTACCGGCATCCAAAATACCCGTCTTCAATATTTTATTCGTGTTTCTTGTGAACGAGGTGGTAACACTCCAGTTTAGCTTTTGATTCCGGATAATATGGCCGGTTAGTAGCAGTTCAAAACCGCTATTATGCGCTT
>JAEZRB010000261.1 GCA_023412975.1 Bacteroidota bacterium | reverse complement strand
CCCCCGAAGCCCATATCAGCGTACCGGTTTGGATCATCGTACCATCCGCCAACAAAACCTGTCCATCTGAATAATCTTTCACCGCTTTACCTAAAATAATATTCACACCCAGCTTGCTCAACACTTTTTTTGCCTCCTCCTGCGCCTTTTTGCTCATCGGTGCCAACAATACCGGTCCGGCATCAACCAGGTAAATATGTGTTCCAAAATTCCTGATCTCGGGATATTCCTTTTCGGCGATGGAACGACCCAGCTCGCCCAGCATACCCGCCAGTTCCACACCTGTAGGTCCCCCACCCGCGATAACGATATTCAATAACCGGCTTTTTTCCTCAACGCTTTTTGCCCTCACCGCCTTCTCCATGGTCAACAGTAAATGATTCCGAAGATTCAGGGCTTCATCGATTGTCTTCATCGGCAACGCATTCTTCTTTACGTTTTCCATCCCGAAATAGTTGGAATCCGTCCCCATGGCAATCACCAGGTAATCATAATGCAGCACACCTGTGTCCGTCTCAATAGTGTTTTCAGCAGGCTTCACATTTAAAAGCGATCCCATGTGAAAACGGAGGTTATCCTTTTGCTGGAATAATCTTCGGAACGGATAACTGATATTGGACGGTTCGATGAATGAAGTCGACACCTGGTAAAGCAGGGGTGGAAAAAAATGATAATTATTCCGGTCTACCAGGGTGATGTGAAAACGCTTGTCGCGATGTAGCTTCTTGATCAGGTTGATGCCAGCGAATCCTCCTCCAACCACAACCACTTTCTTTACGTTATTGTCCATACTCTTGCTATTTATGATGCTACGACTATCCCGCTTCATGTTCATTGGAGATAATAACCAGTCACTTACGATCCAAAGTTAGTCATCCAAAGCCTATTGCTTTTTAACATAACAATCACGTTATGATAAAAGCAAATCTGATCATAACAATGGCGAAACCAACCGGGCCACTTTCTCCACCAATACTTTGTATACTGGCCGATCATGCCAGCCCACAGCGTCGATCATTTCCGCATCCCGTAAATCAGCTTCAAAAACATCTGCCAGCTGCGCGGCTGTTTCCTCATCATAAACAATTGCATTGACTTCAAAGTTCAATTCAAAACTGCGACTATCCATATTTGCCGTACCAACAATAGCAAGTTTGCGGTCAGCAACCATAGTTTTGGCATGCACAAAACCTTTCCGGTAAAAATAGATCTCTACCCCTGCCCGCAACAGATCTTCAAAGTGTGAACGCGACGCGATATCAATAAAGGCGGAGTCAGAAATTCCCGGTACCAGCATCTTCACCTTTACACCGCTCATGGAGGCTATTACCAGCGCGTTCATCATCGTATCACCCGGCATAAAGTACGGCGTTGTGATCAGTATCTCCTTTGTTGCCAGGTTGATGGCCTGGATCAATGAAAAAAGAATCGTCGGCACATCTGAATCGGGTCCGCTGGCTGCTATCTGCACTACCTTATTATCCGGTTTTGTAATAGAGGCTGTGTGCGGAAACAGGTTCCGGTCGGGATAGACGCTGTCATGAGTACAAAAATTCCAGTCGCAAAGAAACAGGTACTGCAGGTAATGCACCCCTGGTCCGTCGATCCGTAAATGGGTATCCCGCCAGAAAAGCTTGTTCTTCCCATTGTTGAGATAACGATCTGCCACATTGATGCCACCTACAAAAGCAACAGCGCCATCGACTATGATAATTTTGCGGTGATTGCGGTAGTTGAGCCGGTTAGCTAATACCAGGAACATAATTTTGTAAAATGGTAATGCTTCCACGCCGGCGTTATTGAGCCGTTTCGCAATATTGCGCCGTATTGAGCGGCTCCCAAAATCATCATAGATAAATCTCACCTTCACTCCCTGTGCGGCTTTTTCCATTAATATTTCCTCTATTTCCCTTCCAATGCCGCCTTCTTCAAAAATGTAATACTCCAGGTGAATATGGTGCTTTGCATTTCGAAGAGCTTCCAGCACCTCAGCAAACTTTTGTTCACCATTGATCAACAGCTTAACCTTATTTCCCGAACTCAGGGTACTCAGCCCGCTTGAAAGCAGGAATACCGCCAGTTCCTTATTTGTCTGTACCGCCGGTCCGCTGGTTTCAAGTGTTTGTTTCGATTTCCGGAAAATATCCTCCTCCAGTTTAGATGCAAGCTGAACGTCATCCACTAACTTCTTACTATACAACTTATGCTTGCGATAATTGATTCCGAAAGAAAAATAAAAGATGATGCCGAAAACCGGGACAAAGATGACAAGAAGCAGATAGGCCAGTGTTTTGACATGACTGCGGGTATCATAAATAACCTTCAGGCATACCAGTACCAAAATGATGAGATATGCGATCTCAACGATCAGCCACCAAATCATGAACTTAAATTATCCGAGTTAGACCCTTAACAACTCCCTCAAATCCTGATCGACAAATTAATACGAATAGCCAACTAACAGAAATAAAGTTTTGATTAGTGGAGATCACCTGATGAACAGAAATGATCCCGGCGGCAAACCGGGATCGTTCTCATGCGTCACCAATTTAGATCCCGTTACTTGTTATTGTGACTTTGAACCGTCCTGCTTATGAATCTTTAAAAACGTCTACCTGGTACGCAACCGGCTGACCACATTCGCGCCAACCTTTCTTCCCTGTGTATACCCGGCTTCTATGGAAGGCTGGTAATGTATCCCCGCATAAAACCTCGACTGCCCGGCTTCTTTCGCTGCATGATCAAAACTGTTGAAACTCCGTGTACTCATTCCAATGCCGTCGTATGTATGATCGGAAAACGAGTAGTTATTCCCGAAAACCGATTCTAACGCATACACACCCGATGCGGAAATGGTAGAATGTGCAGACACGTACTCAGGGTGCGGTGGCGTTGAGATCAACGACGACCATTCTGTCTCACCCATATATTTTCGGATATACGTCACCGGCCTGATGGTGTGATACTGGTATTTTGCCTGCCAGCAACTGATCGTCGCGTCGTTCATCGCAACACCCAGGCGCAGGTAAGCTACTGCCCCATCCGGCAAAGAAGTTTTCTCCTTTTCCAATACCTGTTTTAATACACTAAACCAATGACCGAAAACAGATACATACTGTCCATTTGGCGCATCATCCCAGAATAATGCGATCGCCTTTTGATCCGTGGTAAGTACTTTGCTAACGTCCAACACTTCTTTTACCATTTGATAAAAACCAGACCCGGGCTCTTTCGAAAATGGGATAAGTCCCCCAGGCATCGCACCTGAATTACTGCCTGCAACCAATAGGCGGTTGTTTCCCCATCCCGGCATATTGGCGCCTGCAAAACCATTGGGTGTAGGCTCCCAGTATCCTTCACCCAGTGGGGTATAAGCCGTATTGGCCTGGCTGGCTCCATCTTGTTTACTCCATTCAATTACCGAAGCTGCGATGCTTTTACCATATTCTACGGAAGCGTCGAGATCGAACTTACCACCTACCGTTTCTTCAAAAGCTGTAAAATAGGCCTGTTCCAAAGAATCAACCGCTTCGACATTGTTGACATTTGTATTATAAAAGAACCTAAGCATTGTGGCAATAGCGGCATTTGCAGAAGCAGGGTGAAATATTTTGACACCCTTGGGTTCAACGGGTACCACCAGGTTACCGTTCAGCTTTGACGCGATGCTTTTATATCC
>JAEZRB010000205.1 GCA_023412975.1 Bacteroidota bacterium | reverse complement strand
ACACAGCGAAGTATTCGCATCAGGTCCTGTTCTACGTAGCAGATTTTATCACGAAAACGGCTTTCGCTGTGCTCACCGTGCCCGCCGTGGTTTATAGTACTCCAGAGTTCCCCGGACAATAATGATTAGAAATTAGGGATTGATGCGGGATACCCGCCAATTTACAGTAAGCACATAGTTTCTTGAATGGCTTGTTGATTTTTATGTCAATCGTTATTAGATAAGGTTTTCCGGTTAAATGTGTGAAGTGTATCTTTGCGGCGTGAAGCGCCTTATTGGTATATTATTTATTTCCATTCATGTTCTCGCTTATACCGAGTTTCACCAGCTTTTAAAAATACCATTCCTTATCGAGCACTATCAAACTCATCGTGAAGCTGATCCTTCCCTTGGATTTTTGAGTTTTCTTGAAATGCATTATATCGGTCCCTTTCTGGTGGATGATGATTACCAGCAGGACCAGCAGCTTCCCTTTAGGAACGTGAATATTGCCCTGATGAACATTCCGGTCGTTGAATCGGATCCCCTGGTGATTGAAATTGCACCACCATCTGAGCTGGCAAAAGAATTTCATTGTTTTAACGAGATCAATCATCCCCAGCTTTCAGCATTCGATATCTTCCAGCCTCCCCGTTGTACCTGATCCGATATGATCTGAATCTTTTTTGGCACACGAAATAATTCAACATGTTACATGCAATTATTCGCTTTTCCGTAAGGAACAAGCTTATTATTGGTTTATGCACTCTTGCATTAGTCGTATGGGGTGTACTTAACCTTCGAAAACTTCCGATTGACGCGTTGCCGGATATAACCAGCAACCAGGTCCAGGTGATCACGGTACTTCCATCACTGGCGGCACCTGAGGTAGAGCGCCTGGTTACTTTTCCCATCGAACAGGCAAACGCCAATATCCCGGGTATGATCGAAATGCGTTCGATCTCCAGGTTTGGTTTGTCAGTCGTGACAATAGTATTCAACGACGAAACAGATATCTATTGGGCGAGGCAACAGGTGTCTGAGCGGCTGTTGATGGTGAAAGAACAAATTCCCGCATCGGCCGGGATTCCTGAACTGGCGCCAGCTACTACAGGATTGGGGGAAGTTTACCAATATATTCTACGCCCCGAAAAAGGGTATGAAGCCAAATATGATCTCACCGAGCTGAGATCTGTCCAGGACTGGATTGTAAGACGACAGTTGTTGGGCATACCTGGTGTAGCGGATGTGAGCAGTTTCGGTGGCTACCTCAAGCAATATGAAATTGCAGTGATTCCCGAGCGCCTGAAGAGTATGAACGTGACGCTTGCTGATGTGTTTGATGCGCTGGAGAAAAACAATCAAAATTCAGGGGGAGCTTATATTGAAAAAGGACCCACGGCATTATTTATCCGTACAGAAGGCCTTGCCGCTAACATCGGGGAACTGGAAAAAATATTTGTTCGTCATACGGCATCAGGTATCCCCGTTTATATAAAAGATGTGGCTGAAGTAAATATCGGCCATGCCGTTCGTTATGGCGCAATGACATATAGCGACAAAGGTGAAGTGGCCGGGGCTGTCGTGTTGATGCTAAAAGGTGCGAATGCTTCGGAAGTAGTAGCCAGTGTGAAGGAACGTATTGAACAGATCAAACAAACACTCCCGCAAGGTGTAAAACTTGAGGTTTTTTATGACCGTACCAAAATGGTGGACAACGCCATGGGCACGGTAAAGAAAAATCTGCTGGAAGGAGCATTGATTGTGGTGCTGGTACTGGTACTTTTCCTAGGTAACCTGAGAGCCGGGCTTATTGTAGCCTCCGTGATCCCGCTGGCCATGCTATTTGCTTTTATCATGATGAATATATTTGGTGTATCGGGAAACCTGATGAGTCTCGGAGCGCTGGATTTCGGTCTGATCGTGGATGGAGCCGTCATTATTGTCGAAGCAGTATTGCATCAACTGACACATGGCAAAAAGCTTTTAGGAGCAAGGAAAATTTCGCAGGATCAACTAAACGGCGAAGTCGAGCTCTCAGCAGGTAAGATGATGAGCGCCGCTTCATTTGGGCAGGTCATCATCCTGATCGTGTATCTGCCCATACTCACATTGACAGGTATTGAGGGGAAGATGTTCAGACCCATGGCGCAGACTGTCACTTTTGCACTGATCGGTGCCTTCCTGCTTTCTCTTACATATGTCCCCATGATGTCATCTCTTGTATTGAGCAAAAAGCTTAAACACACCGATACTTGGTCAGACAAGATGATGAGAAAACTGGAGAAACTATATAAACCACTTTTGCAAAGAGCATTGTCTTTTCCCCGTATCCTGCTTGGAATTGTAATCACGTTGTTTGGGGTCTCTGTTTTTATTCTCTCAAGACTGGGTGGTGAGTTTATTCCGAAATTACAGGAAGGAGATTTTGCTGTAGATGCACGTATTCTTACCGGGAGTTCGTTGACAGAAACGATCAACACTTCGCAGAAAGCCGCGAGGATACTCGAAGCCCGCTTCCCGGAAGTTGAAAAAATTGTGACAAGGATCGGGGCTAGCGAGATACCTACAGATCCTATGCCGCTTGAGATGACGGATATCATCATCAACCTGAAACCAAAAGACCAGTGGGTATCGGCATCTTCTTTCGATGAACTCGCCGACACGATGAGCAAAGCGTTGCGGGAAATACCTGGTATGACTGCAGGTTTTCAGTTCCCGGTACAGATGCGCTTTAATGAACTTATCTCAGGTGCCCGCCAGGATATAGTCTGTAAAATATTTGGGGAAGACCTGGATAGTCTGTCTGATTATGCCAACCGCCTGGGAAATATCATCGGTACTGTCGAAGGCTCAAGAGATCTATACGTCGAAGTAGTGACAGGTTTGCCGCAGATCGTTGTGCAATACAATCGGGATGCGATGGCACGCTACAAGTTAAGTATAGATGATGTGAACCGGCTGGTCCGCGCTTCTTTTGCGGGTGAAAGCGCAGGGTTGATCTATGAAAATGAGCGGCGCTATGATCTAGTGGTAAGATTGAAGCAGGAACTGCGTCAGGATGTTCGGGATGTGCAACAATTGCTGATACCTACAGCAAGCGGCATACAGGTACCGCTTTACCAGGTTGCCTCGGTTGAGATAAAGGAGGGGCCAAACCAGGTGCAAAGAGAAGATGCGAAAAGAAGGATCATTGTAGGTTTTAATGTGCGTGAAAGGGATGTAGAATCGGTGGTGGAAGAGTTGAGTAAGAAGGTTAGCACACAAATGAAATTGCCGTCGGGCTATTATATTAAATATGGTGGCCAGTTTGAAAATATGATAGAAGCGGAAAAGCGTTTGTCGATCGCTGTACCCGCCGCGTTATTACTGATATTGGTCATGTTGTATTTCGCCTTTGGCTCGCTCAAGTATGGCTTGCTCATTTTCACAGCCATTCCACTATCAGCAATTGGCGGTGTCTTCGCATTGTGGTTGCGTGGTATGCCATTTAGTATTTCTGCCGGTATCGGTTTTATCGCGCTATTTGGCGTAGCAGTATTAAATGGGATCGTGCTGATCACAGAATTTAACCGAATTAAAAAACAAGGCATCACAGATATAAAACAAATTGTTATGGAAGGGACTAGGATACGGTTGAGACCGGTGTTGATGACTGCAGCCGTGGCATCACTGGGCTTTTTGCCCATGGCATTGAGTCATGGGCCTGGCGCAGAAGTGCAGCGGCCGCTGGCTACTGTTGTGATCGGGGGATTGATAACCGCAACTTTTTTAACCCTTGTGGTGCTACCAATACTTTATACCTGGCTTGAAAGAAAAGCTTTTGGAAAATCGAAGAAGAGTATTGCCATAATTATAACACTATTAATTTCCCAATTTGGTTTTTCTCAAAAGGAAATGAATCTTGATGAGATGATCAGCCTGGCTAAAAGTCAAAACCTGTCCCTACAGGCAGAGCGAAAGCAAACTGAATACTGGCGACAATTGCAGAATGGGGTTTTCAGTCCTGACAAAACCCGGTTTGAAGTGGAGTATGGAAAGATCAACAGCATGAATAATGATACCCGGTTTTCAATCAACCAGGCGTTTGGTCTGCCCGTAGTATACAAGCGACAACGGCAGCTTTATGAAGCACAGGAAGAGGTGCAGCAGCAAAGGGTGAACTGGCAGGAAGCAGAGATCGTGAGAGAAGTCACGATGTTGTTTTACCAGATGGCTGAAATGCAGGAACGTAGAAAAATGCTGAACAGGCTTGATTCTGTTTTTGACCAGTTCCAGCAATCAGCAGCACTACGCCTGCAAGCAGGAGAGACAAATATGCTTGAAAAGGTAAGTGCTGATGCACAGTCGCAGCAACTCAGTTTACAAAAGCAGCAACTGGAAGATGATTTGAAAATCGTTCAGCTTCGATTGCAAAGGTTTCTCAATACAGAAGATCTGCTTTTGCCTTCATATTCCTCTTTAAAGAAGGATCAGGCAGGGATTAACGCGGCAGATACGATAGGTATCGCCGCCCATCCCCGGTTACGGTATAACCGCGTGCAGGAGAAATTGACAGTCGCTCAAACGCAAAAAGAGCGAACCCTGCTTACTCCAGATATTGGTTTGGGTTATAGCAATATGTCTATTATCGGCTATCAGTCCAGGGACGGCGTAAGCCAGGAATATTTTAATGGCGGCGACCGGTTTAGCGCTTTCAACCTCACCCTCGGGATTCCTTTAATCAACAAGGCTACAAAGAACCGGATCAGGGCAAGTCGTATCAACGAACAGGTAGCCCGTATGCAAACAGAAATTACTGCTCAACGCATAAGGTCGGATATTGAGCAGGCACATGAAGAAGTAAAGAAGTATCAGAGGAGCCTTGCCTATTACGAACAGGGAGGCTTAAAACAGGCTGAGCTGTTGATCAGCCACGCCAAAGAGGGCTTTGAAAATGGCGAGATCGGCTATGTAGAATGGACGATGCTAATGAACAGCGCTGTCAACATCCAACTGGGATATATTGGCGCTGTAAGCCAGTACAACCAGGCTTTGATCGAACTTGAATATTTAACTATTAAATAGATTTTATGCGTTATATTATTTTAATCATTATTACTACGGTTCTATACGCCTGCCAGGCGAAGGAGCAAACGCAGGCCGTTCAACCGGTTACTGAAGATGATGTTGTATCGCTGACTGAGGAGCAGGTCCAGAATGCAGGAATCGAGACAGCTGTGATCGGGAAGCGCCAGTTAAAAGGAGAATTACAGGTTAACGGCCAGGTGGATGTACCTCCCCAGAATATTGTATCGGTAAGTTTTGCCATGGGAGGTTACCTGAAGCATACGAAACTGATGCTGGGAATGCATGTGAACAAAGGAGAAGTGATCGCAACGATGGAAGATCCCGCCCTCGTGGAATTGCAACAGGATTACCTGGTAGCTGTATCGAGGATGCAATTTCTCGAAAAGGATTTCAAACGCCAGCAGCTTTTGAATCAAAACAAGGTAAATGCCGACAAAGTTTTACAGCGTGCGGAGTCTGAGTATAATTCACAGAAGGTTTTGGTGAGGGGATATGCAGAGAAGTTGAGGCTGATCGGTATTAATCCAGGTAGGTTGAGCGAGGGCTCAATTTCACGAACTGTGCCGGTGTATTCTCCGATCAGTGGATTTGTTTCCAGCGTAAATGTGAACATTGGAAAATATGTGAATCCAGCGGATGTGTTGTTTGAGTTGATCAATCCTGATGATTTACATGCCGCGCTGACAATATTTGAAAAGGATATCAACAATGTAAAGATGGGGCAGCCGGTAATGGTGTCCTTTATCAGTGAGCCGGGTGTTGAGTACCCGTGCCGGGTCATCCTGGTTACAAGAAATGTCGATGATGACCGCACTGCCATGGTGCATTGTCATTTTGATCAGAAACCTAAACAATTATTGCCGGGGATGTTTTTAAATGCGCGTATTGCAGTCAGTGATTCCCTTGCCCTGGCGGTACCAGATGCCGCGGTGGTCAGGTACGGGAGTGGGGAATATATACTGGCAGTGGAAGGAAAGAATACATACAGGCTGATAGAAGTTAAAACCGGTAGAAGAGATGGGGCATGGGTGGAACTGAATCCAGGTGATTCAGATCTACAGGGCCGGGAGATCATTGTCAGGAATCCTTATCCAGTGTTATCGGCATTGAAAAATACGGCCGATGAATGACGACAGGATGGTTGATTTAGAGGGTACAAAAAAGATGATATGTGTCGCGGTTTATTTCCTGTAAATAAAAAGTGAACAAAACAAATTTTTTTGGTTTGCGGCTGGCTTTACATTTGCTACCCCTAAAGAAAGGATTATGATGGAATTGAAATATGCACAGGAAATCTCGAAGACATTAGGATATTCTTTAAAGCAGGTCGAAAGTATTGCCAGTTTGCATGAGGAAGGTTCAACCATACCTTTTATTGCCCGTTACCGTAAAGAAGCTACCGGTAATCTCGACGAAGTACAGATCGGAGATGTGATCGGAAAGATCAAATATTTTGAAGATCTGGGCAAAAGAAAGGATACCGTTTTAAAAACGATCGACGGACTGGGGAAACTAACGCCGGAATTAAAAAAGCGTATTGAGGATTCGGTAGACGCCACTGAACTGGAAGATATCTATTTACCTTATAAGCCTAAGCGTAAAACTAAAGCCTCTGTTGCTATTGAAAAAGGCCTTGAGCCTCTGGCTACCGTTTTGTTTGAACAAAAAAATATAGACATAGAAGCAGAGGCCAGCCGGTATATCACCGAGCAGGTAAAAAATACAGCTGATGCTTTGCAGGGCGCAAGGGATATTATCGCAGAATGGGTATCGGAAAATGAACAGGCCCGCAATGCCGTACGTAAACTTTTCCAGGATACAGCCATGTTCTCATCGCGTGTACTTAGCTCGAAAAAAGAGGAGGCGGAAGCGCAGAAGTATCGTGACTACTTCGAGTTTAGTGAACCCCTGGCTAAATGTCCATCCCATCGCATCCTCGCCATCCGCAGGGGTGAAAAGGAAGGCTTTTTGATCATGGAAATTTCTGTTGAAAAAGAAACGGCTCTTGGATTGTTGCAGCATTTATTTGTAAAATCATCCAGCTCCTCATCGGAACAGGTCAAGTTGGCGGTAGAGGACAGTTTCAACCGCTTATTGCGCTTTTCCATCGAAACCGAGTTCAGGTTGCAGAGCAAAACAAAAGCGGATGAAGAAGCCATTCGTGTTTTTGCGGAAAACCTGCGGCAACTACTGCTTGCTTCCCCCCTGGGACATAAACGCGTGTTGGCACTGGATCCCGGGTTTAGAACTGGTTGCAAACTGGTTTGTCTTGATGAGCAGGGAACGTTTCTTTACAATACAACGATCTATCCACATGCGCCGCAGAATGAATGGGAGAGATCGGTCCAGACATTGAGAGACATAGTTTCGAAATATAAAATCGACGCGATCGGCTATGGCAATGGTACTGCCAGTAAGGAAACAGAGCAGCTGGTGCGCAGTATCGATTTTGGCAGGCCGGTTTCTGTTTTCATGGTAAATGAAAGCGGCGCTTCTATCTATTCTGCCAGCGAGGTAGCCCGTGAAGAATTTCCTGGTGAGGATGTGACAGTTCGCGGATCAATCAGTATTGGCCGTCGTTTACTGGATCCTCTTAGTGAACTGGTAAAGATCGATGCAAAAAGTATTGGGGTGGGGCAGTACCAGCATGATGTGAATCAAACCCGTTTAAAGGAGTCGCTAGACCAGGTAGTGGAAAGCTGCGTAAACTATGTGGGTGTAGATGTGAATACAGCGAGCAAACATTTGCTGACATATGTTTCTGGTTTAAGCGCCACTGTAGCAAAAAATATTGTTGAGTATCGCGCTAAAAACGGAAGTTTCAAAAGCCGCGAAGAACTAAAGAAAGTGCCTATGCTTGGTCCCAAGGCTTTTGAACAAAGCGCGGGATTTTTACGCATACCAAATGCTACAAATCCTCTCGACAACTCAGCTGTGCATCCTGAAAGTTACCAGGTGGTGGAAGCGATGGCAGCTAAGTTAAATTGTACTATAGACGACCTGGTTCAGAAGTCTGATACCCGGAAAAAGATCAGGGTGCAGGATTTTGTATCGGAGGCGATCGGTCAGTATACTATTGAAGATATATTAAAGGAACTGGAGAAGCCCGGTCGCGATCCGCGATCGCCGATCGAAGAGTTTCGGTTTGCAGAAGGCCTGGCTACGATGGAAGATCTGAAGCCTGGAATGAAAGTGCCCGGTATCGTAACCAATATCACCAATTTCGGGGCCTTTGTAGATGTTGGCGTAAAACAGGATGGGCTTGTGCATATCTCACATTTGAGCAACCGGTATGTTGGTGATCCCAATGAAGTGATCAAACTAAACCAGAAAGTGATGGTAACGGTACTCGAAGTGGAGCCTTCGCGAAAAAGGATTGCTTTGTCGATGAAGGATGGTGCGAGGAGCGAATCGGGAGACAGGAGTGGAACCCAGGTCAGGAGACCCGTTGGTGCAAAAGTCAGGGAGGAAAAGTTAAATCCATTCCAGGCGAAGCTGATGGAGTTGAAGAAGAATTTTCGGGATTAACGATAAATATTGGTATCGGTTTTATTGTGAGGGATTTGAAGGTGATAAGAAAGTTTGCTGAAGTCGTAAATATGATGACTAGCATATTTTCTTGATTTTGCTTCCGATTCAGATTCTGCTGCCTCCGGCGGGCCCTCCCCAATGCCCTCCCCCGCCTTCCAGCACACCAAAGTTTTCAAATAAGGTAGTATGTCAACTGGTTTGGTTATTCCAGTCGATGTACACTATTTATGTTCGATCAGGATATTTACATCCAATCGATAATTTGATTAATCAGGGTGTAAATATCTAATCAAAATTTGCCAAAACCAAAGTGAAAAAACGGAAAATCAAAGTAAAATAACGCAATGGGATCTTTGGAAATAATTTATCAATTCAATTATCCATTTTCACATCTCCACATTTTCACTTCTCCACATTCACACATTCTCACATTTCCACATCTCCACATTTTCACATTCTCACATCTCCACATTCACCTATAGTCTTCCCTTACCGGGTTGAACACATCAATCACCTTACAATCCGTCACAGCCACAGCTCCATGGGGCACATTAGATGGGATCACATAATACATACCGGCACTTAAACTACAGGCTTCGCCGCCGATGACCATATCCAGCTGGCCTTCGAGAATAAAGGTGATCTGTTCATGCGGGTGTTTATGTTGCGGAAGGTCGTTGCCGGCTTTTATTTCAATATAACCCAGGGTCAGATCTTTTCCATGAACATAGTGACCAAGAAAGCCTGGAACCAGTTCCCGGGGAGGAACATTTTTTATTTGTTGCATCGGTTGGAATTAATTTAATGATAGAAAATACAGGTAAGAAATATCATCTTTCGTTTACAAGTTTCATTTGAATAAAACCTGTGCCCAGGTTTATTTTTCAAATACACAATAACTGCCGCCAACCCATTCTTTGTCCTTGTTGTAGCGGACACCGATCATTTTGCCTTTGCTAAGTCTGGCGAGGTTGTTCACAGGCACGGGTCGCGCAGCGCCATTTTTCCAAAAATAAAATATCCTGATTTCCGCTTTTGCCGGCACATCGGGTGTGGCAATCACATCCGCGTATTTTACTTTCCGTTGCAGAATCCAGTTGCCGGGGTCTTTTACATGCTCGATGTCATCTTTTGTGAGGTCAATGACCACGCCCTGGCCCGCGAAGGAGAACAAAGGTTTAAGGACATAGTTTTCCAGGTCTTCGGGCAACTGTGTGACCTGGTCGAGAAAGAAAGTAGGTGGCACATAGGGATGCCTGATCAGGGGGAGTGTGTATTTACTGATACGGTAAAACCAGGAAGGGTGCGGAACCCATTCCACGTCGAGCTCTTCGAAGAGGATTTTACCTTTTTCCTGTACTTCCGGTGATTGTTGCTGAAGGTCGTCGAAGATGACACGGTTATAAATACGTTTCACTTCTGTTTTCTTTCCATCTTTCAGATAAAAAATTTTCTTTCCTTCTTTAATTAGTTCGGTGATGCAGACGGGTGCGACACCAGTATACTGTTGTGTGCAATAAAAATCGATCCTTGTTTTTTGTTGATGGGGAAAGATCTCGAGCAGGATTACATTTTCGGGGGCATGATCGCCCAGCACAATCTCTTTGAAAAGTTCAATATAGGATTGTTTATCGTGACCACCCAGGTAGGCGGAATAGTCTGCCGGTATCTCAAAATGATTTCGAAAGACATCATCCAATGCTACCTCATAGGCAAACAGGCTGGGGAATCCCTGCATTTCTATCAATTGAGGCTCATATTTACCTTCTTCATTAACGCAAATACCGAAGTCGAAGGCGATAAAGTGGGAATGTTCATTCTCATTAGGCACTTTGAGTTCAGCAGGTATCGCGTTTTTTGTCAGCTCACCAAATTTTTGATCAGTAATTATATCGACAATGCTTTCGCAGGCATCAAGCAGTTTGGCAGTAAAATCTTTTGGTATAAAGAGAGGCGTTTCAGCAACACGGAATTCGATGGCGCCCGGGTACAAGCCTTGCAACTCCTTTAAAAATGCGTCATATTTTTCCTTTGTGAAGTTTGAATTGAAATGCTGGCGTAATGATGGAACCATGCTGACTGATTTAGTAAGGTCAATTTACAGCAAAAAAGTTCACGAAGTAATAAATAAGTATTACAGGCAGCGTTTGTGTAAAACACCAGACTCGATGTGCTGCCTGGTATCTGCAAAGAGGGCAACTCAACGTCCATTGACTCTAGCTCTGATGATATTCGAAAGGGACGACCTGGTACCCAGTTTACAATTAATGAGCACCAAAGTTATATCGCTTCCACCAGGGCCAACTGCCCAATAGCCTGATTGAGGAAATTAGGAAGGATATGTGAATAGGTCCAGCGGATCTTATCGGGATCATTGAGTTGCTCAAGCATGCTTATGAGCTTTTGTTCGCCATGGTTTTCAATCACCGCTTTTCTTTTTTCCTCTGTTTCAAAGTGGCGGCTCATACC
>JAEZRB010000148.1 GCA_023412975.1 Bacteroidota bacterium | reverse complement strand
GACCATACCCGCCTTTTTCGTTATCGAGTGTAAAGATGACAGCGGGTTTAAATTCGTTGACCTTTTGAATAATGGCCTCGCTGATCTTTTCGGTGAGGAATTGTTCCTTCATTTGATCGTAGGGGATGGGGAGGTACGGTGTTTTCATCGTGTCAAGTCCTTTGCGGTAATAACCGTCTTCCAGCAGCAGTTCGTTGCCGGAGGAAATGATCTCCGAAGGATTTTTACCTGTATTTTTCAGCACATGATTTTGAAGACTTATGGATTTTATGGTCCAGCCTTTGGCTGTAAGCCCGGCGATAGTCCCTGACATGGCACAATCATCGTCGTCGTGTGCAACGATCACCAGCGCTTTCTTATTATTCACGGTATCAAGAAATGCATCATCAGGATAATTTTCGGTGGGCGCAAATGTTTTCAGTTGGTCCAGGCTGATTTTAGATTTACAACCTGTAAGGATTATCAGGCTGTATACACACAGGAAAATAGAACTCTTCATTTTTAAAATAATAATTGAATGTAACCGGGACATGCTAATACCGGGTGAACATATTTATTGTCCCCTGTAAACACAGACTGGAACTGTTTATCAACTTTTGTTTTTGATTTTATTTGATAACCCGGTCACCAGAAAGGTAAAGCATAAGATCAGTACAAAGGCTTTAAACCAGGTAGGAGGCTGGTATATATCTGAGAATTGTGCAATAAGAAATACTACCAAAAAGAATCCAGACAGGAAGAGATAATTAGTGTGTTTATTCATGATGGTCTTATTTATCGTTTAGGTCAATTGCCAGGGTTCGTCAAATATCCGGGTTTCAGTTGTATGGCTCGAAAGTAAAGCTTTCAGGATAGAATCTCAGAATTTTTGAGTGTATGGTATGATTTGCAAGGTGGCTGGGATATTTTATTGTAAGGTGATCCTTTTCTGCCGAATCCTTCAGTAATTAGACTTTCGCCTGTTTCGCTCTGGCTTTAGTGCCGAGTATGATCAGCGTGACATAAATAGCGATGGCAATCGTGTCGACCAGTATGTTTTTTAATGCCCCGGGTGTGTAAAACAGTGTAGTACCAAAAATTACTATCCAGCGAATGATCAGCAGGGCGGCGATAAGAAAGGCTGCAATCCTGAGTTTCGGCTGATTGACCTGGAAGGCCATATAAATGAAAGCCATGCCAAAGACAAAATTCTCTGCCGTGATGATATGCCAGACATAGAAAAATACGGACCTGGTTTCTCCGGTGATGGAGGGCACTTGGAGCAAAGGAAGGACAGTGTTTTGCCCGTTCAGTGCATGTGTAACAGCAAATACAATAGCCAGTATCCCCGCCGCCAGGTAATAATAATTCTTGATCATACCGAAGCAGGAACTGCGACAATAACTGTTCCAGATTTGAAGGGCGTGGGATATTACTTTAACTATCGACGAGCACACACGATAAGGTATCGATTTGCACTGTTTTCTAATAATACCAATGGTATCTTCTCTTTGTGGTGTCGATGGGAATATCGATCGGGTCAAGAGATAAACGTCCTTCTAGTATTTTTTTGGCCTTAAATTTTACTTTTTCTCTAATTCGAGTATATGCAGGACAGGGATGATTCCAAATTTGTTCTATAGCGTGATCGAGTATAGTCTCTTTGTCGGGCATACATGTAACTTTCGGCAGGTAAATGAGTATCGTATCTAATAAGCTTGCACTCCTCTCATTTTGTTGAACCACTAATGCATCAATAAAATTTTCTGGAGAAGCCTTATCCGCATTGTATCCGGTAAACCCATGAGGTCTGTTCCCTGAAAACATGTAGAACTGCCTTCGATGATATTCTTGCAATACATCAAGATATGCGGTGTCCGGGAACTCTTTCATTAGTCGGAAAGAAATATAACTTAAGTCCCAGACATGGTTCATCATTTTATTCTTAATTATTTGCACATCCTCTTTCTTTTTGAATCCGGCCAGGCCGAACAGGGCGTATTCGATTTCATTAAAACCCAGTTCATAGCCCTCATGCCGGCTTAAACGCCTCGGTCTTGTCGCCATATCCTTTATGTATGGATAATATTTTTCCTGTGCTTCTATACTTGTAAGAATGGTATAGGCAGATTCTAAATAATTATGTTTTGAAAGAACAGCTTCGATAGTTTTATCTCTTTCATTAGCGGTTTCCCAACGTGCTACATTAATTAAACAATCCGATACTGTTTCAAACTTGATCCCAAACTCTCCGTAGTCAGAGGCGACGATTGCAGTATCATCGAGATGATTCTTCACGATGTCATAGGTATTAAAGGAAACCCTATCCATCATTTCCTGAAGTGCAGTCGCTCGTAATATTGGATTTTCAGCCTTTTCCAGCATAATCAATTCGTCATCTGATATTCTTTTAATAGCTGCACTGTCCTGGTATGTGACGATTCCTTCGGATACAATTTTGGAGAGGAAGGGTTGAAGAGATTTTCTAAAGTCTTTAATTGCATATTTGTCCTGTCCTTTTTTGCAGGAAAAGTTCAGCATAATTAAAGCTGATAGCGTAAAGATTTTTAGCCTATTCATATAGAGCTGATTGGTTTTTTAGATTTCATGATATGAAGCGAGGCTTTACCAGTCATATCTATTGACTAGTTGCAACCTCAAATTAGATATCCTTCCCTTCTTCCCGTCTCCCCGGCTATAAATGGATTTAGTATACAAAATTAAAAATAGAAGGACGCTATCTCATTCGCCATTTCCATCTGCCCCGAATCAAGCTCAGTATTGATAAATAATACGACGCTGATCTTTTTGACCAGCAGGCGTGTAAACGCGCTTTCAAATCCCGGTATCCTGCCGATATGCCCCACACGACTGTGTCCTTTATAGGGTGTAGTGCCAAACCCCAGGCCAAATGGTGCGAACCCGTCTTTGATCTTAACGGGCGTGAACATCAGTTGCAGTGTTTCTTTTTTCAGAAGATTTTCAGATGATAAGGCTGCATCCCATTTTGCCATATCCATCACGGTGGATATAAGGCCGCCATCTGTAAATTCAACGATTGGATCCTGGGGCAATACTTTGTTCACGTATTGGCCATTTTGTTTTTGATAACCCAGGGCCCGGTTGGGGATTATGCTGCGGTAGTCGATCATCCGAGTATTGTTCATCTGCAGGGGCTTGCAAATATTTTCTATTAAGAATTGCTCGAATGTCTTTCCCGAAACAGCTTCGATCAGCATCCCCAGGACATAATAGCCTCTTCCGCTGTATTCGAATTTTTCACCCGGTGTGAAACTCAGGGGCAGACAGGCGGTTTCGTTGATCACATCGGCACGGGTATAATTGTAATTGTCGAATTTCAGTTCTGTTTTGCAGGGTGGTGGCCAGTCCACGCTTCCTTTTATCCCGGAAGTATGGCTCAGCAACTGCCGGATGGTCGCCGGTTTCCAGTGCGGGGGTATATCGTGTACATACTTGCCAACAGTATCATCCAGGGTAATCTTACCTCTTTCCACCAGCATCATGGTAGCCACGGCCACAAAGGTTTTTGTGACCGATGCCATCAGGTAAACCGTTTCAGCCGTTGCCGGAACTTTATGCTCCAGGCTGGCATAACCATAACCACGTGCATGAATGATTTCTCCGGCCTGAATCACCGCCACCGACAAACCGGCGATACCCTTTTTTTTCATTTGCACATGGATAAAGGAATCCAGTTTTGCATTGATGGTGGAAAACTGGTTTTGCTGGGCTAATGCGGGTATAGATAGTAGTGATAGAATTAAGGTTAGCCAATATTTTGGGGAAGACGCCATTTAGGTTAGAGTTTTAGTGCCTTACGACGTTTTTTTATTTTCATTTCGTGTTTAACGAATGCTGACGCGATTTCTTTGCCTATTTCGGACTCCCGCAGCAACTGCCCCTTTGCCCAGACACCCAGTTTTAAAATAATTTGTAGTTCTTCGGGTGCGAAATGCCACCTATAACTATTACATGTCTTGCAGCTAGGCAGGTAATTCGATTCTTCGTGAGTGCCACCTGAAATATGTGTCTTTACATGGTCCGCATGAAAATTATCGAGTCTAACATCTATACCACATACGTGACACCTGGAGTTTGTTTTTGCTAGAACTAGCGCCCGCTGAGGCTTGGTAAGACTTTGACGCTTCGCACCTTTGACATTGGCTTTACGCCGGATCTTACGAAGGTTGTGAACCAGTTTGATTAATCCTTTACCTGTCTTGACAGAACGGAGAAATTGTAATTCGGATTGCCTGCTCATTTGGGAGGATGGGTTGATGTGTAAATTTCTTAATTTTTAATCTTCATTGGCTTATTGGTGCTGCGCTTCATGACAAGCCTTACATACAGATACTAACCAGTCAATTGGTTCTCTGCCAATATTTCTTTTCGCGTACCTTTTATGGTGGACCTGTGTGGCTCGTCCACCACAATACACGCACCGCCAGTTGTCTCGTCTTAGAACTACGTAACGTTTCCGCTTCCAGGCGTCTGATTTGAGATATACATTTCGATAATAATCTCTCCGGCGGTCGGATTGGGATGGAAATAACCGGCGCCAGCTAAATTTTGGGAACGGGTGATTTACCCTGAGCATTTGCTTTGCCGAAGGAAGATCATCGCTCGGATAATTTCGGCGGGGTGAGGGGCCGTTCGAGTAGTTCTGAAAAACTACTACCAATATTGCTATGGTGAAAAATATTGCAAGTATGATTTCCATACTTCCCGATTTTGGCTAGTCCTCATCACGAAAGTCAATTCGTAGTCGAAGTACTTGATTGACCTAAATACTTGGTAACGTCGTCATATTTCCTGTTATTATTGCCATGCTGACACTGAAGGTGGATAGAAAAAGAGCTCGTATTTAATCCTAATTCACACAGTAATCTCTACGTAAGATTCGAAGTCTTACAAGTCGTCCAATGCCTGTTTTTTAATTGCTGCACTATTGAGCTTGTCAAAATAGACTAGTCTGACAAAGCAACTTAATACGCTATCGTGGTCAATCGATAGTTGAATCTCCCCTTTGTCTGTCTCCCAAGTTGAATAATATTTACAACGGTCGAACTTAACTTCATACATTTTGGCTTGATCATCCCTTGCCCCAGACGATCTTTCAAAAGTCTCTACGACGTCAGATGGTTTGCCATATTTTTCTGTTAACAACGTTTTTAAGTCGAAATAATTTCCAGAAAGTTTTGACCAATTATCTTTCTCTGGAAACATAACACCGATCTTGTGAACCAGGTCTTTTTGGTCTAACGTAGATACACCGACATAGCAATCTTTATAGCCGGCGAAGTCTCCCTGGAGTACTGCAATTCCATTTTCCCTGCTAACAAGTTTAAACCCGCTTTTTCGCATTTTGGAAACATAATCATCTAGCGTTCCATCAAGTGGAACACCTTTAAACGTCAAATGTTTAGAAGAGTCTGTATTGGTTTGCGCAAAAAGATCGCAAACGAGTAGGCTCAAGAATGATATGAGTAATACTTTTTTCATATTCACGTAGTTTAATACCAATCTTGTTTTTCATCGAAGAGTCAGACTGGGGTGACGCTCATTTGTGGAACTTTCGGTGCGTCTATTTTTCTTGATAGGAAGGATTTGCCGTTCAGAGTAAAGATATAAAGCCGTTTTCATAATCCAAAGTTCATCAGCATGCCAGAAAACCTCATATTGGATACCGCTTTTCTTCCAGCCAATAACTGCAGTTCTTAATTTTTTGTTTATCACGAAATTTCTGAAAATTGGCGGTTTGATTCATAAGCTACCGTAAGCGGGAATCCCATGTTGAGCATCCGTTTTCAATTGCTTAATTTTCGTTCAGGCCAAATGATCTACTTCCCAGTTTTTGCTTATAGAGTTGCTCTCTCTTTATTACCTCTGGAGGCGTCATTGTCTTTGGAAGTGTCATTAATATTGTAAACTGAAAATGCCTTGAATAACTAATGTCATTTTCAATTAACTCTTTTAATTTTTTGTTATTGCCATGGCCGTTTGTATTTACATACTCTTGCCATCGTCCTAAAATCCCGGTATCACTATAATCTGAGCCTATGTACTTATTTCCAGTTAATTTATCTAGAATTAAATAAATGCCTTTTACTGCTGATAACATTTGATGCCATTCTTTAAATGCCTCTTTGTTTCTGATAATTTCTTTAAGTTCACTAAAGTCTAGAATGAAATCGAGATAGTCCGAAAACGATCTTCGATGGAATGTGTCAATCGGGAGAACTTCAATTATTGGCTTTTCATCGACATTCGACATCCATTGATGCCAGCTTCGTGGAATTGATATCCAGTCTACTATTACTCTTTCTTTTATATCTTCAAAACCATTAATCTCATTTAAGATATAATAGAATTTATTATTTTGGCCAACATTGAAACCGTCTACTTTATATACACCTATGAATCTCGATTTCCTACCCTCCTCACCTAAGAATGAAACGATGTATTCGCAATTGTGAAAAATAGGTTTCGAGTGTTCGCTTTGCCAATGTAGGAATTTTTCAATGTTAAATTTATAATTGTCATATAAAGGGAAACGGATGTCTGCATGGCGAACTAATTTGGTTCTAGCATTTTGCGGGAGCCCACGCTTATGTAGCAATTCATTTATGGTCAGCATTTTTAGAAATGTTCTGTTAGTTTTTAAGCTTCAGGTGTATTTTACATTAAAAAGCGAGCTTTAAAATAGTAAATCATTTGACTAAATGAAAATTCTTATGAGTAAAGCTAGTATGGGCTTAAAAAGTCAAACCTGAAAGGCTGATTGCCCTTCCAGGTTTGACGAACTCTGTAGTCATTGATAACTTGAACTAGCTTCCAACGATCATATCTCAATCCCCTCTCTTAACCAATTTCTTCTGCAAATACTCCCCGGTTTTTACATCCCAGATTTTTAAGAAATATATCCCCGGCTCAAGCGCCGAAGCCTGGATGCTGATCCTCGAGGAAGAAGCGCTGAAGGATTGGATGATCCGCTGCCTGCCCAAAGCATCCAGGATCAGCAATTGACCTTTTTCAAACCGGCCATTCAGATCAATTTCCAGGTTATTAGTAAATGGGTTGGGGAAGACCCGCAGGCCGGCATCAGTTGCACAACTCAAACGAACAACATTACTGTATTCAAACCTGCCATCGATATCTGTTTGTTTCAGGCGGTATAATGCCTGGTTACTGTTGAAGGTTTGATCGGTATACTCATAATTCGTGATCGTCGAAGTATTGCCAGCACCGGGGATTTGGGCGATGGTTTGGTAATCGATCCCGTCGCTGCTTTTTTCAAGCTCAAAATATTTGTTGTTTATCTCCGTCGCGGTTGACCAGCGAAGTTTTACACCATCATTTTCACATGATGCCTCAAAAGAGATCAGCTCCACCGGCAGGGGATCCACCAGGTCGGTAATATAAAAACTGGAGAAGCCGGGTGTTTCGAGTTCAATGAAATAATCATCACCATAATTTCCTGCCTGCTCCGGCTCGATCAGTTGCGGGCTGGCTGGTAAACCAGCGCGACAGGGATCCTCGTCCTTATGTATACGTAGCTGTTGGCCCGTAAGAGTAGGATGGGCGAGACGAAGGGCTTCAAATTCATCGCTTTTAAAATAAATTCTGAGCCTGGTTGAAGCCTGTGCCGCGGTTTCGATGGCGATATTGCGATCGAGATAATTGGCGCCGGTGGCGGTACGAAGCGTTCCTGTTGTCGAAACAAACAAAGAAGTATTCACTGTTCCAAGCTCGTGGCCATTGGCATTGATCTCGGCGATTACATCACCAGCCGCATCCAATACCGGTACCCACATATAATGATTACCATTGGCCGCGCTGATAGTGACCGTTTGACCGTCCACACAATCACCACCGCCCGCCACATTCGCAATCACCGAAGCATCCCAGGCACAGATCGTAAACGGCCCGAAATTGATACCGCCTTTTCCCAGCATACGGATATAAATCGTTTCGCCCGGCGTTCTGCCCGCCAGCTCGATCCTCGGGTGAAGTGTGCCAATGCCCGGTTCGGGATTACTATTGTCATCGCAGGCGATCAGCGACAGGCTGCCACAATCTCCTGCCCAGGCTTCCATCACCAGGTCGATGATATCGTAATCCGCCATGGAGGTTTGAACAACGAGGTTGCCTGATGGCGGCAGAATCACTTTATACCAAACATCTTCACTGCCCGAAAGGCCTGCACAATCCGGCGCACCAAAACCTGGTGAAGTGGTTGCATTGCTAAGACTGGTCAGCAAAGGATTTGTGCAAAAACTAATGCTTACCGTCAGTTCCAGGGCATTGACGCATTCATCATTGAGAGGAAGGTCAACATCGACCAGACAAAAATCAAAATTGATATACCGGTTGAAGGCATAAGAAAAGAATCGGAGAAAGTACCGATTACCGGGTACCAGGCCACCCACCAGTTCGTCACCCCTGCCGTTTCCAATATTTTCCCCACAACTGATGGGAACCCCACCACCACAGGGCGCATCGTATATGGCATAACCGAGATTACCATTGCCCGAGACAGAAGTGGCCAGTTTCGCATTGCTGAAATGTATACGTATCGCACTGGTATTGGCGACAAAACTGTACCAGATATCATCGTCTGCATAGTCATTGGGACAATCAAGAACAGGTGTGGAAGCACCGGCACCAATAGTGGTGGCTGAAGTTCCGCTATTGCAGTCGGTGCCTACCGGTTGTGTCGCGACTTCTATCGCATCCGCACATTCGTCATTGGGAGGTGAGACTGCTTCCTGTACACAAAAATCAAAA
>JAEZRB010000127.1 GCA_023412975.1 Bacteroidota bacterium | reverse complement strand
TGGTAGCCCTGTTTGAAGAAAGAGAACCGCTCGGTGATTCGGACAACTCCGAAAAGATGAAAAAGAATTTGCGAGAAGACAATGATAACACGATACTCGCAAAAGAATTCCTGCAGGCCCGTATGCTCGATATGCTGCTTGGCGACTGGGACAGGCATGAAGACCAGTGGAGATGGAAAGACCAGGTAAAAGGCAAAACAAAACATTACCTGGGCATACCCCGCGATCGCGACCAGGTGTTTCATGTCACGCAGGGGCTGGTGCCCCGCATGGCGTCGAAAGAATATGTGTTGCCTACCCTGAGGGATTTTGATCCGGGTATTAAAAAAGTAAAATGGGTACTTTTTAAAACCAGGTTTGTGAACGCATACCCGGCTTTTCAGTTTACACATGACGTATGGATGAAGGCCGCAAGGGATTTCAAAGTATCTGTAACCGACTCCGTGCTTGAGGCTGGCTTAAAAAGGCTACCTAAACCTGCGTACGAACTGCGACATGAAAAATTGTTTAAGATCCTTACATCGCGACGCGACAGGATACCGGATGCGATGGATCAGTACTACCGGTTCATACAAAAGATCGCCGATATCCAGGCCACCGACAAACACGAATGGATACAGGTGGACGATGCAGCAAATGGTGGTTTGAAAATTCGCATTTCCAAGATCAGCAAGAGCGGTGTTGTCGAAGACCAGCTCATGAATAAGGATTTCGATCCCGACCTTACAAAAGAGATCAGGATTTATACTTACAATGGCAATGACAGTATCATTTTAAATCACACATCTTCTGCCATCAAATTGAGAATCATTGGTGGTAATGAAAGAAAGATATTTCATGTTGCCAGCCCAAGGGCCAAAGCGCATATTTACAATAAGCCCAATGAATCGGTTTATACCGGGAATTTTTCAGGAATAAAACGACATATCTCGTCCGACAGCCTCAACACAGCCTTTGTCCCGGTCTCTCTCTACAATGTATGGATGCCACTGGTGGTGGCAGGTCTGAACATTGACGACGGATTTATCATTGGCGCAGGTTTTAAGTTTACAAAACAGGAAGGATTCCGGAAGCTACCCTACGCAAGTTCACACCAGTTGCTGGCGAGATATGCCTTCGCCACTGGCGCCTACCGCATCAAATACGATGGAGAATGGATTCATGCGATTGGGAAAACTGATTTTGTATTGCAGGCACTGGCCAGGGCACCCAATAATACCGTCAATTTCTTTGGTCGCGGTAATGAAACTGTTTTTAATAAAACCGGTGATTACAAAAAATATTACCGCACCCGTTACAGCACCTACCAGTTGGATCCTGCTTTTCGATGGAGAACAAACAATTCAGCCTTTAGTATCGGTCCTTCTTTGTATTATTATCGCTTTGACGAGGATGATAACAAAGGCAGGTTTATCGAAAACGTTTCCCTGATCGGTTCTTATGACAGCCTTACCGTTGAAAAATCAAAATGGCACCTGGGTTTTGCCGCCCAGTTTAACCGGGATACACGCAACAATCGAACTTTTCCGCAATGGGGTAGTTATATAAATATCCGTTTCCAGGCATACAAAGGGATAAATAATTTTGCCAGGTCATACGCGCAACTGATCCCTGAGTTTGCTTTTTACAAAAGTTTGACACGACAGTCGGGTATTGTACTGGCAGAAAGGATGGGCGGCGTAATTGGATTAGGAAAGGCAGCATTTTACCAGTCGGCGTTTATCGGGGGACATGAAAACCTGTATGGTTACCGGCAATATCGTTTTGCCGGGCAACATAGTTTCTACAATAACCTGGAATTAAGGATTAAACTGGCAGATGTGGCGAGTTATATTGTTCCCGGCCAGTTTGGCATCACCGGGTTTTGGGATATTGGACGCGTCTGGGAAAACCATGACAATTCTGGCAAATGGCATAATGGCACCGGCGCTGGTATTTATTTTGCTCCCGCTTCGGTCATTGTCGTAAGCCTGGTGGCGGGTTACTCCCGCGAAGGCTGGTATCCGTATTTCACGATGGGAATGAGATTTTAATTTTATGCAAACAGAAGTTTTACATATGGCCCGGCAGGTAACGCTGGAACGAGCACCAGAAACAGTGCTGAGTTTCCGGCCATTTGTCGAATACCTGAAAAACAGGAAGGGCCAAGCTGTTTGTCATAAGAGCAGGTACTTTTCCTGGGTGGTGGAACAATTTGAAAAAGCACCCGAACTGCTGGAATCGATCGATGTAGAACAGGTAAAAAATTATTCCGAGCAGTTGCAACTTATATATGGTACGGTTTCACCCATTATCGAGGACGAAGAATCACATTTCTGGGCACTCGCACTGCCGCTGTCACCAGTTATTTTTTACAGCACCAACGCTTATTTCAACCTTGTTACAAATATTACTACCGGCAGTATCCACAAAAGCATTACAACCAAAAGCCCACAGGAGTTGAAAAGCAACCAGCTTGAATTTATTTATTCGCTGGTGCTTGATAAGCTATACAATTTCTCTTCTTTCTTTAGCCGCGACATTATTCATCCATTGGAGGACGAAAAAACCGGGCTTACAAAATATTTTAAACTGGGTTTAGACGCACGTTTTGTTGAGATACACGCTACGCAACCTTTACCCGAACTTAAACTGGAAGACCTGAACTTTGGCGCCAGTACACCAGAGGAATCGCTGCAGCTGCTCGAGCAAAAGTTACCGCTCGATATGTTCCGGTTCGAAGGGTTTTGCATAACCAATATCACCGACGTGACAGCAGAGCATGCGATTGAAAATATTAAAAACATCATTCTCACCGAATCCTTGTATGAAGATGAGAACCATTACGACAAGGTCATCGAGTCACTTAAAGCGATGGTGGAACGTAATGATGTGGAGTTTGGCGTGATACCGGTGTTGCAGGTAAACAATAAACTTATTTTCAATGACACAGAATGCTCCAACAGTAAATTGTTGAGTACAGCGAGGGAAACCGGGACAGGGGAGACCACATACCTCGACCTTGCCCACACCTATTTCAAAAACCCGAAGCAACTTTTTTTCCGCAATGTTCTCCAGGAAGATCATATCAAGCATCCGCATCTGAAAATGCTGGCAGAAAAGGGTATTGTATCCTATGCCCTGCTTCCGGTGTACTTTAATAATTCACTGGCCGGCGCACTTGAAGTATTTACTGGGGAACCAGGAATACTTGATGAAGCATTGTTGTCAAAGCTGGAACCTGCGATACCCCTGATGGCCCAACTTCTTAAGAATAATATCGATCAGTTTAACAACAATATCGACCAGGTGGTCAAGGATAAGTTTACAGCCGTGCAATCTTCTGTGCAATGGAAATTCAACGAAGCCGCCTGGCATTATATTCGTGACGGCCATGTACAGGACAGGCAAAGGGAAATAGAAGATATCATCTTTGAAAAAGTTTACCCGCTGTATGGATCGATTGTTATCCGGAATTCCACCGTTGAAAGAAATGCTTCGACCCGCGCTGACCTGTCGGTACAGTTCAATATCCTCCTGGATGTGCTGAACCGGCTCAAGGAAGCATCCGGCTTTGGCCTGCTGGATGAAAAAATATTCCTCGCGCGCAAATGGCGCGACCGGATCAACGATCCATCGGGCATCAAACATGAAGTAAGGCTGAATGACTTTCTGGACAATAATATTTACCCCTTCCTGCAAAAATTTAAAGAGGGCAATCCCCAACTTGCACGCGTTATCAATGAGTACCTGCAGGCCATCGACCCCGAAAAAGGAAGTGCCACAGCTAATCGCAGGCTGCTCGAGAAATCAATGAACACGGTAATCTCATCTGTCAATAAATATATTGACATGATGAAAGATGAGATTCAGCAGGCTTATCCCAGTTATTTTGAAAAATTCTGGACTGATGGGGTGGAATATGATATCTATATTGGCCAGTCCATCGCGCCCGACAAGCCTTTCAGCGATATTTACTTAAAAAATTTAAGGCTGTTGCAGCTCACGTCCATGGCAGCGATAGCCAGGTATTCCAATGCGCTATTGCCCCAGCTTGCAAAGCCTGTGGAAACAACCCAGCTCATCTTTATCCATTCTCAACCCATAGACATCAAATTTCGCAAGGATGAAAAAAGATTTGATGTGGAAGGGACGTACAATATCAGGTACCATATTGTGAAAAAGCGGATCGATAAGGTATTACTCAAAAATAAAAAGGAACGGTTGACACAGCCCGGCAAGATCGCGCTCGTTTATTTTAGCCAAAAAGAAGCCGACGAATATATCGGCTATATCCGCTACCTGCAGGATCAGCATATTTTAAACGATGATATGGAAGAACTGGATCTTGAGGAACTGCAGGGTGTATCAGGTCTTAAGGCACTGAGAGTGGGTATCGCTATCGATTAGTTCTTATTTTTTGATACCCACGGTTTCCTTGACTCCTTTAAATATCGTTTTCCAAACAAGGTGAAAGATCGATCGGTTGGTATCCCGGTCAAACCTAATCGTTTCGACGCGCGGTGGATCATCATTTTTAGCGGGGTTATCATTCTTTACTACGAGATTAGCCACAAAACTGGCAAGCGTTTTTTTATCCAGTTCTTTCTCACCTTCTTTCTTTTCCAGGAGAGCAATCTTCAAGTCTTTATAAAGCATTTTAACTGTACCGTCGGCGCCATAATCATTCCCTTCCAGGTTTAAGGAAAGACTTTTGATTTTCCCCTTCTCCATTTTGGCCGGGCCCATGGGCTCGGTTATGCGGCTCAGATCCTCCACTGCCACGCTTCCCATATTTCCTTTTATATCAAACCGTCCTTTAGGATGCTGCAGGTAAAATTTCCAGTCAACTTCAAAAGGAGCCGTGTTAAGGAATTTTGTTTTGATCGCTGCCGCCATCACATTATTAGATTTGATGGCTTCTTTATCGTTGGTGATATTAGAGACAGTGGCGTAGATCTGGTGAAACTGTACTTTACCAGCCTGCCCGGTGATGGCGCTCCTTTCTTTATACTCTAAAAATGCGTTGGAAAGAATAAGCGTTTTGGCATTTACCGTGAGTGGTAATTTATCGAGCAACTGGTGTGGATACCTGCCTACACGGTTTTGCTTGTCGCGGGTAATGGAGAGATCGCGGTATATCTTAAAATTGGCCGCGCCAATCAATATACTGTCGGCGAAGATATTCTCATTAAAAAGCTGGGGTATATCCAGGTTCTTTAGACGCATATTATTAATGGTAAAGTCGAAGCGATCGTCCTGGTAGGGCAGGCTTTTTACAAAGGCGTTTTCTTCAAGCAGCGGGATGATCCGGATCCTCTTCGCGGAACCGGTTTGTGTGATGGAACTGAGACTAAGGCTGTCGAAGACATAATTATAAGGCCGGTCCTCCGAGGGAAAACTGATCTTTTCGCAGGCCAGCGAAACATGTTTCGCAAACAAAATCCTTCCTGGCTCAGCACCCGTTTCTTCATCGAGTGCAAGGTCAAACAGATGCACGGATGTATTTTTGAATTCAACATTCTTTTTACCGCTTTTCAAATTGCTGGTGGTGATCTCCGCGCCATTTATTTCGAGGGTATCGATTTTTATCATGTTAAGATTTCCCAGCAACTGCCGGTATACTTCATTCGGAGGCAGGTATCGTGCGGAATCTTTACCCGCATTGGTATAGATGATCTGTATTTCCGGATCGGTGATGACGAGTTTTTTGCCAACAATTTCCTTGCTCAGCAGGGCACGTGGCGTTTGCACACCCCAAACGGTGATGCGGGGAATATTCAATTTGACAAGGGTAGGGGGCGCATCATTTTTATCGTTCAACGAGGCATACCGCAGACTATCGTAGACAAGGACGATATTGGTCAACGAAAGATTACCGGCCACTTCATCCAGTTTGAGACTGTCGTAGCTTAGGTTATAAAGTCCGTTGCTTTTATTCCTCACCATGCTTTCGATCTCACCGCGTATGATCTTCTTCCTGAACAGGCTCCAGTAAATGATCCCCGCGCCGATCGCCAGCACGATAGCCAGCAGGATGCTGAAGACAATGATCCGTCCCTTAGGCGTGGAGGTAGCGTGTTTAAACTTCTTTTTGATGGTTCGCATGCAGTCTGGTAAAACAATTACTGTTCCACAAATTCTCTATCTTAGCATCCTCTATGCCAACCTTCAACATTCGGATAAAACAGGTATTACTTCTGTCCCTGATCCTTTTATTGGTTTTCCTGGTCATCAGAGAATTGGATATTTTCCTACCCGGTTTGCTTGGCGCACTTACCTTATACATCCTGAGCAGGTCCAACTATTTCCAGCTCGTCTACAATCGCAAATGGAAGAAGGGCTGGGCCGCAGGACTTTTCATTTTGTACTATCTTTTTTTGATCGGCCTGCCGGTTTTCCTGGCCATTACACTGATAAGCCCAAAAGTGAATGCCTTTCTTGAAAACCCGGATGCGATGTTGGAGTCGGCAAAAGGTTCCATCGCGACCATTCAGCAAAGACTGGGTTTTACGTTCCTGTCGGAAGCCAGCCTGTCAAATTTCCTGGGCAGGCTCTCTGCTTTCATACCCACACTGCTCAACAGCACGGCCAACCTGGTCTCAAACCTGGCCATTATGCTGTTTGTATTGTATTATATGCTGATAAATGGAAGTGAGATCGAGCGGGTGATGAACCGGCTGATCCCGCTGCGCCAGGAAAACATTAATATGCTGGCCTCGGAGACCAAAAGGATCGTCAAGGCAAACGCCCTGGGTATTCCGCTGATCTCAATCATACAGGGTCTCACGGCTACACTTGGCTATTTTATTTTTGGCGTGAGTGAATGGGGACTCTGGGGTTTTCTTACCGGTGTGTTTGCATTCTTCCCCGTGGTGGGTACCATGGTGGTCTGGGAGCCGCTGGTGGGGTACACCTATGCGATAGGTGATACCTGGCAGGCAACCGGTTTGTTGTTGTACAGTGTGATCGTTACCGGCAATATCGACTACCTTTCCAGGATCACGCTTTTAAAGAAAATGGGCGATGTTCACCCGGTGATCACGATCCTCGGTGTACTGGTAGGTCTTGGCCTCTTTGGTTTTATCGGGCTTGTGTTCGGCCCCCTGCTGATCAGCTATATCATCGTTTTGTTTAAGATCTACATGAACGAGTTCATCGAAAATGGGGAATCCATGCCCGAAACGCCAACGGTGGAGGAGAATAAGAAATAAAAGATTAAATCCAGCGTCAGACGAGGACGTCAGACGCCTTTCTACCTCAGGTCTGACGTCCTCGTCTGACGTATCAGCTATTCACCACATCCCTGATA
>JAEZRB010000040.1 GCA_023412975.1 Bacteroidota bacterium | reverse complement strand
ACGAATGTGTAGCCTATATAGACCAACTTCCCCAATTCCTGCAATCACTGGGCTACGTCACCGCTTCGGTTGATTCTGTTTGGTACGATTCATTGTGGGCACGAGTTGCATTATTTATCGGCGATCGTTATGAATGGGCCCAGCTTAATGTTGATGGTGTTGACCCCAATGTGCTGCAGGCCGTCGGTTGGCGCGACCGTGTCTTTAGTGGTAAGGCGATGGATTTTTCACAGGTCAATATATGGCAGGAGAAAATCCTCAACTATATGGAGAATACAGGTTATCCTTTTGCAAAGGTCGAACTGGATAGCCTGCAGGTGGATGGCGAAAAAGTGTCGGCAAGATTGCGACTCGAGAAAGGACCTTCCTACAAAGTGGATAGCATCAGGGTACTCGGGGACACAAAAATCTCCAACGAATTTTTACAGCGATACCTGGAGATCCGGAATGGCAGTTTATATAACAAGGAAAAATTGCTCAGGGTGAGCAGCCGCATCCGCGAACTAACTTACGTTGAAGAAGAATATCCTCCCCGGCTGGTTTGGCTGGGTACTGGTTCGGTGCTGGAACTTTACCTGAAACCTAAAAAAAGCAGCCAGGTAAATGTACTGGTTGGATTTTTACCCAATAACGACCAGCTTTCTTCCAAAAAGATACTCATCACCGGTGAGGCGAACCTTCTATTGAAAAACGCGCTTGGGGCGGGGGAGACGATCGGTTTGAACTGGCAGCAGTTGCAGGTAAAATCGCCGAGGCTAAATATCCTTTACCAACATCCTTATCTTTTCAATTCACCGATCGGGTTAGACTTTGCGTTCGACATGTTTCGCAAAGACAGTACTTTCCTTAATGTGAACTTCAGGCTGGGTGCGCAATATATTTTGAATGTAAACCAGTCGGGAAAACTCTTCCTTCAAAAAAGCCAGTCGATAGTAAATGGCGTTAATAAGAATTTCATTTTGCAACAGTATCGACTCCCTGATGAAGCTGATGTAAGTTCTACAAATATTGGGGTGGACTATGAGTTTAATAATACAAACTATCGTCTGAACCCAACCAGTGGGAATGAATTTCGTCTCATTACTTCCATTGGCACCAGGAAGATCAGGAAGAATAGCGAAATACTGGAGCTGAAAGATCCCGGTAACCCTTCCTTTGATTTTGGAACTTTATATGATACGATCAAATTAAAAACCTACCAGTTCAGGGCCAGGGCCACGGCAGCGAAATATCTTCCCCTGGGAAGCCAGCGACGGACCACGATAAAAATAGGTTTCAACGGGGGGATGTTTCAAAGCGCCAGCATTTTCCGCAATGAACTTTTCCAGATCGGCGGCTATCAGCTTCTACGCGGTTTTGATGAGGAAAGCCAGTACCTGTCGCATTTTTTGATTGGTACGGCGGAGTTTCGTTACCTCGTTGGTCAAAACTCCTATTTTTATGGTTTTACCGATGGTGGCTGGGGTCGCAATAAAAGTCAGAATTCCGATGTAGACTACACTTATTTTGGAACCGGGCTGGGGCTTGCATTTGAAACTAAGGTTGGTATATTCAACCTGGCCTGGGCAGTGGGAAAAAGAAGCGACCTCGAGTTTAATTTACGTCAATCAAAAATTCATATCGGCTTTGTCAACTATTTTTAACTTTTAAAACCAATTCGACTCTATAAACCTTTTAAACCTCTACTACTTGCTTCGGAACTTTTTCTTATTAATTGGTTTGATTATTTCCTCATGCCTGGCAGCTCAGGACAGCATCGTGCCCGCTCCCAATAGAGCGACTGACACGCTGTCTCCCCCTGACACAAGTTTGGGTCTTTACCCGGTTGACACCGTTTCCCGCCGACCCCTTACACTTTTTTCCAATTCCGGTCGCAACCTGATCGATAGTTTGCCCCTGACTTACCAATTAATGAGCAAACATCCATTTTATAGTTTCAACACCCCAGCCGTAAGCAGTTATTCCGATATCAGGCGATTTGAGGGTAAGGAGCTCTTATTTTATGTAGTGACGGCGCTGGTGATGGTTTTTGGTTTGCTGAAACTTGGGTTTTCAAAATATTTCAACGACCTGTTCCGGGTTTTCTTCCGCACAACCCTCAAACAAAGGCAGATCCGGGAGCAACTGATGCAGACACCCTTCCCGTCCCTGGTTTTTAATGGTTTTTTTGTCGCGAGTGCCGGGCTGTACCTTACCCTGCTGTTCCAGCATTTCGAGATCACGCCTATCGAAAATTTCTGGCTCTTATACCTTTATTGTTGTATCGGGTTGTCTGTAATCTACCTGGTCAAGTTCGTGGGACTGATCATATGCGGCTGGCTTTTTAATATGCGTAAAGCTGCCGATTCCTATATTTTTATTGTTTTTATCATCAACAAAGTGATTGGGATCGCCCTGGTTCCGTTCATCGTTTTACTGGCATTTAGCGATGAGATCATGTATAATGTGGCCCTCGTGCTGTCCTGGTGTACGGTTGGAGCCCTTTTTCTGTACCGGTTTATCTTAGGATTTGCTGCTATTCGTAACGAGGTCAGGTTCAACCTTTTTCACTTTTTTTTGTATCTCTGCGCGTTCGAAATTGCACCCCTGCTGCTGATTTACAAGCTCTTATTGTTCTTTTTCTAAGTATAATAACTTAGCTTTGCACACAAATTTAGCCACACCACATGATAAAAAATGGGGTCAAAAAGGCCGACGATCAGGCCAAAACGATTCAAAAGATATTGATCACTCAACCGAGACCAGAAAGTGACAAGTCGCCATACTTCGAACTTTCCCGGAAATATGGTCTCGATTTGGAATTCCAGCCTTTTATTCGTCTTGAAGGAATCCCGGCACGTGAATTCAGGAAGCAAAAGATCGATATCCAAAGCCATACCGGTGTTGTATTCACCAGCCGCAACGCGATCGACCACTTTTTCAGGACCTGTGATGAAATGAAGGTCAGCGTGTCGCAGGATACCAAGTATTTCTGCATCACAGAAGCGGTAGCACTTTATCTCCAGAAATTTATTCTTTACCGCAAACGCAAAGTGTTTTATGGTTCCGATGGTACCAACAAAAGCATGTTTGACGTGATCAACAAACATAAGGTTAATGAAAAATTCCTTTATGTATGTTCCGAGAACCAACAGGACAACGAGATCGTAAACTGGTTAAAGGCCAATAATTGCGAATTTGCACTGGCTTTTATGTATCGCACCCAGAGCAATGATGTAAAGGAATTCCTGGCTAGCAATCATTTTGACGTGATCTGCTTTTTCACGCCAAGCGGGATCAAAAGCCTGTTTGATAACTTACCAAAGTATAAGCAAAACGGAACCGTGATCGGTGCATTCGGTGGCAATACGACCAGGGCTGCCGAGGAAGCAGGCCTGACACTTGAGATCAAAGCACCCCAACCCCAGGCACCCAGCATGGTTGCAGCCCTGGACAGGTTTCTGGCGGAAACGGTTAAAAAGAAATAATCTAAATAACTATACACTCTTAGATGAGAGCATCATTTTTTAATGATGCTTTTTTCTTGTCACCTGATTGATCCTGGCCCACTAAATTGATGTGCTCCCGCCACGAACGCATTTACCCCGAACTTTGCAGCATGCATCCATTTACCAACCGGCTCATACATGAATCAAGTCCTTATCTCCAGCAACACGCTCACAACCCCGTGGACTGGTATCCCTGGGGAGAAGAGGCCCTGGAAAAAGCGAAGCGGGAAAACAAACCCATACTCGTAAGTATAGGCTACGCCGCCTGTCACTGGTGTCATGTGATGGAAAGAGAAAGTTTTGAAAACGAGGAGACCGCCCGGATCATGAACGAAAATTTCGTCAATATTAAAATAGACCGGGAAGAGCGACCGGACCTTGACCATATATATATGGACGCGGTGCAGGTAATGACAGGGGGTGGGGGATGGCCATTGAATGTGTTTCTGACACCCGATGCCAAACCATTTTATGGTGGAACTTATTTTCCCCCGGTTCGCGCCTACAACAGGGCGTCATGGACTGAGATATTAAAAGCAGTAAGCGATGCTTTCTACACCAAACGGGACGACATCGATACCCAGGCAGAAAACCTGACTGCCCATCTACTACAATCAAACTCTTTTGGTCTGCAGGATCCTGGTGAAGCAGGAGATGTTTTTTCTTCCGCGAATGTGCAGACATCTATGGAAAATCTGATGAACACGGCCGATAAGGAATGGGGTGGGTTTGGAAGAGCGCCGAAGTTTCCACAGACATTTTCCATCAGGTTTTTATTACGTCACC
Organism: Bacteroidota bacterium; assembly: GCA_023412975.1. GTDB lineage: Bacteria > Bacteroidota > Bacteroidia > Chitinophagales > Chitinophagaceae > Terrimonas_B. The sequence goes on along the minus strand of JAEZRB010000040.1, from coordinate 2,711 downwards.
ATTATGCAAAAAATATTCAAAGAGATTCATCCTTGAATGATAATGATGCTGATAAAAATGATAAGGAAGCTGGTCTGCGCCAGGCGCTATTATCACTCGACAAGATGATCGATGGAGGTATCTATGACCAGGTAGGAGGAGGCTTTGCGCGCTATGCCACCGACACTGAATGGCTGGTGCCACATTTTGAAAAAATGCTTTATGATAATGCGCTGCTGGTATCGGTTTTATCTGAAGCTTTTCAGTTAACCCGCAATGAAAAATACAGCCAGGTGATCCATGAAACTCTCGCTTTTATAGAAAGAGAACTGATGCATCCTGAATTTGGATTTTACTCAGCACTGGACGCCGATAGCGAAGGTGAAGAGGGTAAGTTCTATGTCTGGCAAAAAAAAGAGGTTGAAGAAATATTAGATAATGATGCAGCCTTGTTTTGCGCCTACTATGATATTACCGAACATGGCAACTGGACAGAAGGAAATCCGCCCTCACCAAAAAATATACCGCGGGTGCTGCAGTCGCTTGATGATTTTGCCGCTAAAAATAATATCGATGTACCGGCATTAAAAAAACTGCTCGGGGATGGAAAAACAAAATTACTTGATAGAAGAGCGCTGCGTACGCGGCCACTACTTGATGATAAGATCATTCTAGGTTGGAATGCCCTGATGAATATCGGTTATACCCAGGCATATGCAGCTACTGGTAAGGAGCACTATCGCCAGCTTGCGATAAAGAACATGCAGTTTCTGCTCCGTGTCTTTGCTGCTGATAATCCAAATGCATTTCATCATACCTGGAAGAATGAGAGAGCAAGATTCCCGGCATTCCTGGATGACTATGCTTTTTTGATTCGCGCCCTGGTGGGTTTGCAGGAAATTACTGGAGATACCAGCTGGCTGGTCAGGGCAAAAGATATTACAGAAAAAGTGATACAGGACTTCAGCGAGCCCGAAACAGGCTTTTTCTACTACACACCCGAGGGGCAGCAGGATGTGATTGTAAGAAAAAAGGAGTTGTATGACAGCGCCCTGCCTTCGGGAAACAGCATGATGGCCTCAAACTTATACACATTATCCATTTATTTTGACCGCCCGGACTGGAAGAACCGGGCCCTGAGCCAGGTAAAATCACTCATAAATGCCATCACCCGCTATCCCGGGTCGTTTGGGGGTTGGAATTGCCTGTTTCTGGAGATGGCAACCGGTACGCCCGAAATCGCGATTTTGGGGGCGGAAGGGGTGGCTGAAATCCACCGGGAACTGCTGGCCGAATACCTTCCTCACCGGGTCCTGATGATGTCGGAAGCTGAAAATGAGGAATTTGCTTTACTGGCGAAAAAAAACGTCCATTCCCGGCCAGCAATTTATGTATGTAAAAATTTTACCTGCGCCCAGCCCGTGGGGTCGGTGAGGGCTGTTTTGTCGCTGATAAACAGGGCTTGACAACCAATTAATTTTATGTTAATGCAATAAAAAATCATTAATATGCGTTAGAATATTTACGTCGTAAAACCCGATTTGGTCAAACGAAATTAAATTGTAACGTTGTGGTGAAGAATAAACCTAAATATTTTTGGCCCAATACCCTCAAGAGTATGAAAATGAAAAACCTTAACTACGTATTCCTTACAGTTGCCTGCATGGCTATGCTGTCAAGCTGTGGAATCCTGGGAAAGAAGAACAAGGGTGGCAGTCTGCCTAATGACGGACAGCTCCATGGTATCGCCCCGGGTAACCGCTATAGCCTCCCCAAGCCTCCGGGCATGGTGTACATCCCGCAAGGGACGTTTCACATGGGGCCCAGCGACGAGGATCCTGCTTATGCGTTCAGCACACGTAACCGTTCGATTTCGATCAGCGGTTTCTGGATGGATGCCACAGAAATCACCAACAACGAGTATCGCCAGTTTGTTTACTGGGTTCGCGACTCTGTAGCCGCCCGAAAAATGGGTAAAGTAAAAGCAGGCGCAGATGGTAACGAATATGTTGACTGGGCTGCTATGAAACAACTGAAATGGGACGATCCCAAAACAGTTGAAGCACTCGGCAATACCGATCTGATCCTTTCGCCTGAAGAAAGAATCTTTGGCAAAAAAGAGATCGACGCTTCCAAGCTGCTTTATCATTCCGAGATCTTCGATCTGAAAGAAGCTGCTAAAAAGGAAAACGCTGGTATCTCCCGTTCTAAGTTTATCATCAAAAAAGATATTCCGATCTATCCTGATACATTGGTTTGGATCCGCGATTTCGCGTACTCTTACAACGAACCAATGACCAAGCGTTATTTCTCTCACCCTGCATTTGGAAATTATCCTGTAGTGGGTGTGAGCTGGAAACAGGCTACTGCGTTCTGCGAATGGAGAACACACTACCTGAATGCATTCCTGGATAGTAAGAAAAGGACCCAGGAATCTGATTTCCGCCTGCCTACAGAAGCCCAATGGGAATATGCAGCCAGAGGCGGACGTTCACAGTCTATGTTCCCCTGGGGTAACTATTACCTGCGTAACAAGAAAGGTTGTTTGATGGCTAACTTCAAACCCGGTCGTGGTAACTATCCTGAAGATGGTGGTTTCTATACCGTGCGCGCTGATGCATACTGGCCAAATGATTTCGGTCTGTATTGTATGTCAGGTAACGTAGCCGAGTGGACTTCTTCGATCTATTACGAAGGTCGTAACAACTTCCAGCATGATATGAACCCTGATG
>JAEZRB010000033.1 GCA_023412975.1 Bacteroidota bacterium | reverse complement strand
CTTCTTCCCGGCCAATCTTGAGTTCAATTAAAATTCTCTTACCGCCTTTCCTTCTTCCCGGCCAATCTTAAGTTCAATTAAAATTCGCTTCCCGCCTTCCCTTCTTCCCGGCCCCAATAAAGTGTATCAAAAAAAAAACCGGGAAGACGCGATGATAAAAGAATTTTAATCCCTTACCTTCTTCCCGTCTTCCCGGCCCAAAGAATCGCAAAGAGCTACCAACTATTTCTTCGCAAGTTCTTTCAATAATTTATCATTCAGCGTAACATAGTCATTGTTATTGGCAGCTGCGGCCAGTTCTCTCGATTTGGTTGCAGCGGCTTTCGCTTCGCTATTCTTACCAAGTTTTGCCAGGCAATTAGCCCATTGGTGTTGCACCCAGAAAGCATTTGGTTGTGCTTCCACCGCTTTATTGAACCATTCCAGCGCCTGGTTCAGGTCTTTACCAGTTTCCATATAGTACATGGCGGCCTGGAAATAAGGTGGCTTTTCTGCCTTCATCGCCTTTTCGATATTGGCCATGATCTTGCTGTCTATTTCGGTCGTAATGGGAAATCTTACCGCCGACTTATCCCATGAGATCTGCAGATCGCACGAAGTGGGTGTAATATTCGCAAAATCGATCGTAAATGATTCCACCGCTGATTTGACCTTTGCCACATTAGCGGTCAGTCTTACCAGGTCCATATCCTGCTTGTATGCCGCCGGGCTTGTCACATCGGTTTGTTTGGAAATGATGATGGTCCAGGATTTCTTACCGGGAATAGTAAGCAACCCGTATTTGCCGGCGGGAACCTTAGTACCGCCGATCGTTACATCGTCGCCAAATGTGAGTGTAGTGGCGGCATTGGCACCGGTGCGCCATACTGCATCATAGGGGACCAGGTCGCCAAATATTTTTCTTCCTTTCACCGCGGGACGTGAGTAAGACAGTTCAACGGTGGAGAGGCCGAATTCCTGCTTTACGGTCTGTGCCGGACTTGGGGCCGGGGTTTTGAGTTGTGCGTCGGCTGACAGGCATACCGAGGCGATAAAAACTGCAATAATGAGTTTCTTCATAGCAAACATTTTTTGAAGGCCAAAGGTAAGGGATGGCAGTTTAAGAAGATAGGTAGAATTTCGATCCGGGTGGATTTCAAATTTTCGCTTGATCAGTTTATCCCATTAACCAATAAGAACCTCTGTTTAACCTTATTACCTTAGTAGAAAGCCATTCTCAACAATACCCAACCTTATTCCCTTATCCCGCTGAAAAATAAGGGAATAAGGTTATTTCCTGTTGTACTTTTAGGTTACTAAGGTAATAAGGTTTTCATCCCAGCCGATTAAAGATCTTTTCATCGGTTAAAGCGAAAATTTGAATTGCGCCCTTTCGATCCGGGTATTAAAAATTAATGGTCACGCTGGTTTTCCCTTTCCGGGCTTTGCGCTTCCATTTAGGGCCTTCTCTTAAAAGCCTGATGGCTTCCCTGTCGCAGGCGGGACAGAGTGATCTTTTTACCGTGATATTGATCGGTTCACCGCTTGGGCTGACTTCAAAAGAAAGTTCAACTTCCCCGTGCAGGGCGTCTTTTTTCTTTTCCACCAGTTCATCGGGTTCTTTTAGGTTGTTGACCAGGTAAAGATCATAATTCGACCAGCCGTCGGCAGGTTCGGCATCCAACTGGACCATATTGTTGTTGACAGCACGACGGCTATTGGTTTGTTTATTACTGATGACTACTTCGGCAAGACTTTTTCTATCTTCTTCCAGTTTAACGATATTGGCCGGGATGTCATTTTGCAATTGAACAATACTCGGTTCAAAACCAATCGAACTCACTTTGACGTTTAAAACGGAATCGGGTGATGTGAGATTGAAAAAACCATTTGCATCGGCATAGGTGCCAATATTGTCGCTGGTATTGGTAATATTTGAAAAGGGCAGGGCATTATTATCTGCATCGGTTACGCGGCCACGGAAAATATTAGACTTGATTTCCGCTTTTTTCAGGCGCGATTCTGCGCCGGGTGCTGTTGCCGATTTAGCGGCTTGCCCACGAACTATTGCACGCTGTTTTGATTCCATTTGTTGCTGTCTGCTGGCAACGGTGGTAAAATTTGCGGTATCACGTGAAGTAGCTTCTTCGTTTTTTGCCAGTTCCTCTTCAAACCGGTAAGTTGCCGGTGCATCTGATACTGCTGGTTGCCCGGGTTCTTCAGTAACTCCATGAGGTTTTGCAGCAGGAGCTGACTTAACTGGTTTTGTTTTTATCTCTTTTGCGGGTTTGGTTGCTAAAGCATCATTCTGGGCATCCGATTCCGTTTTGGATTCCTGCCCCGGCTGCTCTTGTTGTTCAAGGGCTGGTGTGCGTGCTGCATCAGAATCACTGACAGGAGCTGCAGTCTTTGATTTCTCTGTAGCCTGTGCGATCTCCTGGTTTTGCTTATTAAATCCAAACTGGTAAACCAGCGTGCCGGCACCTGCGACCAGGATCACCAAGGCAGCCACTTTCCACCATGAGAATGATGGACGCGGACGGGTGATCGGGATCACCTTTGCCTGTTGATCTTTTGTACGTTCGTTCAAACGATCGGCCAGGTCCGACATATCTGCGCTGGCGGTGTTTGTATTAGAATATCCCTCCAGCGCATCCGCCAGGAAAGGATCTTCCAATGCCGCTTTTTCAAGGGCATGCATTTCACCGGGGCTCATCAGGCCTTTATGATATCGCTCAATATCCGCGGCAGAATAAATAATATCGTTCTTACTTTTTGACAATTCGTTTTAAAATTTACTCCCCAAATCCCCAACCTGATAGTTATCGGCTCCCTATCCCTCCTCACCTCCGTTCCAAACAATTCTTCAAATTCCTTCTCCCATTTTGAATAAAGCTCCTTACCTGGTTCCATTCCTGTCCTGTAATTTCCACAATTTCATTATAACATTTTTGTTCCAGGTAAAAAAGCCTGATAGCTGTTTGCTGATCACTCGTCAGTTCGCCTATACATATCTCCAGTCGCCTGAAATTTTCTTCTTTTTCCAGCACGCCATTAAGATGCAGGTTTTCTTCTGATTGCACAATATCTGTCCTGAATTCTACGGTTTTCAGGTTCCGCGGTGTGCGAAGTTGCATCAGGCAGTGATTCTTAGCCAGTTGGTGCAGCCATCCGCGGAAATTCTCCACCTCATGTTTTTTCAATTTTGATACCAGTTCTTCAAATATCTGCATCACGGCGTCCTTGGCTGATTCCGGTTCTTTTAAGTATTTCAGGCAGACCCCGTATACCAGGTCCATGTATCGTTGATACAATTCGCCCAGTACCGACAGGTCACCGTCTTTTTTATACCGTGTGACCAGTTCGTTGTCGGTGATTGAATCCCGCGATATGTTTTTCAGAAAAGACAATGCGCTAAAATTAAATAATAAAAAAATCAAACCGGTTTATGTATTTGCTAAAATGCCTGCATCTGGTTTAAAAATAATTTTTATGAAACGAATACTTTTTATGCTTTTCCCGGCGGTACTGGTGCTGCTGGCCTTTCGCCCGGTGGAACCCCATACCGTGACCGGCACCATCACCGGTGATGATGGTTTTGCACTTTCATCGGTAAACGTTGTTGTAAAGGGAACCAAGGTTGCCGTAGTATCGGCCAGTGATGGGACTTATAGGATAACTGTCAGCGACAAAAATGCGACCCTGGTTTTTTCTGCTGTGGGATACACCACGCAGACAATAAAAATCAGGGGAAGGAAAGTAATTGATGTCGTGATGGTTTCCTCCTCACAGGATCTTAGTGAAGTGGTCGTAGTTGGCTATGGAACCAAAAGAAAGATGCACACAACCGGAAGTCCACTTGTGGGCCGGGCGCCCGGCATACAGGTACAGGACAGCCGCGGATATTACTATCAACGGGAACAGAAGTATGAAGAATTTAATACGGAAGATTATGACCATATCAGTGAAAACAAATTTTTGAAAGTAAAGGACAATCCATTGTCAACGTTCTCTATTGATGTAGATGCGGCATCTTATAGTAATGTGCGTAGGTTTTTAAACCAGGGTCAGCTGCCACCCGAAGGCGCCGTTCGGATCGAGGAGATGATCAACTATTTTCATTATGAATATCCCCAGCCACGCAACAATGATCCGTTTTCGATTACTACAGAAATATCTGATGCGCCATGGAATAAAGATCATAAACTGGTATTGATCGGTATGCAGGGCAAAAAGATACCGACGGAGAATTTACCTGCATCCAATCTCGTGTTCCTGATCGATGTGTCAGGTTCTATGGATGCGCCAAATAAACTGTCATTGGTAAAATCGTCAATGAAAATGCTGGTAGACCAGTTGCGGGAGGAGGATAGAGTGGCCATCGTTGTGTATGCAGGCGCGGCAGGGCTGGTATTAAAACCAACGAGTGGTGCAGAGAAGACAAAGATCAAAGATGCGATCGATAACCTGGAAGCTGGCGGTTCCACTGCTGGCGGTGCGGGGATCAAACTCGCGTATAAAACAGCGAAGGAGAATCTTGTTAAGGGAGGAAATAACCGCGTGATCCTTTGCACAGATGGCGATTTCAACGTGGGAGAAAGCAGTGATGACGCGATGGAGCGGCTCATTGAGCAGGAAAGAAAATCAGGTGTGTTCCTGACGGTGCTGGGTTATGGCATGGGAAATTACAAAGACAATAAAATGCAGAAGCTGGCGGATAAAGGCAATGGCAACCATGCTTATATTGACGGGATCAGTGAAGCGAAAAAGGTATTGGTAAATGAGTTTGGCGGCACATTGTTCACCATTGCTAAGGATGTCAAACTGCAGATTGAATTTAACCCCGCGAAGGTGCAGGGTTATCGCCTGATCGGTTATGAGAACAGGATGCTGGCGAAGGAGGATTTTAATGATGATAAGAAAGATGCCGGCGAACTGGGAAGCGGTCATACGGTGACAGCTTTGTACGAAGTGATACCTGTGGGCGTGAAATCAGAATTCCTGAAAGGAGTAGATCCGTTGAAATACCAGAAAGAAGTCAAACCACTTAGCAAAACATCACATGCCGGTGAAATATTAACTGTAAAGTTCAGGTACAAAGCGCCGGATGGCGATGTGAGCAGGCTGATCGAGCATGCGGTAAAAGATGAGCAGGTGCCAATCGCAAAGACTTCTGACAATTTCCGCTTTGCGGCATCGGTTGCCGAGTTTGGGATGCTATTACGCAAATCAGAGTTCAAGGCAAATGCGTCTTATGAGAACGTAGTGAGACAGGCCAGAAAAGCGAAGGGAGAGGATGAAGAAGGCTACCGTGCGGAATTCATACGACTTGCTGAGAGTGCCGGCATGCTGGCAAAAGGCATGAAAAGGGAATCGGCGGAAGAAGTGGCGGGGAAATGACAAATGCATGGTAACAAAACTTCCCACTAAACGTCATAACAGTAATCAATTAACAGCCGGTTAACTGATACGGAGCTGGTTTCTACCGGCTCCTTTTTATTTAGCCACGAATGGCACGAATCACACGAAAGGAGCCACAGATTACACGGATTGGGGAGCCACGAATGACACGAATTACACGAAAGGAGCCACAGATTAAACAGATCGCACGGATTGAGGCCACGAATGGCACGAATAAAACATCCGTGTAATCCGTGGCTTAATTAACCACGGCGGACACTAAGAACACAGCGGGTTTTCGCTGTATACGCCGTGCCAGCTGCGGTTTATTTTTTTGTACCAATGACATAATGTATAAGAAGAAATCTAATTCGTGTGATTCGTGCCATTCGTGGCCCCCCTCATCTGCCGCAGGCAGATTACTCCTATCTATATGCCGGATGAAAGTTTTCAAGTGTTTTTTTCAGGAACTCCCGGTCCAGATGGGTATAGATCTCGGTAGTAGTGATGCTCTCATGTCCCAGCATCTCCTGCACAGCACGAAGATCAGCGCCTCCTTCCACGAGATGAGTGGCGAACGAATGCCGGAATGTATGTGGCGATACCGTTTTTTTTATCCCTGCTTTTTGTGTCAGGTCTTTTATGATCAGGAAGATCATTACTCTTGACAATCTCGTTCCGCGATTGTTGAGGAATAAAATATCCTCGCTGCCGGGTTGTGGTTTTATATGAACCCGTAATTGATTCCTGTAAATATTTATAAACTTCACCGCACTCTGTCCAATCGGTACCAGTCTTTCTTTGTCGCCCTTTCCGATCACACGGATAAAACCCGCTTCGAGGTACAACTGAGAAATAGCCAGGTTGATCGTTTCACTCACCCTCAGCCCACAACTATACATGGTCTCCAGGATCGCTTTATTGCGTCCGCCCTCGGGTTTACTGAGGTCCACCTGTGAAATGATGTTCTCAATCTCATCAAAGCTCAGCACGTCCGGCAGGGTACGCTTGAGTTTTGGCGCTTCCAGCAAAGTGGTGGGATCGTTGTTGGAGATATTTTCCAGCGTGCAGTATTTATAAAAAGCCCGGATCCCCGAGATCATCCTGGCCTGGGAGGAGGCGGTCATTCCCAGTTCAGCAACCCACTTATTCAGTTGTTGCAGATCCTTTAGCGTCACTTCAGACGGCTTTTTCATGGAAGAAGCCTCCTGCAGGTATTGCGTGAGCTTGTCAATATCCCGCAGGTAGGCTTCGACCGAATGATCGGAGAGTGATTTCTCCAGTTGCAGGTAAGCTTTGAATCCTTTTTTATATTGTTCCCACACGGGGGAGGATTTTGGGATTAGGGTTATTTAAGTTCGATATTTTTTTCAAAGGTCTTCCATTCCTTACCGAGTTTCACACGGGCCCAGGTGCGTGTCGGCGTCACGTGTACCGAGTCAACCGTTTCATGTATCGCGTCGTAATCAATGTCTACTTTAGCGCCAAAGGTCATCATGGCTGTTTTACCGGTAGCCATATCTTCTACAAACAGGTTGCCGCGATCGGAATAAGCCACCAGTCCATCTGCTATGTCAAATTTGGGATCGAACTTATTGATGGCGCTGCTTTTCCTGCCAATATTTTCCTGTTTATTATAGGGAATTTTTAATGAGTATCCACGACCATTGCTGCAATCATTAAATAGCACCCATGCATAGGAAGTGTCCTTGATAAAACAGGTGATATAGTCTTTATTTAGTTTTACCGCGGTGCCAACCAGGTCGGGCAGACCCAGTTTACGGTTAATGCCCATATCGATATAACTCCAGGTGATCGTATCGGCGTTACAATTGTTGGCACTAATATAAACGTATGGTTTTAGTGGATGATCATCTTTTATAAATTTGATCGAATCCTGCAGGCAGGCGGTATCGCAAAATGTCGGTGCCGCATCTGACGATTTACAGGATCCAAAACCCCAGGCCAGGGCGCTAACAAAAATTGCAATGAAAATGAGTCTCATAATTATTGGTTTGTGTTCAAACAAAAATAGCCATTGTTGAGTATTTTGAAAATTTATTAAACCTATCTTCGGCGCATGAACGAGATGAAACCCGTGAACCTAAAAGTCTTCAGGAAAAAAGCCCAGGCGAATAAAACTGTGTTTCGTCGTTTCCTGACCAAACTCGAGAAACATCCATCAAGAAATACAGCTAAGTTGACGGCAACATTAGAACAGGAAACCTGGCGTGAAATTGATTGCCTCACCTGCGCCAATTGCTGTAAGACGATGACACCAACATTCAACGCAGCTGATATGAAACGGATATCCGCGCATTTCGGTCAAACTGTTGAAGAATTTCAAAAGAAGTGGTTACGAAAAGAAAAGAAAAAAGACGGTGACTGGCTGAATAAACAGGAGCCCTGCCAGTTCTTAAACCTCACCGATAATAAATGCAGCATCTATGCCATTCGACCCGCGGACTGCGCCGGCTTCCCGCATTTGCGCAAACGGTTCAGCGACTATGCCCATGTACATAAACAAAACATTGAATATTGTCCCGCCACCTACAGGCTGGTTGAAAAACTAAAGATGGCTGTGGAGAATCACATAGTGTTCGGAAATATTGCTGTCCGGAATAAAATTTAGGAGTGTTATAGAAGCCAAGAGTAGCATGACTTTTATGGATTTTCCTCTTATAAAGGCTTTGCCTTATTTCCGGGAATCTCCCAATAGTGATGAAACGCTACGGGTACAACGAGGTGTATAGCCATTTTGTCTCATGACCTGCTTTCCATAGCAGGTTTTTTTGGAACACATAGGAACAATAGGAACATAATTAGCATAGTGGGTTAAAATGTGTTACTATGTTTTCTATGTACCTATGTCCCTATTGTGGTTCAATGGGGTCTTGGACCCTAGTGATCAAAATATAAATAGTAGGTCTTTGAGGCCGGAAATCCCCGCACAGCAATGGATCGGACTGGGCCAGCAAGAACGGAACCAGCCTCCTGGCCGCCCGCTTAACCCTCAGCATTAAGACGGTTTAGTTCTTACATTTCTTGCTTCGTTTTCTGAGGTCAGCGTTTCCCCGGACAGAATCGAATCTGCTTTATAAATAAACATCTTCCAGTAAAAAATATTCCGGCTCTTTATTTTTAAAAAAAGTGATGGAAACGATATCATACTGGATCCATTTATGACCGGGATTCAGGAATAGATATTCATTGGCTGCCTTCTGCAGGTTTTTAAATTTCTTTTTGGTTACACTGTCTTCCGGGTTTCCCAGTGAATAGTTCCGGCATTTGACTTCTATAAAATGAAGCATCTGGTTTTTCTTCGCAATAATGTCTATCTCATAATAAGAATGACGACAGTTGCGGTGCAATATTTCGAATCCCTTTCCCTCCAGCCAGTCCGCAGCAAGCTTTTCACCGTCGGCTCCAAATTTATTATGCGTGGCCATGAACTATATTTGTTTCAAGTTAATTTTTTTTTATGGACGTGGTAAATCTGTTACAAGGCACCGTGAAGCACTATGACTGGGGCGGATACAATTTTATTCCTTCCCTGTTACGGCTCGACAACCCTGAGAATAAACCTTATGCGGAGTACTGGATGGGGGTGCATCCCCTCGCTGAATGCCGGGTAGTGGGGGAGGATGGCTCCACCCGTTTGCTAAGAGATTTTTTTTCGACGATGTCGCCCACGGCGCTTGGAGAGTATGTGGCGGCACGTTTTGGCAACCTGCCTTACCTGTTGAAAGTGCTGGACGTAAAAGGAATGCTATCTATCCAGGTGCATCCTGGCAAAAGCGATGCAGAACGTGATTTCGCAGCCGAAAATGAAAAGGGGATCGCCCTCGATTCGCCCGCGCGAAATTATAAAGATGATAATCATAAGCCGGAGCTATTGGTGGCCATCAGTGAATTCTGGCTGCTACATGGTTTCAAACCTGAAAAGGAATTAAAACAAACTCTCCAGGCTGTACCGGAATTAAAACACCTGTTGCCCATATTTGAAAAAGAAGGGTACCGGGGTCTTTATAAGACTGTGATGGAAATGCCACAATCCGAAGTGGATACCCGCCTGCAGCCATTACTTGACAGGATCGTACCCTTATACAAAGAAGGCAGGCTGGAGCGGTCTTCAGCAGACTTCTGGGCTGCCAGGGCGGCAATTGAATACTCCAAGCAGGGTCATACAGACCGGGGTATTTTCTCCATTTACCTGTTCAACCTAGTAGCCTTGCGCAAAGGTGACGCGATCTTCCAGGATGCAGGTGTGCCGCATGCATACCTCGAAGGGCAAAATGTAGAGATCATGGCCAATTCCGATAATGTTTTGCGTGGAGGACTTACCAGCAAACATATTGATGTACCCGAATTGCTGAAGCAAGTGAAATGTGAACCAACACGACCGAATATTATCAAAGGAGATCGGGCATGGGCTGAATATATTTATCGGACCACGGCGCAAGACTTTGAATTAAGCAGCTATAAATTGCACGTCGGTGATCAAACCAGTTTTATACCGTCAACTGCTGAAATATTACTACTTATTGATGGGGAAGTGGTGGTGAGCCATGGTGACCGGGAGATCATCCTTCGCAGTGGTCAGCCATCGGCGATTATTTTCCCGGGAAAAGAAATCAATATACGGGCGAATCAGCCTTCGTGGCTCTTTAAATCCACAGTCCCCATGCCGGGTGTTGATAAATCGGCCTGAAATCGCTTTAATTCGTTTATTTTTGCAGTCTAATTTGCAGAATCGTTTATTGCTCAAATAATTAATATGAATAACAACGGAAGACTTATTGTTTTTACCATCATCCTGGTAGCGCTGGCTACAGTTTGTAAATTTTTCTTCGGACCCGATCTCGACTGGTCAGGATTCTCGCCCATTTTCGCGATCGCCTTGTTTGCTGGATTTATCAGCCGTCAAAAGGGGATTTCATTTTTGTTGCCTTTGGTCGCTTTATTCTTGAGTGATGCTATTATACATATTTTATACACACAGGGTTTGTTTGCGTACGCCGGTTTTTATGACGGTCAGCTTAAAAACTATGCTATACTGCTCACAGCCACTTTGATTGGCTGGTTGTTGAGAGGACGCAATTTTACCAGTCTGCTTGCCGGTGCTGTTGCTGCTCCCACCGCGTTTTTCCTGCTATCAAATTTTGGTGTCTGGATGTCTACCGGTGAAGCCGTATATACAAGAGATTTTAGCGGCCTGATGACCTGCTATGCCGCTGGTCTTCCTTTTTATAAAAATGCATTGATATCGACCCTGGTATTCCTGCCGGCGATCCTGCTGACCTATAATTACCTTTCAAAGAGAAGAACGGCTATTACCCTGGCTGGTTAATAAAACGTATTATCATTCACATGAGATTATGATCCTTTCGTAAGAGAGGATCTTTTTTTATGGGTACCTCATGAATTATCGCGGAGTTCCAATTGACCAAACCAGTATCTGTCGTGTTTGATCGTATTCGTGACAACCGCGTTCAAACCTGAAGAGAAGAGTGGGCAGTCCATAACCAGGGTATGGTATTCTCCATTTTCTCCGCATGGGTCGATTCCCAGGGATTCCAGTTCACCGACCAGTGGAAGATCGATATGTCGCCCGATAAATTTTTCTCCCATTGTATCATTACAACTCACGATCATAGTTTCTATTCCGGCTTCGAGCATTTGGATCACGAGGCTTTTGCGGTCCTGTTTCCAAAGGGGTAGTACAGCGGTAAGACCAGCATTATGGCAAACTTTTTCTTCCCAGTCGCGATGCGCCTGCAGATCGATATCACCAAAGACAGCATAGTGCAGATCGTGTTCTTCTTTCAGTATTGATAAAGCGCCGGTGAATTTCTTTTCATAATCCTGCCAGGAACTACTGAGCATGTGTATCGGTAATCCCGCGGCCTCTGCCTGTGCTTCGAGTATGGCAGCAGGTATCCCATGCGACCGCGAGATCTTACCTTCCTCGTTCAGTACATTCAACAATACCTTCGGCATATACCCAAGGCTTATTGCCTGCATAAGCGCAAAGCAACTGTCCTTACCACCACTCCATGAGCAAAGTGTGTTCTTCATCATTGCTGTGTAATTCAAATTTTTTTGGCCACGGATTACACGGAGGAAACACGGAGTACACGGAGCATCAATCCGTGCAATCTGTGTAATCTGTGGCTTTATTCGTGCAATTCGTGCCATTCATGGCCAACCTCTCTGCCGCAGGCAGCAATAATCCGTACAATCTGTGTAATCCGTGGCAAGTCAAATTCTTTTGGTCACGGAGCACACGGAGGATACACGGAATACACGGAGTATCAATCCGTGAAATCTGTGTAATCTGTGGCTTTATTCGTGCAGTTCGTGCCATTTGTGGCCAACCTCTCTGCCGCAGGCAGCAATAATCCGTACAATCTGTGTAATCCGTGGCAAGTCAAATTCTTTTGGTCACGGAGTACACGGAGGAAACACGGAATACACGGAGTATCAATCCGTGAAATCTGTGTAATCTGTGGCTTTATTCGTGCAATTCGTGCCATTCGTGGCCAACCTCTCTGCCGCAGGCAGCAATAATCTGTGCAATCTGTGTAATCCGTGGCAAATCAAATTCTTTTGGTCACGGAGCACACGGAGGAAACACGGAATACACGGAGCATCAATCCGTGAAATCTGTGTAATCTGTGGCAAATCAATTCGTGTTATTCGTGCCATTCGTGGCCAATCTCTGCCGCAGGCAGCAATAATCTGTGCAATCTGTGTAATCCGTGGCTCCCCCATCTGCCGCAGGCAGATAAAAATCTAATTAGCGGCCAACTCATAGCCCGTATCAACCAGCAGATCGTAGCCATCAGCGGCCGTTGTAGCCAGCATATCACAACGATTATTGAAAGGATTATCAGCGTGCCCCTTCACCCACACAAACCGGATCTTCTTATTCTTCGCCAGTTCATGATACTGCATCCAAAGATCTTTATTCTTCTTACCGCCCTTAAAATCCGTCGCGATCCAGTTCTTCAACCAGCCCTGCTCAACAGCTTTCACTATATACTGGCTGTCGCTATAAATAGTGATCGGGATATTCTCTTTTTTTAAAGCCTGCAGTCCGGCGATAACAGCCATCAGTTCCATCCGGTTATTGGTTGTCAGGCGATATCCCTGTGAAAGTTCTTTCGACCGATGTCCATATTTTAGGATCGTTCCATAACCACCCGGACCCGGATTCCCTCTCGATGCCCCGTCTGTGTACATAATTATTTGATCTGACATATTTATTCCCTTTTATCGCGCTGTTGCTACTCTGAGAAGTTAAAGGAGGCGAATACTATACCTGGAATACCCCTGTTTTAAGTTCGCTGATATCGGCATTTTGATTGGCTGCGTGAATGCCTTCGGAGATCACTTTCCTGGTGTCGAGCGGATCGATGATATCGTCGACCCATAATCTTGCGGCAGCGTAGTAGGGTGAGGTCTGCCGGTCGTAACGGCTTTTTATTTCATCCAGTAATTTCTTTTCACGCTCCGCGGAGATCGTTTCGCCTTTTGCTTTTAGCGAGGCCACTTCGATCTGCAACAAAGTTTTGGCTGCGGCATCACCACCCATCACGGCGATCTTTGCCGTCGGCCAGGCATAGATGAAGCGGGGATCATAGGCTTTGCCACACATGGCATAGTTGCCGGCTCCGTATGAGTTGCCTGTTACGATCGTGATCTTTGGCACGACGGAGTTGGCAACAGCATTCACCAGTTTTGCACCGTCCTTGATGATGCCTGCGTGTTCACTACGGCTGCCCACCATAAATCCTGTTACATCCTGCAGGAAGACCAGGGGAATTTTTTTCTGGTTGCAATTCAGGATAAAGCGTGCGGCTTTATCAGCGCTATCGTTGTAGATCACACCACCCATTTGCATTTCCACGCTTTCGGTGCTTCCGCTTTTACTGCTTTTTTTGGCTTTTACCACCAGTCGCTGGTTGGCTACAATTCCCACTGCCCATCCGTCGATACGGCCATAGCCGCATACAATGGTTTTACCATAATCCTCCTTGAATTGTTCAAATACCGAATCGTCGACAAGGCGTTCAATAATATCCAGCACATCGTAGGGTTTGCCATCGGAAGGAAAGAT
Organism: Bacteroidota bacterium; assembly: GCA_023412975.1. GTDB lineage: Bacteria > Bacteroidota > Bacteroidia > Chitinophagales > Chitinophagaceae > Terrimonas_B. Next base: position 11,126 of record JAEZRB010000033.1, on the reverse strand, counting down.
GCCGTAGAGTTCTTCAGGATTTTTCGCGGGCGGCTTTGCGGCAACCCGGTCGAAACCTGCGCTGGGCTTTGCACCCAGCATGCCGATCATGGTTTTGATATGATCCATGCAAGCCTGTTCGGTGCTGAATTTGTAATCGGCAATACCCGATATTTCTGTATGGGTGGCGGCGCCACCCAGTGTTTCATTATCTATGTTTTCGCCAATAGCGGCTTTTACAAGGTAGGGTCCTGCCAGGTAGATGGAACCATTGCCTTCCACCATCAGGGTTTCATCACTCATGATGGGCAGGTAAGCGCCACCGGCCACGCAGGGGCCCATCACCGCGGCAATCTGTGTGATACCCATCGCGCTCATCCTCGCGTTGTTGCGAAAGATGCGGCCAAAATGTTCTTTATCGGGGAAGATCTCGTCCTGCATCGGCAGGAATACACCCGCGCTATCGACAAGATAGATGACGGGGAGATGATTTTCCATGGCGATCTCCTGCAGCCGCAGATTTTTTTTGCCGGTGATTGGAAACCAGGCCCCCGCCTTAACGGTTTGATCGTTGGCGATGATCACGCATTGCTTGCCGCTCACATAGCCCACACCCGCCACGGTGCCGCCTGCGGGGCAGCCACCCTGTTCGGTATATATATCGTAGCCCGCGAATGCGCCGATCTCTACAAATGGTTTGTCGGCATCCAGCAGGTATTGGATGCGCTCTCTTGGTGTGAGTTTGTTTTTCTCTTTTTGCTTTTCAATCGCTTTTTTCCCTCCACCCTCATAGATCTTATCCAGTCGCCTGCGCATTTCACCCAGCGAAAGTTTCATCGCATCTTCATTGCGGTTAAATTCAATGTTCATTTGATTCAATCCTTAGTCACAAAGATAGGGAGTCGGTGAATTAGTGGTAGAAACCATGAACGCTGCAGGGTCTGGCTTAGCAGTTATTTGAATTGCACTTTTTATTGCTTGTTAACTGCAGGCGGTGCTTTTATTTTGAATAATAAATAAGCGATTTTCCTTCGAAACTGTAAATACCTGTTTGTCTCGTGCTCTCCCAGAGATTACCGGATCCCGATAACTATCGTTACCCATTTCTATTGATCGGCCTGATGCTGTAGCTGGCTTCTTTGTTCATTATATATCAATTCAATAATAGTCTTATCAATTCTTTTGGACTTTTCTTTGTCAATATCCACAATAGTCTCACGTATAGTCTCTATTTTATGAGGAACTCCTGGATAGTAGTAATATTCGTAGGTATTTGTGTCTTTAATTTCAAAAACAGCAGTTTGTAAAGCTTTTTCCAATTCTTTGTCATCTAGACTCATTTTCTTAAACACTTGTTCTAAAAATTCTCTTGTGTCGACTGTATTCAAATTCATTTCGTGCTTAAGCACACAAAAACTTTCATCAAAATCTATGCTTTCAAAGTACAATTTGGATTTAGCCTTTATAGGGTTACCGCCAAACATATTAGGTAGCTCATCATCATAGTACGTTGGTTCGGAAATATTTAATTCAACACCCATAGGAAAATGAAAATATTGCAACTCTTTTAAAACAAGTTGTTCAACACCTTGTTTGGAGCTATAAATTTCCTTTATTGGCTGCATCGCAGTTTTATAAGATTCTCTTTTTTTGCTGTCTTCTTGACTTAAAACTTCAACCATGTCATCAAACATGTTATTCATCGTCTTACCAACCTCTTCCCAATTCAATATTTCGATTAATTCTCCAACTTCTGAAGTTTTATATTCTATCTCTGTGATTTTATATTTGGAGAGCTTGCTGAGAAGTTTTTCCGGAATTCGGTAAGTGTTACCTAAATCATTTTCATAACTCCATCTAATGGTATATGAATTCTCTGTAGAATCAATTACTGTAAAATTTGCTATGTATTCCTGCTTTTCGTCTTCTGATAAGACTCCTTTTTTCCACTGTTGTTTTATTTTTGATACTTTGAAGTCATAACTATCTCCAATTGACCAGTATGATACAAATGAAATTTTTGTCGAGTCAGACTGGCAAAATAAATTAGTGGTAATAGTTGATATTACTATTGCTATTAAAAATTTCTTCATTCTCGTTTATTTTTCGAAAGCCATTTAACGTCAGAACCTGGTGCGGGAAGGGGGTGATTATCGTGCAGGATTGATTTCGTTTGGCCTGATGTTGTTATTCTTTTCTTCGAAACAATCCAAAGGCATAAGAGAAACGAAATCCTATGGATTGGAGGGTATGTGTAGCGTTGCCACGGTCATACTCATACTTCAATCCGAAATTGAGAGTATGGCCTTTTTGTCCAACTTCCAGCGAATATCCACCCTCAAGCGCACCGGCAATACCATCTCCATACGTGGCGTCTTCTGCCTCGCGGGCAAAAACTGTCCTACAATATCCTGCAGAAGGTATTACATAGAAACCAGCTTGTGTTTCACTGAACACGTATTTATAACCCAGTTTAATTGAAATATAACCTCTGGCGTCGGCAGTAGAAGTAAACAAATTCTCACCTTTGGTTGGGAAGAAAGCCAGATCCATCAGTTCTACCCGAAAGCTTTGATTCTCTCTTGCCAATGGAAAGTCAAGATAAGTAAACAGACCATAACCAGGGCCGAACTTGGCGGCGTCTTTGCCGATTAATTTTGATACCATGAGTTGAGAATGTGAAGCAAACGAAAGCATGCAGAAGAAGCAAATGAAGATGGCGTTTTTTTTCATTTCAGTTAGTTGGCCAGGAAAACCTGGTTTTAGATGGAAAATTTATAAGCAAACAATGGCCGTATCTTTTTATACTTTTTTATTAATATGTTGAATTAACGTCCTTAATACATTTTGACATGACTGCCAACTTCTGAGGCTTTGCGATGTGCCTTCGCCAAGTTAACTGTCGCCCGGCCCTGAACCGGGGTAAATATATATCGCTGAGTTTACATTCCAAAGCTCGTCCGTGATTGTTCAGAAGAAACTGAAGCTGGCCCGATAGCTACCGGGTAGCGATATACAGTTGGGCAGATATTCTGAAGCCGGCATTTTGCCAAACTCGCTGTTGCACTAAACCTTCGGTAGCCTTTCAGCCAGCCTGCCCGAAGAAGCGTTTGTAGCTTTTGATTTTAACCAAAAAATCTAAAGTTATGCGTACTACAAAACGTTCCCCGGAAGGTGCTACACTGGTAACACAGGCATGTGGCTGGGTCTTTAATAGTGACTCATTATTCCCGGTTTTTAAAACTATTGTTGAATCAAATATAGTGTCATGGATCCGTAGTCAATGATCGCATTACCCGACTTAAGTATATCAAATCCAATGAATCCAAATAGTTCTTCATGAGCCCCAATACTTGCAAGAGACTGCCAGGCTGTATCTAATGGCATTACAGCAACACTAAGGTTAGAAAGTTTATAATTTCCTATTTCAATGGTATTATTATGGGAAGGGATATTTTCCATACCGTGTGCACCAACTCCACCACCTGTAAATGCTGTCTCTTGATGATTTAGTATCAATTTTAATGTATCGGCTTGTTTAGCATCAATTACTGTCGTTCCCGCACCTGTGTCAAGTATATAGGAGCCAGCTACTGAGTTTATTTTGGCCTCAATTATTAGTTGCCCTGCTGTATTTTGACGAATTGGAACAGTTGTGTAACCAAATGAGGTAAGAAGTTCTGGGATCTTATCAATTTTCATGTCTTTTGATTTCTTGTGGTGTAACACTTGCCTTGCCATAAGCGCCCGGGCTTTGAGAGTTTCGACTCCGGACAGCTATTGGGACTAAACTAGTGTCGCCTGGCAAGTTATTCAATAGTTGATTAACGATCTACTGCTCAGCCCATGTTATATTAGCCAGCCTATTGCAAAACTGTTGTTAGCCGCATTTACTTTTGGTACTGCTGCAATTCGGTCAACTTCTCTTCCAAATTGTCAGTCGTCATGAAGTTTTCAAAGCAGCTATTACAAAGCCACTCGTAGCCGTTGAAGTAGCCTTCGGTTTGTGTGCATTGGTTCTCGTGTTTGCCGATACTGATAAAACAAATTTGGCAGTCGTCATGTGTCCAGCCGTCTTCCACCAGGTCAATGTAGTCGGGGTCGAACTTCTGGCCGGTATATAGCCATGTTGTCTTTCCATTCTTTTCAAACAACGCTGGTCTTGGCCTCCACTTCAATTGCTGAAAAGTTGTCCCTTTTAATTCATCATACATTTCCCTGATGTGGCCAACCTCTATATTGCCGGTAGGAAGTTTGACAAAAGCGTTGCTCATTCGGATTGCTGCAATTCGTAAATAATATGGTTTTTCATCTCGTCAGCTGTGACCACAACTCCTTTCAAGTCAATACCAGGAAACCCTGCTATTTTATAGCCTTCCCCTTCCAAAGTGTCGAGCCATTCAACAAAATCATGAACATTCATGCTTTCAACAGTATAGCCTTTCCAATCATCCATTAACATTAGTTTTGCAAATTCTTTTTCAGGCCAAACGGGAATTGCAATTTGCTCTTCATTTTCACCCAATGTAACATACTGACCTTTTTCGTGAATAAGCCACACTTCCTCAAAGTCAGCTACTTTACGGATGAAATAGCCGTATCTGTCCTGTGGAGAAAGATTGAAAATATTTTTATGCTTATCTGGATGCATGGTTGTTTTCAGATGCGGCTAACATTTTCAGGATTGCGCTCGGGCGGGTTTGGGAGCACAAAGTATCAATCTATTACTAAAGTTTAATAGAAACAAAAAGCTCCAAGTTGCACCTCAGCCAGCCTGGCGCAAAACAGTTCATGTTGGCAGGAGTACATCCTCACTTGATGCCATTGTCCTTTAATAATTTCGTGAACTCTTTACCTCCCCAATCTTTTCTTAATGCTGGGTTTGTCTTGGCTACATCTATTATACGTTTATTGATTTCTTTGTCTTTTAATGCTATCAAAATTTCAGCTACTTTCAAATAAATATGTGGATTATCTTCCATCTTAAGTCTTTCAAAAAGGGATGATACAAAAGAAGTGTCACCTAACTGTAGGGCTTTGTCTGCGAATGTTGGGAAATGATGAACATTAACCTTTCTTATATTCTCGTTGATTAGCTCAATTGCATATGGTCTGTCCCTAACTAAAACTGTGTCAAGCATAACAGCTAAAAGATTTACGGGAGTTTCTTCCTCTTCGCTGTAACCTCCTGGGTTTAGATAATAAAAATCATCAGCATTTTGAATTGTTTTTTTTGTCAGTTGAAACGCCTTTTCTGGATTGGTTGGGTAAAGCAATTTGAAGACATTCGTGTTTATCTTTTTTTCGTTCTCCCACATAGCCCAGAGTAATTCATTATAAATCTGTGTATAGAAATCCTGAACTGCTCCGAAAATAAAGTCTATGTGATATTGTCGAATGTTTTCGTGTTTTGTCTGAGTGAATGGCACTTTTAAAAGTTCAAGTGCAGTGTCATTTTTAAAGCTGGCAATAGCTTTATAAAGTTCTCTCCATTCAGTACTCCAGGCTCCTTTGTCAATTGCTTCATACAAAGACTTTTTCAACAAAGGCAGAAAAGCATTGTCCGGAAACTCGCTAATTGCTTTGTAAGTAAAGAAAAGTTGGTCGTAACGTTCGCCAGTCAATTTGTTATTTAGGATTAGTGGAATATCTTGTTTTCGTTTGAATTTGGCTAACGTTACTAAAGCTGATTGATTCTTTTCTTTTAATACAAGTTCTCTAACTCTTTCATAGGATGATTCGTTTAGCAGTACCCGATTTATTGCACTTTCTTTTGCGTACAACTTATTTGGTGTATAAATAAGAATGCTGTCTAAGTAGTTGAATTCTTCAGGGGTAAGTTTTTTTGAGTTTGGGTCAACATACTGGGGAGTAACAAGGCTAATAAAAAAATCTCCTACTTTTTCACCACTCACAATACACCCGAACATTGTACTCACATTTTCCTCGTCAGGAATATGTTTAATAATTATTGGGAGCAGATTAATTGAAGAATCGTATGTCAATGCCCAAAAAGAATAGCAACGAACTACACCGTTTGGATGGTTAGTTAGCTCTTGAAGTTCACCTTTTGTCGCTACCTTTTGTAATGCTGTAAAGTTGTCAAATTGTTTAGGTCGTGTGCCACCGTTGCCAACTGCACTACCCATTAGCGTATTTTCCTTTTCAATTTTCGCAACGATTGTTTTTGTCTGACTCGAAATCTTTGTCTTGTCAAACTGAAAATGCTGTCCAAAACAATTTAGGGTAGAGGTCAGGATGACTATGGTAACAAGATGTTTCATTTGTATTTCTGCCAACGCCAGAGCCTTGGCGTGCCGTTAGTCCGTGTTACTGTCGCTCGGCTTGGCCGTAACTTTTTTATTTAAGGCCAATATACAAAAGTTCAGCAGAATTACTGTCGACCAGGATATGCACTGAACCCGCCTGTGTGCCAAACCGCTTGTTATGTGAGGTTAAAGATCACTTGAAGGAAAAAAAAAATTCGGTTGATATCGATTCACCATGGACTGCTTTGGTGCCATCAAAGAAAAAGATGACCTTATAAGTGTCGTATTGATTAGGGTCTTTCAGAGCATGTTTTAATACTTGTGCGATTTCTTCGGCCAACTTTTCATATTGGTCGCCATCTTTTGGAGGATTAACTGCATTTATGACGGTTATTGCGAGTTCGGAGGTAGTTTGTCCGTTGGTTTTTACTTTACTACCAGCAAGCTTAACATGTTCGGTCGGAATTAAGGATCCGATATCAGCCGAAATAGAAGCAGGTTGTACCGTGAATTGAGGATAATTCGGTGTCATGGTTGTAAACGTACAACCGACTAGCATAGATATTACTCCTATTAATAGCAACAATTTTGCAACTCTAAATCCAAAAGACTTCATTTACTTTTTTTTTATGATTTGAAAAATCGCACACAAGGGCCACAGCTTTGCGTTTGCAGGGCATTTGAAAACGTTCAGCCCGGAACTGCAGCCGATGTAAGTTACAAAAGCTGAGAATAGATTCTACGGCTCATCTGAGTACGGTCAGCCGGATATGCAGCTGGTAGTACTAAGATGAGGATTTATTCATCGCCCCCTGCTGACGCAAAACTGAATGTTGCATGCAGGCTTTCGTTCTGTCAAATATTTTCCGTTCCATTTGTCGAAATGAATGTTTCAATGTCTGTCTTCGTATATGGTATCGTAATTGATGTTTCAGGTTTGTCAGGAAACGGAATTAGTTTGTCTTTTAGTGATAAAGGCTTGTGCCCAACAATTGGCATCTCCCCACGATAAACATCGAGGTCAAAAATGCAAAGTGTCGGCAAGGTATTCTTGTTTACAAGCTTGTCTACGTCTATAAGCAATGTGTCGGCATAATATGCGTAAGGAGCTACTATCAATGATTTTGGATGAAACCAATATAAATTTGGTGAAACAACATTTCCTTTTTGTTTTTGAGCGAATACATCAAATAATACTCTTGCAAAACCGTATTGTCCATGTGCAATTTTAAAAGCTACAATATCCCCTTCTTCGACTTTAATTCTTAGTCGTTTTTGAGACAACTCCTTGTTCAGCCATTCAAAATAATTTACTGGAGCTTTGCCTATATAATCTGTTACCCATTTTTCAATGTCATTATAATTTTTGATGTCGCCATCTTCTGAAAAGTTTTTAATGAAGAACAGGTTTCGTCTGTTGTCATACACATGAATACCGCCGCCTTGAAACGAACCTGAAAACTGAATGCCTGAACCTTTCGTCTTTAATATTTTAGAAATGGTCAGTTTTTGCTCCTTGCCATTAGCGGTTCTTGGAACAAGAGTTTGTCGGTGCTTTGTTTCGATACTTGTGTCATACTCAAAATATCCCAAACTGTAGTTCAATACCTTAACAATCTTGTCGCCTTGATAATAGATAGTAACTGTGTCACTCAGTTTGACTTTGTCCCAATTGTCGGCAACTAAACGAAGTCCGAAATATTTTCTTTGATTATTTGTTAACTCGTAGGGTGTCATATTAAGCTTGCATGCAACAACTGTATTTACGCTATTATCCGCTACACAAAATAGCAAAACAATTTGTTTAACTCAATATTCTTCAACATTCTATAAAAAATTACGCGGAAGCAGGGGAGTAGCGTAAATGAATCAGACGACAACGGCTTGACCCGCTGTTTATTGATTCGTCCCAGTCCCCTCCCTCTCTACAGAAAGCGTACACTCCCCAATCAGGGCAGCGAGTGCGCCGACAGCGGCCAGCACCGGGGCGAGTACCGCGCCAACCACGCCAATGGTCAGCGGAAAAGACATGATCTCCTTGCCATTCTTATCATGGATGGTAATTTTCCTGACATTACCCTCTGCGATCAGTTCTTTGATCTTATTGAGCAATTGCTCGCCTTTGAGCGTGAAGCTTTCTTTGAAGGAGTTCGACATATGCGGGCTTTTATCTAAAGATACGTTTTTAGCGAAGACGATAGCGTGCGCCGATACCGATATTGACGATCTCTAAAAAGCCGATAGTCCGGGTGTTGTTTGCGTAGCTTACAAGGTCGCGGTCGGTGATCCCCAGTTCATAATACAGGCCCGTTCTTTTTTTGGAAATGCCGCCACCCACAAAAAAATTAATATGCGCGGCCGTGGGGAAACCATAATATACAAAGGAATATTTCGTACGCGAAAACAGGTGATAACGGCTGCCAAATGCATAATTGACCAGCAGGCCGGTGGTAAGCAGGTCCAATTGCACATCGTTGTCTAATGTTTTCGAAAACGGTTTCCAGGTAAACTTGCCGGTCACCGAGTGGATGTCTACGCCACTCACGCCAGCAGGTGAGTAGCCGTAGTAGAGATCACTATGAATTTTTTTCTTCGCCCATTCATAGCCTGCACCTACAGAAATAAAACCGATCGATCCCGCATACTGCAGTTTGAGATGATCCGGCGTAATGCCGGGTCTTTTTTTCTGTTGTGCACCCGCATTGAGCACAGCGAGTAAAAACATGCAGCCGGTTATCCAGGTTTTCATCAGTAATATTTTTCGTTAATTGTAATTTGACTACCACGAACACTGATCATTACATAACTTTTTCGACTTGCCGCGGCGGCTACCAGGTAGGGTATAGTCCCATTGTAAGGGTAAGAGAGATTATAGTTATGCTCGTGACCGTGGAGTGAGATCCTTGTCTTAGGCTGTGCGGCTAATAAATTTACGAACGCAGGTTCGAGGTTATTGTCGAAATCGACGCTATAAGGCGGCACATGCGACACAACAAAAATATTATCGAAAGCATCGCTGTTATTTAGTTCCCCCGCCAGCCAGTTGATATCGGGAATTTTTCCGTCATAATCAGATTCCCTTGAGTTTGTATTGATGCAAATGAATTTGTTCTTACCATAGGAAAAACTAAAATTTTCCGGGCCAAACATTTCATTGAATATCTTTCGTCCATTAGCAACCATGTCGTGGTTACCGATAACCGATACATAAGGGAGTTCAAGTTTGCTTAGCGCCTTTGCCACCCAATTGTATTCTTTGCTAAGGCCAAAATCCACCAGGTCGCCCGCCAACAGCACAAATGCCACAGAGTCAAGTGTATTGGCATGGGTTACGAAGTCTTCAAGTTCTTCATAAAACCGTTGTGTATCGCCAAGGAGTATAAAGTTGAAATCCTGTTTAACGGGAAGCGCTGAGATCTTGCTGATATTTGTCGCATTCAGCCCTTTTACATCGGGTCTTATTTCATTGGGGTGGAACATGAATCTCTTGCAGGATGCAAATAGAAATAACACCGCTAATGAGAGTAATAAACTTCGCATAACTGGAATTGGTTTAACGTCACATCATTCAACAATTTATTTCTGTCATGGTTCATTCGGCCTGATATATTGCCGGTGGAGCACTTCTTGATCTTCACTGATAAACTGTATCAACGCGGTAGTTGGAGATATTGAGACCGCAACAAGTCCGCGTTTCCTCGCTGCAAACCGCCTGTACCTTTTTAGCCATCCAACATGCCGGGCCTCAACTCCCGCGCCAGAGATGATATAATGCGTGGGCCCTTTCGGCTTTAATAATTCGAGGTGGTGTTCATGCCCGGAAAAATAGAAGGTTACATTGCTGGCATGTAAAACAGGTTGCAATAATCGTCGTAATTTCTTTATCCTGCCATTGTGCCTTCTACTGCCTCCCGTGTGCAGGGGGTGATGACCGGTAACGATTTTCCAACGGGCAGAACTATTTTTTAGCTTCGCTTCAAACCATTTCAGTTGGGTATCGACATAGTCTACGGAATATTTAGTTGTATCAACCGGTATACCTCGTAGCTGTCTCTCTATAGGTTCGGTATCCAGGAAAACAAGCAGAACAGAATCAGTTCCGAGGGCAAAGCTACTATCAAAATATCGGGCGGGCATAAACCAGCGATCGCTTTGTTTTGTATAATTCACCTGGGCGTCCACATTCTGATCGTAGTCATGATTGCCCAAAACGGGCAACCATCTACACTGCAGGGACGGGTGGTCATAGACGTTTTCAAAAGACTCCTTCCAGTGAGTATCCTCCGTGCTGCTGACACCTGAAGGGTAGAAATTGTCGCCCGTAATGATCATAAATGATATTCCCAACTGGCTGGCTGCTGCTTCCATCGCGGAAGCTACTTTTAGCTGGGAAGCAGAACCCCTGGCGCCCCAGTCACCCATGACCAGGAAATGAACCGATCCCGGCTGCCGGATCAAACCGGGTATAGTATCTGGCCGGGCGTTTGCGGTACGGGAAGACAGGCAAAAAAGAAAATATAAGATCGTTGTGAGGATTACTCGGAAAGGGTGCATGTGTAGTGTTTACAAAAATGTTGCCGATAAAAATTAAATGACGAATGATGCGATATGAAGATAAATGAATAATGATGATTCATTTTTAAGGAAGCCGGTTTGGAATCATCCAGCAATGCAGCCGCAGGTAACAAACCTGCCGGGTGTATTTCAAATTTTCCCTTAAGCTGGCTGATGAGCATTGTTATAGCAGGAGTTTGAAAACCTTATTACCTTAGTAACATAAAAAGCTATACAGGAAACAACCTTATTTCCCTTATTTTTCAGTGGATAAGGTAATAAGGTTAGTGTTATTGAAATGACTTTTTACTAAGGTAATAAGGT
>JAEZRB010000017.1 GCA_023412975.1 Bacteroidota bacterium | reverse complement strand
ATCGTAGCCTCGCTGAAGCTCGCCCACAACGTCCGTCAATACCAAATAAACAATCTGTTTAAAACAACGCAGTCAACGACGCCCGCCCAATATGCACGGTACCGGACGATGCAGGCTTCCTCCCATCATACTGAAAATTCAACTCGAGATTATTAAGAAGCCGCTTAGTGAGTATAACTGACCATAAATAATTCTTACCCGGCATCAAGCCATCGAGCATTATATAACCTACCGTGGAATTGGCAGATCCATTCTTTGCATCGAAATCAATATTATTGAAGGTAAACTTACCCGTGATGGAACTGTTCTGCAAAACATTGTATTTCGTTTCGACGTTGATCGAATTGGAATTTGATTTTTCCCCACCATAAGCAGGATGGTTGCTGCGGTTTTCAAATTTGTAGCCTGATACTAAACGGAAAGACGTGCCGCGAATAAACGTAACCAATGGCTCAACGCTGTTGATCTCGAGATCATAGTTGCGGTTATCAAATTGGGCATTGGGTGTAAACAAAGAATTCTTTCCGTTACGCCCGTTTACGGAAAACGAAAGGGCCCGGCTGATATTCCATCGAAATTTAGCGATCCAGTCATTGATAGTCCTGCTTTCATATCCATAGGTTAGTAAGGCTTTACCATTATTACGGATATTACTCAGGTCGATTCCCCAATTCGAACTAAAACGATTGAATGAAAGTGTATTCGCCAGCATGGTGTTTAATGTCACCAGTGCTGTATCGTTGACATTATACTTAAAGGGATCGAATTCAAAACTTCCGGCAGCAACAGATTTTCTACTTGTCTGCAGGGAGGTAGATAAGTTCAGCTTAGAAACAAAAAGCCTCAAACCTTTGATACCAGTTTTATTCAGCACAGCCCGCGGATTGATATTAAGGCTATAGTTGAACGTGATATAATTGGCTTTGATGAATTCATTGGTAGGTGTAAGGATTCGAATAAACTTAGCCTGGTCCGGGAACGCCGCCATTTCAAATTCGTTCAGTTGCTGAACGCCGTCATTGTTATAATCTATCCATGCATAAACACCGGTACCGGCCGGTACTTCAATATAAGTAAGATCTCTTCTCTGCTCCTGTCCAGCTCCAACCTCATACAGGACATTACCGGTTAGTAATCCCTTCCATTCATTCATCACGTACTCTACCCTTCCGAGTATCGTCTCATCCCCTTCCTGGAAGGAAAGATCCGGTCTGATAATATCAAGTTTCCTGAATGTGGTGTTGAGATAAAACTGGCGTTTCGGATTCGAAAGCAATTCGGTTTGCAGGTTCAGGTTATAACTGCGGTCACCTTTTAAAAAACTTTTGCCATATGCATACCTGTCGGCACGGGTGAAGAATGTGATCCCATATCGATTTTTTTTCTGCTCATCAGATCGCAGGTATACAGAATAACTGTCAAATGAAAATGCGATAGGCGATAGCGTATCGGTAGACTTATCCCGAACCGCATTTTGCTCTTCGGCATACCTGAATCCCAGCCGGTAGTTTTTAATTTTCTTAAACTGTTTACTGATGTCGATGGTTGGACGGAAGAAAACCCCTTTATCACTAAATGCATCAAACTTCGTCACTACGATCTCATTGTTGAATTGCCAGCCTTTCCAGTCAGAATTTTGATTGATCGCATTCTGGATGCCATTATAACCACCACCCCGTCGATAGTTGGTAAACCTGTACTGTACCCCATGATTCTTATTATCTTTCAGACCTACTGTGGCCCGAATAATATTCTCAGTTTCAGGCTGAACAAATACCGGAAGTCCCCAGTCCCTGGAAAATTCTACTGTCCTTAATCGTTCCAGCGGTTTAAATTTATCCTGCACATATTCATAATCGATCCCCGTCAATAATTGAAGCTTATTCTTCTCTCGTAATTGTTTCGAATTATTTAACTGGAATTTCGCGGCAAAGCCTTTATCATCGCCATTGTCAATTTTCGAAAATGTATTAGCATCGTAGTTACTCATGGCCACTTCCGTCTTCAACAATGTATTATGGGTTATTGCATAGTCCACACCCAGGTTAACCAATTGCTGTTTCTTGGGGGTGACTAATATGGTCACCGGTTCAAAATTGCCCTGCAGCACGCCTCCAACCGGGGCGACATACTTATAAACCTTTCCATTAGCTCCTTTGAATTCAGGTATATAATTGCCCCTCCCCGCCCCTACTTCAATAAATGACAAGCTGTATTTTGCCAGTGAAGGATCCGTGGAGTACTGGTAGAAAGAATCAACACCGCTGTAAATTTTTTCATAGAGTATCTTTCCCGCTGCAAAAGTGTCGATGGCTACCGACGGATAAAAAGCACGCTGGATACTATCCCCCAGCCCGGCAAGAAATTGCTTCTGCTCACTATCCAGCACCTGGTTGATCTGGGAATTTTTCGCATCGCTGTTGGTAAAAGCACCGACTCGCAACTTTAACTTCTGATTGATTTGAAGTTCTTCGGTAACGTAAAAGTTGGCGTTTAGGAAATTTCGGTCCGCATATTCAAACTCTACCTGTATCCGGCTGTCTTTGGTGATCATGTGCCTGGGAGTAAAAGTAACCTCTGCTGTATTGTAGTTGATCACATAGTCCTGGTCCTCGCCACGCTGCATTAATTGGCCATCTAAAAAAACCCTCTCCGTATTTGCCAGCACAATAAAGAAAAATTCATTGTTGGCACCGGTAAGACGGTATGGACCCTGGTTACCTTCCAGCGCCTGTATGATGTTACGTGTAAACTTACCTTTCGCGATGGAACCGCTCGCTAGTGTTCGTGATTCACTATTTTTCCCGATCCGGTTTACGGTTTGAAAGGATATCCCCTGCAGCCTTTTATAAAAATTCAAAAAATAACTTTGATTTTGCCGGATATCGATATCACCCAAGTTTAGTTGCCAGTTTCTTTTTTTAAACTGCAAAAACACCTGGTCAAATTCATTGAGCTGTTGGGTCGTTCCGTCAGGTTGAATGGGAATATTATTGTCGGTGATCGCGGCTTGTATTTCGATGCTGTCACCCAGCATGCCACTTAACTGCAGGTTAAAGGTTGAATTCAGGACGGCATCCTGGCTATTACCAAAAGATATCTGCCTGCCGAAACTTCCTTCTGCTTTTATCGTACCAAAATTAAAAATGCCTTTTTGAGGGCCCGCGAGTTCATTATTAAACTCATAGGGAGCGATTGCCATCGCGTTGATGACACTGTCCACACGGATCCGCTGGGCGACAGGGTTTAGTTTGTAATAAAAAACACGATATACGGCCCGGATACTATCGGCTTCCGGTTTTTTGATCCAGTGCAGAACAGCATTAATGAAATCCAGCCGGTAGTCCGTTGACGGTACTCCATCTATCGCAAAAGTCTGGGGTATAATACTGGTCGTGTCAAGGATGATACTGTCCCCCACTACCGGATACTGTTTGTGACGTAGGTTTGAACCGATGGGTCCCTTGACCTGGGCCTCGGCGAAAATCGCCATCGAGAGAGAAAGCAACACCAGCGATATCCTTCGCAAAACGTTCAACAGCAGTGAGTTTTTTCAAAATCGCAAAATACCCCCATTTTATTGCCTCCAGGGCTTGGTTATGAGGGTAATTCAATAAAAAAGCCGCAAATTTGAGCCCATCGAATGAAAAACATTATTCTCTCGCTGCTCGCCCTTCTAACCGGCAGTTTTAACCTGGTAGCCCAAACAACTACTCCAATACAGCACGAACCATTGCCAACGCACAGTCACGCCGTGTCGGCCAGCCTGCTGTTTTCGGTTGGTGAATTCTCAAAAACGCATGTTGCTGGATTAGGCCTGGGCCATTCGTGGAGTAGGCATCGCTTTGGAACCGACAGCATAACACATAAGAAAATTGGTTTTATTATTAATAGTGGAATCGAATACCTGTTGGGAAAAGAAGTGAGAACAGCTGGTTATGATTTTCGCTTTGGCAACTATTTCTCCTTTTTCAGCATGCCGGGAATTGTATACCAACCCCTCAGGAAGGGATTATTGTATCTCAATACCGGACCCTTCCTGGCGATCTATGAAGGTAATTTTAACCTGGGCCTCGGGGGCCAATTTGGAGCCCAGTATAATATTTCCCAAAATATGGCCATCGGGCCGGCTCTCGTTCTCAAAAAGCGACCTGAAACCAATGCACTCTGGATGCTGGGATTACGAGGTGTTTATGCGTTATAAGGTAATTACTTTTAGATACAGTGCTATTCAGTGATCCCCTCAAGGGCCAGGAGAAAACTATATTGCAGGGCCACATCCTTTAAATAGTCGAACCTCCCCGACGCGCCACCATGTCCCGCGGCCATATTCGTATAAAACAACAATTGGTTATTATCTGTCTTATACTCCCGCAACTTAGCCACCCATTTTGCCGGTTCGAAATACTGCACCTGGCTGTCATGAAGCCCGGTCGTAACCAGCATGTTTGGATAAGCCTTTTTTTCTACGTTATCTATCGGCGAATAAGATTTCATATAGAAATATTCCTCCTTATTGGCCGGGTTGCCCCATTCCAAATACTCTCCAGTGGTGAGCGGGATATCAGGATCGCTCATCGTGGTGACCACATCCACAAAGGGAACCTGGGCAACTACACCGTTCCAGAGTTCCGGTGCCATATTCACCACGGCACCCATTAGCAAACCACCTGCACTACCACCCATGGCGTATAAATGGCCTTTCGATGTATAGTTTTCCTTTAGCAGGTATTCAGCACAATCAATGAAATCTGTAAACGTATTCTTCTTTTTGAACATCTTACCATCCTCGTACCATTGACGACCCATTTCCTGGCCACCACGAACATGCGCAATAGCATAGACAAATCCGCGGTTCAAAAGGCTGAGTATATCCCTTCTAAAGGATGCATCGGTACTGTACCCATAGGAACCATAAGCGTATAATAAAAGTGGATTTGATCCGTCTTTCTGTAAACCTTTTTTATAAACAAGTGATATGGGCACTTTCACACCATCTCGTGCTGTGGCAAACATGCGTTCTGTAGCGTATTCTTCTTTTTTAAAGCCACCCAGAATTTCCTGTTGCTTTACCAACACCCTTTCCTTCGAGTCCATATTGTAATCATAAATCGACGCAGGTGTAATCATCGATTCATAACTAAAACGCAAAACGCTTGTATTAAAATCGGGGTTGATATCCACATTCGCGTCATAAGCTGTTTCGTCGAATTCAATATAATGCTCTGATTTATCCTTCTGGTTGATGACCCTCAATTGCACCAGGCCTTCTTTTCTTTCCGTCAGCACAAGATGGTCTTTAAATAAAGTAAAGGAAGCCAGCAAAACCGCTGGGCGATGGGCGATCAGATCTTTCCAGTTTTCCCGGCCGGTTTGGTTCAAAGGCGTTTCCATCAGGCGGAAATTCGGCGCATCCAAATTGGTTCGTATATAAAATTTATCTTCAAAATGCTCAATGTCGTATACCAATCCCATAGTACGCGGCTGGAATACAGTAAAGCTGCCTTTGGGATTTGCGGCATCCAGGAAACGATGCTCGCTTTGCTGCTGACTAATACCAGAATTGATGAATATATACCGGTCAGATTTACTTCTCCTAACATTGATATAATGTCGGTTATCTTTTTCCTCATAAACCATGACATCTTTTGAAGTGTCCGTACCCAATTCATGCCTCCATACCTGGTAACCAAGTAAGCTTACCGGGTTCTTCCTGATGTAAAAAACAGTTTTATTATCTGCCGCCCAGGCATAAGAACCTCCCTGTGTATTGACGATCGTTTCAGGAAAATATTCACCCGTTTCCAGGTTCTTAAAGCGCAACTTATACAACCTCCTGCTTACATCATCTTCGCCAATAGCTATGAATTTATTATTATCACTAACGGCGATGCCACTGGCCTGGTAATAATCCTTTCCCTGCGCCGCGACATTTGCATCATGGATGATCTCCTCTGTAGCAGTAAGACTTTCCTTTTTGCGGCAATAGATGGGATACTGTTTGCCTTCTTCAAACCGGCGATAATACCAGTAACCGTTATCCTTGTATGGAGCCGACTCGTCCTTTTCTTTTATTCTCGCCTTTAACTCTGTAAATAACTTCTCACGTAAATCTTTCACACCGGATAACATGGTATCGAGATAGGCATTTTCTGCTTCGAGGTACGCTACAACCCGGGCACTGTCTGGACCTTTCTTGAAATAATCATTCATCCAATAGTTATTGTCCACACGGGTATCGCCGTGCGCCTCCAGTTCCGTAGCTTTTTTATCTGCTATCGGTGCAGCCACACCCTGGGGCCATGTAAAACTGTCTATCGCCATGGTTGATTCGTTTTGGCAGGAACACAAGACTATTAATCCTGCTAACAGGATATTCCGTACGCTCATGGAGGAGATATTTTATGAGTTGAATATACGGAACTTAAGGAATCTGGAACGGGGATCTCCGTATACCGCGGCCGCCTAACCCAAAAGCTTGCAATTAGGAATCCAAAAAAATCCCAATAACGTCCAAAAAGGATAGCCTGACTATTCAATTGCAACCTTATACCTGGTGACTTATAATTTATCAGCTGTCGCTGCTGCCCGCATATACTCCGCGTTCAGGCGTGCAATATTGGTGATGGAGATCTCCTTTGGACATACCGCTTCACAGGCGCCGGTATTGGTACAGGAGCCAAATCCTTCTTTATCCATTTGAGCCACCATACTCAATACACGCTTCTTTCTTTCCGGATCACCCTGGGGAAGAAGTGCGAGGTGATTAACTTTTGCAGACACAAACAATAACGCTGACGAATTTTTGCACGCCGCTACACAGGCGCCGCATCCGATACAGGCTGCCGCACCAAAAGCCGCATCGGCTTTACCTTTTTCCACAGGCACGGCATTGGCGTCGACTGCATTACCTGTGTTGACAGAAATATATCCACCAGCCTGGATAATCCGGTCAAATGCATCTCGGTCCACCATCAGGTCTTTGATAACGGGGAAAGCATTAGCACGCCAGGGTTCTACTGTGATCGTATCACCATCCTTATAAGCCCTCATGTGCAGCTGGCAGGTAGTATTGGCATGCCAGGGTCCGTGCGGACGGCCATTAATATACATCGAGCAGGCGCCACAAATACCTTCGCGACAATCATGGTCAAAAGCAATGGGGTCTTTACCCTCACTGATCAGCTTTTCGTTCAACACATCAAACATTTCCAGGAATGACATTTCCGACGAAATACCCGTCACCTCAAACAGCTCAAACCTACCCGGACTTGTTGCATTCTTCTGCCTCCAGACTTTCAGCTTAAGATTCATTAAGTAATGTTCCATGTACTAATGTGCTAATTTGATAATTTGAAAATTTGAAAATGCCTAAATAAGATTTCAGACAAAACCCTAAATTCTTCCTTTTGATGATGAGATTATCTTTGAAAGTATTTTTACAATCCCTTCAAGATCATCCTTTAAACTTTTCTCAAAAAGATACCCTTCACTCCTTTCGCACAACATCAACCAGTATAAGGTCTCACTCGATTCCTTCGCGGCTATTTTCATTTTATGAACAAAATCAGTTTTACTTTCCGCATTCTGGGCCTCAAAAACATTAGCTCCTATTGATGTCGCAGAACGCAACAACTGTTTTGCAATAACATACTTTTTATTTTGCTCAAGAACTTCACAGTATTTAATTATCGATAGAGAAAATTCGATCGTTTTGTTTACAATGAGGTTTTCTCTATCATTTCTCATAATCCAAAAATTTAATACTTAGGAATCTGATCATTTTCAAATTTCCAAATTTTCAAATTTTCAAATTATTTATAGCTTCTCTGCGTCGGCTTCGCGACTTCAAAGTTCAGTTCTTCTTTATTCAGCTGCCATTGGTTTTCTCCTTTGTATTCCCAGGCTGCTACATAAGAGTAGTTCGCATCATCGCGCTTTGCTTCACCCTCTTCAGTCTGACTTTCTTCACGGAAGTGACCTCCACAACTTTCATTGCGATGAAGTGCATCAATACACATCAATTCACCTAGCTCAATGAAATCGGCAACACGATTGGCTTTGTCGAGTTCGGGATTCATTTCTCTTATTTCACCGGGGATGCGCAGATCTGACCAGAATTCTTTTCTAAGCTGCCTGATCTCGCTGATCGCCTCTTCCAGACCTTTTGCGTTGCGTGCCATGCCGCATTTTTCCCACATGATCTTACCCAGACGTTTATGCATGCTCTCGACAGATTGCGTGCCTTTAATATTCATCAGGTTGTTGATCCGGTCACTCACGGCTTTTTCGGCCTCCACAAAAGCAGGGTGGGTGGTTGGAATTGGCTTCACGGCTATTTCATCAGCCAGGTAATTACCTATGGTATAGGGTATCACAAAATAACCATCGGCAAGTCCCTGCATCAACGCGGATGCACCAAGTCGATTGGCGCCATGGTCACTGAAATTAGCTTCGCCCAACGCATAAAGACCGGGCACTGACGTTTGCAATTCATAATCCACCCAAAGTCCACCCATGGTATAGTGTACAGCGGGATAAATTCTCATCGGTACTTCATAAGGATTTTCTCCCGTGATCTTTTCATACATATCGAAAAGATTACCGTACTCTTCTTTAACTACTTCCTTACCAAGACGGGTGAGCGTTTCAATATCTGGATTTTCAATACCCAGTTTATTGGCTTCGGTCCGGCCGTATTTGTTGATGAGATTGTATTTGAAATCGAGATACACGGCCTGACCGGTTGTGCCCACGCCATAGCCTGCATCGCATCTTTCCTTGGCTGCCCTCGACGCCACGTCGCGTGGTACCAGGTTTCCAAAAGCGGGATACCTTCTTTCGAGGTAGTAGTCTCTTTCTTCTTCGGGGATATCATTTGCCTTACGGGTATCACCTTTTTTCTTGGGTACCCAGATCCGGCCATCATTGCGGAGAGATTCTGACATCAGCGTCAGCTTGCTCTGGTGATCACCTGTAACAGGAATACAGGTTGGGTGTATCTGTGTAAAACAGGGGTTGCCGAAAAATGCACCACGTTTATGAGCTTTCCATGCCGCGGTAACGTTGCTTCCCATGGCATTGGTGCTTAGATAGAACACGTTGCCATATCCACCACTGCAAAGCAATGTCGCATGACCAAAATGTCTTTCCAGTTCTCCTGTTACCAGGTTGCGCGCAATAATACCTCTCGCCTTTCCATCGATCATTACAATGTCCAGCATTTCATGGCGATTGTACATTTTCACGTTACCAAGGGCCACCTGCCTTTCCAGGGCCTGGTAAGCCCCTATCAGTAATTGCTGACCTGTTTGCCCGGCCGCATAGAAAGTTCTTTTTACCTGGGTACCACCGAAAGAGCGGTTATTCAACAAACCCCCATATTCTCTTGCAAAGGGGACGCCCTGCGCTACACACTGGTCGATAATATTCACACTTACTTCGGCCAGCCGATGCACGTTGGCTTCACGCGCACGGTAGTCGCCACCTTTGATCGTGTCATAAAACAAACGAAAAACGGAGTCGCCATCGTTTTGATAGTTCTTCGCGGCGTTGATACCACCCTGCGCGGCAATACTGTGTGCCCTGCGGGGTGAATCCTGGAAACAAAAAGCCTTTACCTGGTAACCCAGTTCACCGAGTGAAGCAGCCGCGGAAGCACCTGCCAGTCCGGTACCGATCACGATGATCTCAAGTTTTCGCTTATTGGCCGGGTTAACCAGTTTACAATGTCCCTTATAATCCGTCCACTTCTGCTCTAATGACCCAGACGGAATTTTTGAATCGAGCATATAATCTTTTTAGAATTATTTTATATCCTTTCTCATCAACTACAGAATGCCTCACCTATCCTTACACCCACCCCAAATACATACTCACCGGCATCATGGCGAAAGCCAGTGATACCAACAGCGAGAAACCAAATCCAAGTGACTTTACAATATCAATATGCCTGCTGTTTGCCAGCCCCATGGTACGGAACGAACTCTGAAAACCATGCAGGAGGTGCCAGAATAAAGAAATACAGGCAATCACATATACGATAACCACCCACAATTCAGAAAAAGTCAGTTTCATGAGTGTGTACATATCATGCATTTCCTTACCAGCGATCGAGGTTTGTACAACGCCGGTAAATCGAGAAGGTATCCAAAAATGCCACCAGTGCAGGATAAAAAACAGTAATAGGATTGTTCCCAATAAACCCATGCTGCGGCTATACCATTTGCTGCCCCGGTTACCCATAGGGACAGCGTAACCCTGTTTTCTTTTTGCGTTGTTCTGTACCGTAAGTACGTAACCCTGGATAATATGAAGAAAAATGCCGACGAAAAGACCTACTTCCATAATTCGTATCACAACAGTGGCACCCATATAGTGTGCGGCTTTATTAAACATTACACCACCGTCGTTTGCCCAGATACAGGCATTTACCCCAACGTGGACAACAAGAAATGCTATAAGCGACAACCCTGTCAGGCCCATTACCAGTTTCTTGCCTACCGCTGAAGTCAGGAATTCAGACCATTTCATCCTTAATCTTTTAATTCAATTTGCGCAAAAATAACATGCAATGACCAAACTATGACAAAAAATTTAGGTTTGGAAATCATTTCGAAGTGAAATACATAAATAGACCGATCGTATGTGAGTGTATGGTGAAAAAGGCTATGTGAGTCTCGCGGAAATCTCTGTATCGATCTTTTTAAACAGATGATATGGCTTATATATTCGCCAGTTTTCAATTTCCATTAATTCGATATAACGGTTAAGATGCGCGTGCTTAAAATCGTACTGGGTTTGTGATGGCATCCCGAGGCAAACAATCCAACCGTTCTCGTCCATAAGCTCGTCGAATAGTTCCTCGTAGTATTCTGTACCGCCGCTATGAAAGTTAAGAACGTTCTCCGCGATCAATATAAACTTACTAATGCCTTCATACATAAACTTCTCCAACACTTCCCTTTTTAATTCCATGATATCATTTTCAATCGCATCATTCCACTCGCCTATCATCTCAATAATGGCATACTTCTCATCACGATCAGCCATGAGCACTTTTACATATAGCGTGCGACTGCCAAAATCATCCCATTGCGGATGAATAAAATAATTGTAGACGGTCTGAGTAAATTCAAACTCGGAATACTCGCGGCCATAGAACGGTGAAAGCTGATCCTCCTCGCTCACATAAATATGCCTCCAGTTATAAAATGGTTCTATGGTATGCATAGGCAAGTTCTTGCTGCAAAGATATACCAGGACGGCAAAGAGTGAAACGCCTGAACCCCGTTTAAATTATTGATAAATGTTCTTCAGCACAGAACAATTAACATACTGATTTTATGTTATCTCAACAGGTAGTCGCGAAGACCCGAATACTCATTTTTCATTTTTGTACTGGTCTTATCGGCATTCAGGATGGTGCCGAGAGAAGCAGGTATCGGTACTTCTTCTCCGGTGGCATGCTCAACAGCATCAGGAAATTTCACGGGGTGCGCTGTTTCGAGGAAAATCCCCTTTTTACCAGGATAATTATCCAAATATCTTTCCAGTGATAAAAATCCGACAGCCCCATGCGGATCAAGCAAATAATGATGCTCCTTGTAAACGCGCTCTATGGTTTGTATAGTTTCTTCATCTGTAATGCAAAATGAAGACAGCTTTTCCTTCAGGTTTGCAAACTGGTGTTGAAATATCTCCAGTATTCTCACAAAATTGCTGGGGTTGCCTACATCCATGGCATTGGATAGCGTCGGTTGTGCTTGCTTGGGCTGTAGAACACCCATTTCGAGGTAGTCACCAACTACATCGTTTATATTACAGGCAGCAATAAAATGTTCGACGGGAAGACCAGACCTGTTAGCTAGCAGACCTGCGCATATATTTCCAAAATTGCCGCTGGGCACACAGATTACAGGTGGCTGAGTTTTATCTGCCCATTGCTTATAGGCAAAAAAATAATAAAACTGTTGTGGCAGCCATCTTGCAACATTGATTGAGTTGGCAGAGGTTAAAAATAATTTTTTATTGAGAGCGGGATCCGCGAAAGCCTGCTTTACCATCTGCTGGCAATCGTCAAAACTGCCGTCAACTTCCAAAGCATTAATATTTCTTCCCAGAGTGGTGAGTTGCTTTTCCTGGACCGGGCTCACCTTACCGGAAGGATATAAGATCACTACTTCAATTCCTTCCACGCCATAAAATCCATGCGCCACAGCTCCGCCGGTATCGCCGGATGTTGCAACCAGCACCGTTACTTTTTTTGTATTGTCGTTCAAAAAAAAGCCCAGGCAACGACTCATAAACCTGGCACCAACATCTTTAAAGGCCAGCGTTGGTCCGTGAAATAACTCAAGAGCAAACACAGACGGGTTTACCTCCACAAGTGGTATAGGAAAATTGATTGTCTCCGAAACAATTTGGAAAAGCTTTTCATCCGGGATGCTAT
>JAEZRB010000314.1 GCA_023412975.1 Bacteroidota bacterium | reverse complement strand
GCACAGGATACTATGTATCTCAATTACCCAATAAAGACCTTGGATGGGAATTTTCAAAGACGCTCAACTTTGGTGTCGACTTCAGCATACTCAACAATCGCCTGTCGGGTACGATGGAGTATTATATCACCAAAACCGAGGACGTCCTGTTAGGCCTCAGTCTTCCGCCCACATCTGGTGTATCGGGTTATACGGCTAATATCGGTTCAACACAAAACAAAGGTTTTGAGCTGACCCTTAATGGTGTCATCTTAAATAACGTTAATGGTTGGACATGGGAAGCAGGAGTTAACTTTTATACCAATAAAAACAAACTCACTTCACTTGCTTCTGGCCAGACCAGGGATGAGGCTAACTGGTGGTTTGTTGGTCACAATATCAACGCGATCTACGACTACAAGCGAATCGGCCTTTGGCAGGATAAAGATCAATACCTGAATATCCTCGAGCCAGGTGGCAATATTGGTATGATCAAAGTGGAGTACACCGGTGACTTCAACCCCGATGGCACTCCGGTAAGAGCGATCGGACCAGCTGACCGCCAGGTTTTAGATGTAGATCCTGATTTCCAGGGCGGCTTCAACACCCGTGTTTCTTATAAAGGTTTTGAACTTGGTATCGTGGGTACTTATCGCAATGGTGGTATCTTATTCAGTTCCATTCACGGGTCCAGCGGTTATCTCAACCTGCTGACCGGTCGTAGAAATAATATTGATGTTGACTACTGGACACCCGACAATACCGACGCCAAGTACCCGGCCCCCGCTGGTATTATCAGTGGTGACAACCCGAAATATGGTAGTACACTTAGTTATTTCGATGGTTCATATATGAAGATCCGCACGATCACGCTTGGCTACGACTTCAGCCGCAGCCTGATAAAAAACCAGTCGGTTAAAATGCGGATGTACTTTACTGTTCAAAACCCATTTGTCATGTTCTCGCCTTTCCACAAAGAATCGGGGCTCGATCCTGAACCCAATTCCTTTGGAAATGAAAACGTAGCTTCTGCAGGCTCTATCAGTTCTAATCAGAGTCTGTTAAGGAGAATGCTGATTGTCGGATACAATACCCCATCAACCCGTAACTACATTGTAGGCGTTAATTTGACATTTTAAAACAAACGAAAATGAAATACATACAAATAAGATCTGTTCTGTTAACAGCAACCATGGTGCTGTTATTTACAGGATGTAAAAAAATACTGGAGGAACAGCCACGTAGTATTTATGAGCCCGGTTTTTTCAGAACTGAAAAAGGTGTACTGGGTGGCATTACATCGCAATATGCGCACCTGCGTTTTATCTATGGTCAGCCTTATTATTACAATACACTGGAAACAGGTACTGATGAGTATACCTGGGGTCAGAGTGCCGACCAGAACTTTAAGGATATGGACTTAAGCGGTGTTGGTAATATAACCCCCACGAGCAGCCGCTCCGATAATTTATGGGGCGTTGCGTTTTCCAATATCAATACGGCCAGTGGCATCATTGAAAATGCAGAAGCTGTGGGTACGATATCCGCTTCCCTGATCGCTGAAGCAAGGTTCTTCAGGGCCTTCGATTATTTCCTGTTGGTGCAAACTTTTGGCGGCGTGCCACTTGACCTGGGTGCAGGTGAACTGAAGTTCAACACAAATCCATCAAGGGTTTCCGTACGCAACACCGTACCGGAAGTATATACCAAAGCGATATTCCCTGACCTTTTGCAGGCCATCAATGATTTACCAGAAACACCTCGTGTGACAGGTGCAGTTACCAAAACAGCCGCAAGGTTATACCTGGCGAAAGCTTATCTTACCTATGGCTGGTGGCTTCAGAATCCAAACAATATCCCTACTTATCCTGAAGCGCCGAGAACGGATCCCGATGGTCTTACCGCCCAGGCTTATTTTCAAAAAGCATATGATATTGCTGTGCAGGCTATCGACAATCCAGGTCCATTCGGTCTTGAATCGACATTTTATGATGTACACGTAGCCGGCAACGACCGCAACAAGGAGATGATACTCTATGCCGATCACACGCAGGAAAATGAGTTTTACAATGGCGCCTGCCTGAACTGCTTTGACAGCGAAGCGGGAAATGGCCGCAACTCTGCTGTGTGGATGGTGACCTGGAACTATACTGTTATACGCAGCGCTTCTGAAGCCAGTGGCGGTGGTACCGCGGTGAGCTCGGTTCAGCGTGAAGCAGCACAGGCACTTGGTCGTCCCTACATCCGAATGGCACCAACGATCGGAGCTATTACTAATACATTTGCCGACAAGACACTTGACTCACGTTACGACGGTACGTTCAGCACCGTATATCGTGGCAACTGGCCGAAAGGCGGTGTTACCAATGCCGTTCTTTACAACGCTAATGATATGCCGATCACACCAGGACAACCAGTGTTGAGTTTCCTGGAGTATGAATCACAGGCAGCCGGTATCGTGTATCCTACGGGTGCAAATTTCCCTGGCAAGGTCTCTAATAATGTTGGCGCGGGTGTATTGCCTGGTCGGGCTGATTTTGTGATATCTCCGCGTGGCATCAGCAGGGTTGTATTCCCCGGGTTGTGGAAGATGGGCGTATATCGTACGGATAATGGCACAGGTTTGGGTCAGCCAAACGCAACCAGTACCAGGCCATTTAAGATAGCTAAGTTCTCAGAGCTTTACCTGATCGCAGCTGAAGCAGCCGTGAAGGGCGCTGCAACTGTTGCTGGAAAGAGTGCGGTAGACCTGGTGAATGTGATCCGTGCACGTGCAGGAAAGTGGAGATTCTCAAATAAGGATAACGCAGCTTATATCGCAGATAACAGTGCCGCGATGATCGCCGCCACTCCGGCAACCATCGATATCGACTATATTCTCGCGGAGCGTTCACGTGAGTATTTCGGTGAAGGCCACCGCTGGTTTGACCTGGTGCGCACTCAAAAATGGGCTGATTTGGCAGGAACCTATGAGATCGCAGGTACAGCGTACGGAGATCACACACCGCAAACAGTAACGCGTACCATTCTACCATCCCATTATCTGAGGCCTATTCCACAGGGTCAGATCGATGGTATGGAAATGTCGACAGAAGAAAAAGCACAATACCAGAATCCGAACTATCAATAAGATCTGGCAGGTCAATAAATAGAACAAAAACCGGGAATTAGGGAAGCTGTTCCCGGTTTTTAAGTAAAAAACGTTTTTTCGAGTAGCAGTTCTCGCAGTAATCACAGGAGGGATGATTTTTTCATCCTTCCTTATTTTTAGAATGATTTATTTTCGATAAAATGATAGTGGATGTTACTATTAGGAATTGACCTGGGCACCTCCTCTATAAAGGTATCTGTCGTGGATGCTGCAACGCAACGTTGCGTTGCCAGCGCTCGTTACCCGGATACCGAGGTGGGTATAATTGCGCCCCGCACCGGTTGGGCTGAACAGGATCCGGGCCAATGGTGGCAACACGTGAAGCAGGCCATTCTAAAATGTCATGCCACTAAATTGTACCAACCGGCGGATATAGCAGCGATTGGTATAGCCTACCAGATGCACGGGCTTGTTTTAACTGGCAAACAGCATGAGCCGATCCGGAATGCGATCATCTGGTGCGATAGTCGTGCTGTGGAGATCGGTGACAAAGCATTCGTCGAAATAGGCGAAAAGCGGTGCTTATCCACGTTACTCAATTCACCCGGCAATTTTACAGCCAGCAAACTTGCATGGGTAAAGAAAAACGAGCCTTCGATCTATGATCGAATCGACAAGTTGATGCTACCGGGTGATTTCATCGCCATGAAATTTACCGGTGACTTAACTACAACGAATTCGGCGCTTTCAGAAGGTATATTCTGGGATTTTCAACAAGAGGAGCTTTCGGATGATGTGCTGCGATATTTTGATTTTGATAAAAAATTATTCCCGGCAATTCAACCATTATTTTCAGTCCATGGCCATGTAAAAGAGGACATAGCCCGGGAGTTATCCATCAGGGCCGGCACACCTGTATCGTACAAAGCTGGCGACCAGCCCAACAATGCTTTGTCGCTGAATGTGCTACAGCCTGGTGAGGTAGCAGCCACGGCTGGTACCTCCGGTGTGATCTATGGTGTGGCGGACGAGCTGAGCTATGACTTGCAATCACGGATCAATAGCTTTGCCCATGTTAATCATACTGACGGAGAGAAACGGATCGGTATCCTGTTATGTATAAACGGGGTGGGGATTTTCAACAGATGGGCAAAGAATATTATGGGAGATTCGCAAGATTATGCTACATTGAATGCTGCTGCAGCTAAAGTACCGGTGGGCGCCGAAGGATTGTTGGCGTTACCATTTGGTAATGGTGCCGAGAGAATGCTCAACAACAGGATTGTGGGCGGTCAACTCTCGGGACTTGATTTTAATATTCACCAGACAGCGCATATTACCCGGGCTGTGCAGGAAGGGATTGCGTTTTCATTTCGCTATGGGTTGGACATCATGAGGGAAAACGGCATTGATCCCTCTATCATTCGTGCGGCAAGAACCAACCTGTTTCTGAGTGATGTATTTACCAGGGCTTTTGTTAATGCGAACAATGTAGCTGTTGAGTTTTATGAAGGCGACGGCAGCTTCGGTGCGGCAATAGGTGCCGGCATCGGTGCTGGTATTTATGAAAGTGCTGCTGCGGCGATGGTGAACCGCAAACCCATTGCTACCGTAACGCCCGATGATATACAGCAATATAACGACCTGTATCAATGTTGGAAGGAATTACTTCTTGAACAGTTGAACAGGCAGCAAATAGGAACGAACGCTATGCCAGAGAATATATCTTAATTTTTAAACCAATTAATTTTCGCAAAAGATGGCAGTTTCAACAGAGTCCGCAACTTTATTTAAAGGCATCTCTCAAATAAAATACGAAGGAAAGGATACGGACAATCCTTTAGCATTTCGTTGGTATGATGAAAATAAGATCGTAGCAGGAAAATCCATGAAGGAATATCTCCGTTTCGCCTGCGCATACTGGCATTCGTTCTGTGGTAGTGGCGCCGATCCATTCGGTGAAGGCACACATCTTTTTCCCTGGAATGAGATCAAGGATCCCATTGAAAGAGCGAAAGCAAAGGCTGATGCGGCTTTTGAATTCATTACCCTCCTGGGCATGCCTTACTATTGTTTTCATGATGTGGATGTGGTAGACTATACCGACGATGTCGCAGAAAATGAAAGGAGGCTGCAGGCAATCACAGATTATTTATCCCAAAAACAAAAAGAGACAGGTGTAAAGTTGTTATGGGGCACCGCCAACCTTTTTTCCAACAGGAGATATATGAATGGTGCCGCCACCAACCCCGATTTTCATGTGTTATCTCACGCTGCTGCCCAGGTAAAGGCTGCGCTGGATTCTACCATAGCGCTTGGCGGAGAAAATTATGTGTTCTGGGGCGGACGCGAAGGTTATATGAGCCTGCTCAACACGAATATGAAAAGAGAGAAGGAGCATATGGCCAGGTTCCTGCATACCGCGAAGGACTATGCCCGCAGTCATGGCTTTAAGGGAAAGTTTTTCATTGAACCAAAACCCTGCGAACCTTCAAAACACCAGTATGATTACGATTGCGAAACCGTGATCGGATTTTTAAGACAATACGATCTGCTGAATGATTTCAGTTTGAATATTGAAGTGAATCACGCAACATTGGCTGGCCACACCTTCGCACATGAATTGCAGGTGGCTGCCGACGCGGGTTTGCTGGGCAGTATTGATGCTAATCGCGGCGACTACCAGAATGGCTGGGACACCGACCAGTTTCCCAATGATGTGTACGAACTCACCGAAG
Organism: Bacteroidota bacterium; assembly: GCA_023412975.1. GTDB lineage: Bacteria > Bacteroidota > Bacteroidia > Chitinophagales > Chitinophagaceae > Terrimonas_B. The sequence continues at coordinate 15,565 of JAEZRB010000314.1, read as the reverse complement.
CGATGCTGGTGATCCTGGAAGCGGGAGGCTTTAAAGGAGGCGGTATCAACTTCGACGCGAAAGTGCGCCGCAACTCTACCGACCCTGAAGATTTGTTTCATGCGCATATCGGCGGCATGGATGCTTTTGCCCGTGCGCTGATCACGGCCGATAATGTTTTACAGCGCTCAGACTACAGGAAGAACCGCAGTGAAAGATATTCTTCTTTTGATAGTGGTAAAGGTAAAGAGTTTGAAGATGGTAAGTTATCACTGGAAGACCTCAGGGCTTATGCGCTGCAGCATGGTGAGCCGGCTACCAGGAGCGGACGCCAGGAATATTTTGAAAACATGATCAACCGATTTATCTGATTATAGTCCTTTACCAAAACTTGCATTATGAATTTTCTTGGCACCGTCGACTGGATATTTCTGATTCTTTACATGCTGGTCATTGCCGGTATTTCGATCTGGTCAATCCGGAAAAGTAAAGAATCCCCAACAGATTATTTTTTGGCCAATCGCAACCTCGGATGGTGGGTGATCGGTGCTTCCATCCTGGCTTCAAACGTGGGCTCCGAACATATAGTGGGCCTCGCTGGCGAGGCGGCCCGTTCGGGAACGCCGATGGGTCACTATGAACTGCACTCCTATATTGTATTGATCCTGGGCTGGGTATTTGTTCCATTTTATATGCGGAGCAATGTGTATACCATGCCTGAGTTTCTCGAAAGGCGATTCAATGCCAAAGCGCGTCGATTGCTTTCGATCATACAATTGTTGAGCTATGTGATCGCCAAAGCATCGGTAACCATTTTCGCAGGCGCTCTCGTATTCAATCAATTCCTTGGTGTGGGATTCTGGGAAGGTGCCATCATACTGGTGATCGTGACCGGGGTTTATACTATATTCGGCGGACTACATGCAGTAATGTACACAGAAGCCATCCAGGCATTTGTGTTACTGATCGGTTCTGCGGTATTGTTGTATTTCGGATTGGATAAAGTTGGTGGTTGGAGCGGTATGATCGCCGCCGTGCCACCGGAGAAATTGAATATGTTCCGCCCACTGAGTGATCCCGAGTTTCCATGGCTCGGTATTCTGTTTGCCTCACCCATCGTAGGTCTATGGTATTGGTGTACCGACCAGCATATCGTGCAGCGTTGTCTGGCTGGCAGGAATGAAAGAGAAGCCAGGAGAGGAACGATCTACGCCGCGTACCTGAAACTGCTTCCGTTTTTTATTTTCCTTATTCCTGGTCTAATCGCTTATGTATTGCATTCACGCGGTGAACTGATACTGCCTTTGAACAGCGATGGACAAACAGATTATAATGCTGCTTTTCCTGCAATGGTGGAACAAATTATGCCGATGGGACTTAGAGGCCTGCTGGCGGGTGGCTTGCTGGCTGCCCTGATGGCTTCACTGGCTTCTGTTTACAACGCATGTTCTACGTTATTTACGATGGATATTTACCAGAAGATGAAACCGCAGGCTAGTGGTAAGGAACTGGTGAGAGTGGGTCGTATCGCGACAGGTGTCGTAGTTTTATTAGGTATGATCTGGATCCCGATGATGGGACGTATATCCAGTTCGCTTTATAATTACCTGCAAAGTGTGCAGTCATACCTGGCGCCACCGATCGCCGCTGTGTTCCTGTTGGGTGTATTCTTCAAGCGACTGAATGCAGCAGGTGCGTATTCGGCCATGGTAGCAGGGTTTATCATAGGACTCATCAAACTTACTCTGGAATTATTCCAGACCAGTCTTAGTGGTATTTTATATGATTTCGCAACGATCAACTTCCTTTATTTCTGTATTTACCTGTTCCTTTTCGCAGTGGTGGTGATGGTTGTAGTGAGCCTGCTCACGCAAAAGCCAAGCGAAGAGCAGATCCGCGGTCTGACCTTTGCTACGACGGTTGCCGAAGATCGTGCAGCCAGTCGCGCCAGCTGGAACAAGTGGGATGTGATACTGTCACTGATCGTAGTGGCCTTTATTGTAGCGGTATTTGTTTATTTCTCACCGCTGGGTGTGGCGAAATAGCCGTTTTCAGCGTAACAATATCGATTTGCGCAATGCGTCGGGCAATAAGCCAGGCGCATTGCCATTTCAGGAGTTATCCGTTTTTTGAAATTATTCCAAAAATAAGCTCCAGGTTGATGACCTTTCCCTGACCCTTGCGATTTAGTTGTAAAGAACACCATTAACCTTAAATCTTTATCCTGCCGGAAGCCTGGAAGGATCAGTTTTCCAGGTGTCGCAGGCTATTCAGTTTAGTTTTTCTCTGTTAAGCAAGTGAAGGGCTGTCGTCGGGACGGCCCTTCTTTTTTTTGCTGAGATGCTGATTGCCGGGAAGGTGGTGAGGCGGGAAGGGATGGGTGAGAATTGATGCCGGGAAGAAGGAAGGTCGGGAAGTATTCTTTCGAAAAATCTTTTCTTATACCCTTTTTCATGCTTCTACTCTTAAGATTTCGTAGTGAAAGATTATTATAAATGTTTTCTTCCCGCCTCACCGCCTTCCCGGCTAAACAAGAAAAACAAAAGAGCCTCCCCGCCTCACCGTCTTCCCGGCAAAAAAATCTCCTTACATTTACTCAAAACGGAATTACAAAATGATGATGCATCAAACCATGCGATGGTTCGGTCCCAATGACCCGGTAAGCCTCGCCGATATCCGGCAGGCGGGTTGTGATGGTATTGTAACTGCCCTTCACCATATACCTGTCGGCGAGATATGGACGGTGGAAGAAATAAATAAAAGAAAACAGGTTATCAATGAGGCTGGAATGAGCTGGACCGTAATTGAGAGTCTTCCGGTGAGTGAGGATATAAAAAAGCAGACAGGTGATTACAAAAAACATATCGAGAACTATAAGCAAAGTCTTCGAAATGTCGCAAGCTGTGGATTGAAAGTAGTGACCTATAATTTTATGCCGATACTCGACTGGATGCGCACCGATATTTTTTACACTATGCCAGATGGAAGCAAGGCTCTTCGTTTTGAAAAATCTGCTTTTATCGCATTCGATATTTTCCTGTTAAAAAGGCCAGGTGCTGAAAAAGATTATACATCGGAGGAGATCAGCAGGGCGGAAGCCAGGCTGAACGCGATGAGCCAGGAAGAAAAAGATATTCTATACAACAATGCCCTGCTGGGTCTGCCTGGCAGTGAGGAGAAATTTACGCCCCAGCAAATCCTGGCCGCGTTAAAAACCTACGAGCATATTGATGCGGCTACATTAAAACAACACCTGTTTTATTTTTTACAACAGGTTGTTCCAGTAGCTGAAGAATGCGGTTTGCAAATGGCCATACACCCTGATGATCCGCCGTATCCTTTGCTGGGACTACCGCGTATCGTGAGTACCGAACAGGATGCCAAAGAATTGCTTGCTGCTGCGCCATCACCAGCCAACGGCTTATGTTACTGCACGGGATCCTATGGTGTACGTGAGGATAATGATCTTCCCGGCATGGTAAAACGCTTGGGTGATCATATTCATTTTATTCATCTCAGGAGTACAAAGCGGGATGCCGATGGCAATTTCTTTGAAGCCGATCATCTCGACGGTGATGTAGATATGTATGCCGTTATAAAAGAGTTGCTGTTGGTGATGCGAAAAAGAAATATCTCCATTCCCATGCGACCCGATCATGGGCACCAGATGCTCGATGATCTTCGCAAAACAACTTATCCCGGGTATTCAGCTATTGGCAGATTGCGCGGACTGGCAGAGTTGCGCGGCGTGGAATACGCGATCAACAGGAGTTTATAGTTACAGCCATCAGATTTTATTGCTAACTTAAGGCTATGAGCCGGATAATGACAAAGCGGATATATGAATCCGCCTCCGCCAGCGATGGTTTCCGAGTCCTGGTGGATCGCCTTTGGCCCCGCGGTGTAAAAAAGGAAAAAGCGGAGATCGATACATGGCTGAAAGAAATTGGGCCTTCCAATGAGTTGCGTAAATGGTTTAACCATGACCCGGAAAAATGGAATGAATTTCAAAAAAGATATTCCAAAGAGTTAAAAGGTTCTGAAGCGGTAAAGACTTTGTTAGGTTATACCAAAAAAAATAAGAAACTAACCCTGCTTTACAGTGCAAAAGACGAGGAGCATAACCAGGCTGTGGCGCTGCAGAAATATATGGAGAAGCTGACCAGGGAGGGATAGAGAATACGCAATATTCATCATACCTACATTCAAATACATTTTTCCAGCTATGCCTATCGATACATCATCACCTGCCGGCGATCCGGCTTACGCCCTGCGAATTTCACTCACGGCCGCACTCGCAGGATTTATTTTCGGCTTTGATACTGTTGTCATCTCCGGTGCAAATCTTCCGATCAAGGAATTGTGGCAGACCTCGCCCTGGTTTCACGGGTTCTTTATCATGTCTATGGCTTTGTGGGGCACGGTCGTTGGCGCTATTTTCGGTGGTATTCCCACACAGAAATGGGGCAGGAAAAAAGTGCTGATCTGGATCGGTATACTTTTCAGTGTGTCTGCACTGGGTACGGCCCTGGCACCCGATCCCTATACTTTTTCATTCTTCCGTTTTATTGGTGGTTTGGGTATCGGTGTATCTTCGGTAGCAGCACCAACGTATATCTCTGAGATTTCCACGCCGGCTAATCGCGGGCGACTCGGGGCTTTGTACCAGTTTAATATTGTATTCGGCATCCTGATCGCATTCTTATCCAATTATTTTTTAGAAGGCGTGGGCGGATCCAATGACTGGCGGTGGATGCTGGGTGTGATGGCGCTGCCTTCACTTATTTATTCCATCATGGTCATAGGTGTGCCCGAAAGTCCGCGCTGGCTGCTCACCAGCAGGAATGACGCTGCGTCGGCAAAAGCAACAATGGCAAGGCTTGGTGTAGCTGATACCGATACCGAGATAAAGAATATCATGGAAAGCCATCTGAAGGAATCGAAATTGAGTAGAAAAGAATCATTGTTTAGCAACAAGTATAAAACCGTAATGTGGCTGGCATTTATGATCGCATTCTTCAACCAGCTATCGGGCATCAACTTTATCTTATACTTTGCACCGGAGATTTTAGAGCGTGCCGGGCTGGCAGCAAAAGAATCATTGTTCAATTCGGTCGCTATCGGTGGCGTGAACCTGGTGTTTACTTTTGTTGGCCTTTACCTGATCGACCGTATCGGCCGGAAAACATTATTGATCATTGGCTCATTTGGATATATTATCAGCCTGGCCGCAGTTGCCTGGTGTTTTGCGAGTCATGCGGGTCCGGGTTTGCTAATGACATTCCTGCTGCTTTTTATTGCCGCGCATGCGATAGGGCAGGGCGCCGTTATCTGGGTATTTATTTCTGAAATATTTCCCAACAGGGTGCGTGCGCTGGGCCAGTCTTTTGGAGCCAGCGTGCACTGGGTGTTTGCTGCCCTGATCACTTTGATCACCCCTGTCTTTCTCGATGCCGATCATGGGATATTCAAAGAAAATCCCTGGCCCATCTTTGCATTTTTTGCGTTTATGATGCTGTTGCAATTAATATGGGTGCTGACCAAGGTGCCGGAAACAAAGGGTGTTTCGCTGGAGGAGTTGGAGAAGAAATTAGTGAAATAATAGCTTTAGGGGTAACCAATGAGCAAATGTCATTTCTGTCGTACATACTTCATTTTTTTAATTTTTAATTTAAAAATTATGAAAAGTTTACTTTTAGCACTTACCAGTTGTATTTCCATCGCATGCATGGGTCAACTCAGTCAAGATGAGGACTCGGTAAGAAAAGTTGTTATAGCCTTTCAGCAGGATTTTAATGATGGTGGTTTTAAGAATGCAGTCAATTATACCACTTCAGACTGGGAACATATAAATCCCTTTGGAGGAATCACGAGCGGGCGCGATGAAGTTTTGAAGGAAGTTAGAACAGTTCACCAAACATTTTTAAAGGGCGTTACAACCACTATTGAAAGTATGACAGTTCGCTTTCTGACCCCTGATGTCGCAATAGCAAATGTTATACATAAAGGGTCTGCAATTGAAATTTCGAGCGACGTAAAATACCAAAATCCTAAATCATTTAAAACCTATATTATTATTAAGAAGAAAGGCAAATGGCTGTTAACTCATGACCAAGCCACTATAATAAAGGAGCCTTAAAAGCAACAGTCATTAGCGTCGTTTTGTCAATATGATGGAATGAGGCATATTTCATAGTCGACTTCAAGATCTCATTTCTTGGTAGTTTGCTCGACTAATCTGTAGGCATCTAGAAATTATAGGATTGATGTGATAAGCCGCGCCCGAAGGCTATCGATGTCACCACAATAATCTTAAATTAAATATTTACATCTGCCTGGAAGACTAGAACAAGAGGTTTGGCTATGTATCTTTATAGTACTAATAACTCCTATTATTTCCTCCCCTTATTCCATATCACCATTGAATGAAGCCGCCTTACTCGTTTCATTTGAAAACAGGATCGATGAAAAGATCCATACCCGGGTGATGGCACTGCAGGAGGCTTTGAACAGGCAGCCATTCCCGGGCTTTACAGAATCGGTGCCCGCCTATACTTCACTGGCTGTTTTTTATGATCTATGGCAGGTAAAAGAAAGTAGCGATGATACGACCACTGCGTTTGAGAAGGTCAGAACTTATCTTGAACAAATGATCGGCAGTACAGCGGATAATGTATCGATGACTGAAAGAAGAACTATTTCCATCCCTGTATATTATAATGGTGAAGACCTGTCGTCTGTGGCTGCAGGGCGTGGACTTACGGAACAGGAACTGGTTCGCATTCATTGCGAAAAAGTATACCGCGTGTTTATGATCGGGTTTTTGCCGGGCTTTGCCTATATGGGTCCGGTAGATGAAAGGATCGCCACTCCACGGCATGCCAGTCCAAGGTTGGCTGTGAAGCCAGGCAGCGTGGGTATCGCGGGGACACAAACGGGTATTTATCCAATTACATCACCGGGTGGCTGGCAACTCATCGGTCAGACGCCAGTCAAAATTTTTGATGCGGCCAAGGAACAGCCTTGTTTATTGCGGGCAGGTGATTCGGTGCAATTTGTATCTATCAGCAAACAGGAATTTGAGAAACTAAATGAGTATTAAGATCACCAGGCCGGGCATCATGTCGGCCTTGCAGGATGCAGGCCGGATCGGCTACCGCCATATCGGTATTGGTAACGGTGGGGCATTGGACAGGTTTGCGCTGGATCTTTCAAATTACTTAGTGGGCAATGATGATAACGCCGCTGTGATCGAGATGCATTTTCCTGCAGCGGAGTTTGTTGTCGAACAGGATGGGATGATGGCTTTGACCGGTGCTGATTTTTCTGCTGTCGTTGATGGAATGCCCCTGCCTCCCTGGCGGGCATTCACTGTGAAAAAAGATTCGGTTATAAAATTTGTCAAACCCGTTCAGGGTGCACGAGCCTACCTGGCCGTCCGCGGTGGATGGCAGGCGCAAAAATGGCTCGGTAGTTATAGCACACAGTCGAGGTTGGGAGTTGGGGGGTATGAGGGTCGCGCTTTGCAAAAAGATGACCGCATTGCCTTTTCATCACCTACCATTTCTATTACGGAAAACAAAATATTGCCCTGGCATATTTCAAAAGCTGAACTGGCTGGTTTTTACCAGCCGCTGGATCAAATCCGATGTGTACAGGGACCGGAATATGACCTGTTGGATGAATCGGCAAGAAAAAATTTCGAAAACCAGGATTTTATCATCAGCCAGCAAAGCGACAGGATGGGATATCGCCTGGATAGTCCGCCGCTAATGGCGACAGCACCTGCGGAAATGATCTCATCGGCAACAGATGCGGGAACAATTCAATTATTACCCGATGGCCGCTGTATCATACTGATGGCCGATCACCAAACCACGGGTGGTTATCCGCGCATTGCATCCGTGATCAAAGCAGACCTGCCTTCACTGGCGCAGGCAGGCGCTGGACAGAAAATTAAGTTTAAGATGATCGAGTTGAAAGAGGCGGAAGATCATTATATAAATATGAGGCGAAGGATGGATGAAATAAAAACGGCTTGTTATCTTCATTTAAAAAAGTGGACAACCGCACGGTAGATATAAATTGTGATATGGGCGAGGGTATGGGCAACGAGGCCCGGCTGATGCCCTTTATCGATTCTGCGAATATTGCCTGCGGCTATCATGCCGGGGATGAAGATACCATTCGGGAGGTGATACGCCTCTGCCTGCAACACCGGGTGCATATCGGTGCCCATCCCTCCTTTCCCGACCGGGAGAATTTTGGTAGAACGGCTATGTCGTTAAGTGAAGAGGAAGTGTATGATCTTGTTTGCACACAATTAAATATTATTCATAAGATCGCATTGGAGTTTGGCGCCAGGCTGTATCATGTAAAACCGCATGGTGCATTATACAATATGGCAGCTGCGGATGCTAAACTGGCAAATACTATTGCTATTGCTGTAAAAGATTTTGATCCCTCACTGGTTTTTGTTGGCCTTTCTGGTTCTGTGATGATCGAAGCTGCCAAAAGCCTCGGCCTGCAGGCGGCGCATGAAGTTTTTGCCGACAGGACATATCAGTCGGATGGTTCGCTTACGCCCCGTTCGCATCCGCAGGCATTGTTGAATGATAGAGAAGCCGTGATCAGGCAGGTGTCGATGATGGTAAATGAAAATAAAGTGCAGGCGATAACGGGTGAAGAGATCTTTATACAGGCTGATACCATTTGCATTCATGGTGATGGGGCACATGCCGTGGAATTTGCAGAGGCCATTCACAAACTATTGCATGCAGAATAAATCATTTCTAAAAGGACCCCTGCTGGGTGCAGCGTTTTTGATGGCGACATCAGCCATCGGCCCGGGGTTTATTACACAAACAACAAAGTTTACCGAAGAACTGCGTGCGAGTTTTGGTTTCGTAATTTTTATTTCCGTGTTGATGGACATCGGTGCCCAGTTGAATATCTGGCGAATCGTCAGCATCAGTAAATTATATGCGCAGGATGTAGCGAATAAAGTATTGCCGGGATCGGGTTATGCTTTGTCGATATTGATCGTCTTGGGTGGGCTTGCATTTAATATTGGCAATATTGCAGGTGCAGGACTGGGTTTGCAGGTGTTGACGGGTTGTAGTGTAAAAGTGGGAGCCTTGATAAGCTGTTTGATCGCCGTGTTGGTTTTTGTTTATAAGGAGGCCGGCAGATCTCTCGACCTGTTTGCAAAATTGCTTGGGTTTGTTATGATCGGGCTTACGCTGTACGTGGCATTCAAATCAAACCCGCCGATGGGTGAAGCTGTTGTCAAAACATTTTTACCGGATACGATCAATGAAATGATCATCCTCACCATCGTGGGGGGCACGGTGGGAGGGTATATCAGTTTCGCAGGAGCTCACCGTTTGCTACAGGCCGGCATCAGCGGTAAAGAAAATATTCGGAAAGTTTCAACCAGCGCGGTTTCAGCGATTTTGATCGCCACTATCATGCGAATCATTTTATTTGTCGCCGCGCTGGGAGTAGTATGGCAGGGGGTTAGTTTAAGTGCCGGCAATCCCGCGGCTACTGTATTTGAAAGCGCGGCCGGGCAATGGGGTTATAAAATTTTTGGGCTGGTATTGTGGAGTGCGGCGATCACATCTGTAGTAGGTTCGGCGTTTACATCGGTCACTTTTGCGAAACTGCTTCATGTGTCGGTGGAGAGGAACTTTCGTCCATTTATAATTGGCTTTATTGTTTTTTCTACTGCCATGTTTTTGATCCTGGGTCAGCCTGTCAGGTTGTTGATCGCGGCTGGGGCAATCAATGGATTGATACTGCCGTTTGCACTGGCTATTATTTTAATGGCAGCATATAAAAAGAATATCATAAACGATTACCATCATCCACGATGGATGGCCGTGGCCGGCTGGATCGTCGTCGCGGTGATGGCGTATATGGGTTTGAAAGCGATATCCGGGCTGCTGTGAGGAACGACTATCTTTACAATGAAAGTGTTTTTCCTGACCATGACACAGCTCCGTGTTCTCCGTGCAACACTCCGTGTACTCCGTGACCTGGTTTTTGGGACACGAAGGGCACGAAGGAAACACGAAGGGCACGAAGGATTGCAAAATTGAATTAAACTCCGTGTTCTCCGTGCAACACTCCGTGTACTCCGTGACCTAAAACTGGACACGAAGGGCACGAAGGAAACACGAAGGGAGTAAAAATTGAATTAAACACTGTGTACTCCGTAACCAAAAAAAATTATCATGAGATACTCCATACCATACGTCTTTATTATTTGTCTGATCTTTTCTTCCTGTAAAAGTTCTACCAGCAAAACACCTGAACCGGAAACTGTCACCGAACAATACCGCCCACAGGTTCATTTCACACCCAAATCAAAATGGATGAACGATCCCAATGGGATGGTGTATTTCAACGACCGTTATCATTTATTCTACCAGCATTATCCCGACAGCACTATCTGGGGGCCAATGCACTGGGGTCATGCCAGCTCTGTTGATCTTGTAAACTGGGAACATCATCCCATTGCCCTTTATCCTGATAGCCTCGGTTATATTTTTTCAGGCAGCGCGGTGGTGGATGTAAGTAATAGTTCTGGTTTCGGTCAGGATGGCAAGCCTCCACTTGTCGCCATATTTACACACCATGATCCAAGAGGTGAACATGAAGGAAAAACAGATTATCAAAACCAGAGTATTGCTTATAGCGTTGACGAGGGGAAAACCTGGACCAAGTACGCGGGCAACCCGGTACTGAAAAATCCAGGTGTTAAAGATTTCCGTGATCCCAAAGTGAGCTGGCACCCTGCTACGCAAAAATGGATCATGACACTCGCCGTGCAGGACCATATCAGTTTCTATTCTTCACCCGATCTCAAAACCTGGAATAAGGAATCAGATTTTGGCCAGGGTATCGGCGCACATGGTGGGGTATGGGAATGTCCTGATCTTTTTCCCCTGACCTATCGCGGTGATAGTGTCTGGGTTTTGCTTGTGAGTATCAACCCGGGCGGTCCCAACGGAGGCTCCGCAACACAGTACTTCACCGGGCAATTTGACGGAACGAAGTTTATTCCCAATGATACCAGCACCCGATGGGTAGATTATGGTCCGGATAACTATGCCGGCGTAACCTGGTCGAACACTGGCGCCCGAAAAATATTTATGGGCTGGATGAGCAACTGGCAGTATGCTAACCAGGTGCCAACGAAGAGCTGGCGTAGCGCCATGACCATCCCTCGTGAGCTTTTGCTGGTGGATGCCGGTGGACGGTATGCACTGGTGTCAAAACCCGTAACGGAGTTCGACGCGTTAACGGACAACACAGCCAGTCTCGAAAACATAAGCGTCAAAGGTGAGTATGATCTATCAGCTAGTATAAAAACTTCCTCCTCCGTAGCGAGACTTGATCTTCAAATTGATGATCTGAATGATTTTTCAATAAAGTTGTCAAATCCGGAAGGGGAACAGGTCGAGCTCGGTTATGACAAAGCCGCCAACCACTATTACATTGATCGGAGTAAGTCGGGAGAAACGGGTTTTGAAAAAGGATTTGCCGGCCGGCATTTTGCGCCAAGACTTTATCCTTCAAAGACAGCCAACCTGACCCTTATTTGTGATCAAACATCCATTGAACTGTTTGCGGACAATGGCTTAACGGTGATGACAAGTATATTTTTCCCTACCACACCCATGAATCAATTTACCATTTTTTCCGTCGGTGGACTTGATATCAGGAACCTTGTTTATACCGAAATAAAACCGGCACTATTTCAGTAAATTTTAGCCGTTGATGTGTCGCATTATATGATCCACGATCCTGTCGCAACGTGAATGATGAAAAAGGTATCACTCATCATTTGCCTGCTGTTGTTGTTGTAAACCTGATTGCAGGGACATCGGTCAAAGCATAAAATTATCCCAGTTTATCAAAAGCTGGGGTTACGTTTGTCGGGGCGTTTGCTAACCAGCTCGAAAATTTCCATAATGCCTGTATCACATCGACGTTAACGCCGAAGAGAATCCTGGTCATCATTGAAATCAGGCGTAGGCATGTTTTGAAAAGGCGTTAAGATCTTATTGTAAAGCTTTATTGCATAATAGCTGATATATAAGATAAGCGTAGAACGCCTGTGTAGTTTTTTCATTTTTCAGATTTTTTTAATCAGTGACCGAAACTTGTGATGAATGGAAGTTTATGTCCATTACCCAGATCCAGGAAGTGGTTTAGCACCAGTTCATTTTCGGTGAGACGCAGGATCTTGAATGTATTGACGTTAAACTCAATGTGACTGGTGCCGTCTTTAAATTTCCAGGTAAAGGGCAGTTCATCAATGCCTGTCCCGCAATCCAGTTCCGCTTCTTCGAAGAGCCCTGAGCCGTTGACATAAAAACTATAGCGGTTATCGGCGTCACAATCGCGGATCATTTCTTCTTCCGCGTCGATGATATTATTATTGTTGTCATCCACACCCACACTTTTTAATATCCAGGTTTTTTGCGTTAAAAGCGTGGTGGGAGATTTTGGTTCATCATTGTCTTTATCGCAGGCGGCTAACACCAGTGATACAAATGGTAGGATGAATCTTAAAAACATAGTGATATACGTGATTAATAATTATAGAAGCTTGTTGATAAATACCAAAAGATCGGTAGCAAAGCGCAGGGGCTCTTCCCAGTGTACCGCATGACCTGTGTTTTTATAGATGATTAACCTGGAGTCTTTGATATGGTTCAGTAGTATCTCCTGGTCCTGCCCGGTTACGAATGCATCTTTATCCCCCCAGACTAATAAGGTGGGGATATTCATTTTTTTGAGTTCGTCATTATAATTTATTGCCATCAAACCTTTCATGACTGACTTCCATACATGGGCTGGCACCTTCCGGCTTTCCAAGACAAACATTTGTAGCTGTGATGCAGGTATCGCTTTTGCCAAAGTGCTTTTTTGGAACTCATAAATAAATGTAGAATCAACGGGGTCGGTAAGTTGATTTACAAAATCCGTGAATTCTTTCATATCAGGTTTATCACCAAATGAGGCAAATGAGCCGATCAGCACCAGGCCTTTCGTGAGCTGGGGATAATCCAGTCCAAATCGTTGCGCAATTGTAGCGCCCATCGAATGCCCGACAATGATAGCGGGTCCGAGATTGAGTTCTTTAATAAATGCTGCCAGGTCGGCTGCAAAGACTGAGGGGTCATAAGATCCCAAAGGCTTATCGGCGTCCCCATGGCCCCTTTGGGTAATGGCATAGGCATGAATAGATGGTGGTAAAAATGGCAGCAGGCTTTCATAAGAATACCAGGAATCCGTTATGCCATGTAGAAAAATAACTGGCTGGCTACTCTCACGCCCCTGCTCTACATAGTTGAGTTGAACTCCTGATGCAAGCCTGATTTTTTTTACCAGAAAATTATGTCCGGCCCGGGCTTCCGGGGAAGCAAACTGCATCTGGGAAAAGCTCATCAGATGAAGTAAATTGAAGAAAAACGGGAGTACGATATGTCTCTTTTGCATAGTAAAAGGTTTAATGATTAAGCATGCAAATTTGAGGTCGTGGAGAAGCTTTGGAAATAACCAATATGGGGTGCTGCATCCCCTAAATTGGTTATGATGCACGAACGGTTATTTGGCTGGGTTGCGAAGCGGTCGGCGACAGAAACCGATATTCACTAAATTTGTAGTATTCTTCACTTAAATCTATAATCGTGATTAAATTTTTGCCCGGTACTATTATTGGCCTTACCGTTTTATTGACGGCCTGTAACAGTCAACAAACTCCCCCGGATAATCGTTCGACGGACGATGGCTCCACCCTGGCCCCGGTAGAAACCAAGCAGCCAAATACGAACTATAAACCTGCATTTGCGGGTCAGACACGCATCGCCGGCGTGAAAACACAAACACCGATCGATGTAAAAGTGCTGAACAGTGGACTCACCAAGCCCTGGGGAATTACCAGCCTTCCCGATGGCCGATTCCTGATCACAGAAAAAGGTGGTTCCATGCGGATTGCAAGCGCTACCGGTGAACTCTCGGAAGCCATCACTGGATTACCAGCTGTAAATTCAAAAGGACAGGGAGGATTGCTGGGACTAACTATTGATCCCGCGTTTTCGACCAATAGAATGGTTTACTGGGTATTTTCAGAAGATGTATCGGGCGGCAATCTTACGGCCGTCGCAAAAGGAAAGTTGTCGGCTGATGAGAAAAAGATTGAAGGTAGCACCGTCATTTATCGCGCCACACCAGCTTATAATGGTAATCTGCATTTTGGCGGAAGAATTCTTTTTGATAAGGATGGCAATTTGTTTGTGAGCACGGGCGAGCGTTCCGATAAAGTGACCAGGCCCCAGTCACAGGATTTGAAATCCGGCCTCGGAAAAGTGATGCATATCACCACAGATGGAAAACCTGCCCCTGGAAATCCGTTCTTAAACGACCCCAACGCAAGGCCGGAGATCTATACTTATGGACATAGAAATGTACAGGGTCTCGCCATACATCCACAAACTGGAGATCTTTGGGAAAGCGAATTTGGTCCGAGAGGTGGCGACGAACTCAACCGTATTGAAGCTGGCAAAAACTATGGCTGGCCTACGATCACATATGGCCTGGAGTATAGCGGTGACAAAATTGGAGACGCCATTACGCAAAAAGATGGCATGGAGCAACCTGTTTATTACTGGGATCCTGTATTATCACCCAGTGGTATGACTTTTTATACGGCTGATGCCATACCAGAATGGAAGAACAATTTGTTTATTTCAGGTCTGAGCAGCCAGCATATCGCCCGGCTGGTGATTGAGAATAATAAAGTCGTAGGAGAGGAGAGAATCGCCGCGGACCAGTCACAGCGTTTCCGTGACGTTACACAAGGACAGGATGGAGCGCTTTATGCGGTTACGGATGAGGGTAGATTGTATCGTATCGGCAAGAAATAATTTGCTGGAAAGCATATCTTGAAAAAAGCCAGGACTTCTTAGAGGTCCTGGCTTTCATTTTTATTGCAAAGGTTTAAGTTTCGTTTCTACAACCCAGTTCCCGATTTTATTTCCAAGTTCCTGCCCTGCTTCACACGCGAAACGGAAATGTATTCCGCCTCTTACCCTCGAATCGGCATTTTCATCTGCTGCCTGGCTAAAGCTGGTAAAGCTCCTGTTGTTGCCGGCAGGCACAGCTGTGGGAGATGAAAAACTGAATTTTGTGTTATCACCCAGGATCCGCGCCATCACCGTTGCTGCGGCATTTCCCAACGCGCTATGCGTCGATGGGTAGTCCTGTACCGGTGGAGTTGGCGCCGCGGGTTCCCATTGCTCATCAGGTGTGGTGTAGTCATTGTTATCATTAGCAGCATTCCGGATAGCTGTAAACGGACGCCAGAAATTATAGGGAAACTTTGCATCCCAGCCGGCAGTATAGGCGTCAGCGAGAGCGATATCAACCCGGGCCAGGAGTCGCGCTGTTTCAAACAGGTCGAGTTTTTTACTAACCGCCACAACACGTGCAATACGATTCCAGCCAGCTTCTGAAAATTCGTACCAGAATTGTGTATACGCCGTCTGGTCAGCAGTGCGGGAAGCACCAT
>JAEZRB010000300.1 GCA_023412975.1 Bacteroidota bacterium | reverse complement strand
GACTTATAGAGGTATGGATCATTAACTTTTTAATTTTTTCAGATGGCAGCTAAGATCAAAACAGACTGGACGGGAGAAGATGTCAAGAAATTTATTGAAACTTCCATTGACGATGAACAAAAGAAAGCCGACAGCTATCAACTGATCACCCTAATGAGAAAATGGTCAGGCTTCAAGCCTGAAATGTGGGGACCAACTATTGTGGGTTTTGGCAGGTATCATTATAAATATGCCAGTGGCCACGAGGGCGATGCGCCAATCATCGGCTTTTCACCACGTAAAGCAGCGTTCTCTTTATATGTTTATTCACCTACGAAAACCAGTGATAAGCTTCTAAAGAGTTTGGGTAAATACAAAATGGGTAAGGCTTGTATCTATGTGAAGAAACTTTCAGATATAGATATTACTGTTTTGGAAAAATTGTGCAGGGAATCTTTTGACTTCGTCAAAACAATGTACCCGGAACAATAATATTTTTGGATTCCGCGATGATCAATCCACACGTGGTCAGTACCATAATTTTAGATAATTATTCCAGCAGAATTGCTTAACTCAAAACTCCAATGAATGAACCGGATTGTTTGCCAAATATTTTGCCTGCTCGCAGTGCTCCTGGCATTTTCATGTGGGAACGCTCAGTTAAACCGGTTCAGTTTTAATACAGCTGAAGAGCTTCAGCAGTTTTTTCGTTATGCTGAAAATGCCCAACCGGTTATTAGTGGTCACCGGGGAAGTCATATCGCCGGTTACCCGGAAAACGCCATCGAAACATTTGAATATGTTTTAAAACATACTCCTGCCTTTTTTGAGATAGACCCCCGTCTTACTAAGGATAGTGTGATCGTTTTGCTGCATGATGCGACGCTCGACCGGACCACAACGGGCACAGGTAAGTTATCGGACTATACCTGGGAAGAAGTCAGGAAGCTGAGACTTAAAGATAAAGATGGTAAGGCGACTGCATTCCGAATACCAACTTTGCAGGAAGCAATAGAATGGGCAAGAGGAAATACCGTACTTAATCTCGATAAGAAGGATGTGCCCTTCCAGATGACGGCAGATATTATTCGAAAAAATAATGCGGGAAATTTTATAATGGTCACTGTACACAATGCACAGGAAGCAAAATTTTATTATGATGATGACCCGCAGCGCATGATGTCCGCTTTTGTCAAGACTGAAGACGCATTAAAGGAATACGAAGCCGCAGGTTTACCCTGGAAAAACATGATCGCCTATATAGGTTCAGAAAATAGGCCCGCTAACCAGCAAATGTTTGATTTGTTACATGCCCGCGGTGTGAAGTGCATGATATCTGCGGCCCCGGTCTACGACAAACTGCCCGGATTGGCCGAACGTGCGGATGCTTACCGTGCTATTTTCGCGACCGGTGCCGATATACTCGAATCGGATTACCCGGTTGAAGTAGCGGAGGCTTTAAAGAAATAATTATAGTAGGCTAGGCCCAGCGCTTAAATATTAACTGCCGTTTTCAACTTTCCGGAAATGAACTATATTCATGATTCTATACCAAAACCTGCAACCGTATGGGATCACTGGCCAAGTCCGATTACATTGTTTTTCTAATTTATTTTATTGTTGTCGCTGCGTATGGGATCTGGGTGTATCGAAGAAAGAAATCCGCTCAGTCGTCTTCTACAGATTTTTTCCTGGCCGAGGGCCAGCTGACCTGGTGGGCTATTGGTGCTTCTTTAATTGCTTCTAATATTTCTGCTGAACAATTTATTGGCATGTCGGGTAATGGATTTCGTCTTGGTATCGCGATATCTGCGTATGAATGGCTGGCAGCGGTGTCTTTGATCATTGTGGCAGTATTTTTTATGCCCGTGTACTTAAAGAACCGGATTTTTACCATGCCACAATTCCTGAAGACGCGCTACAATGAAACCGTGGCGATGATCATGGCGATCTTCTGGCTGTTCCTTTACATTTTTGTCAACCTTACGTCCATTCTTTATCTCGGTACACTTGCTATCAACAACCTGGTAGGTGGCGGTTATTTTCAATTGATCATGATCGGTCTCGGTGTTTTTGCATTAGTGATTACCCTGGGAGGTATGAAAGTGATCGGCTATACGGATGTGATACAGGTGCTGGTGTTGATCATTGGTGGATTGGTGACTTCCTATATTGCGCTCACCGTGGTGAGTGAGAAATTTGGTTATGGTAAGGATTTTCTCGCCGGATTCAACCAGCTTTTGAAATCAGCTCCGGGTCACTTTAATATGATATTTGACAAGCCTGCCCCGGGCGCCAGTCAGCAGGAGGTGAACAACTATGCCAGTTTACCAGGCCTGGCCATGCTGGCAGCAGGTATGTGGGTCGCAAATCTGAATTACTGGGGATGTAATCAATATATCACACAGCGGGCCCTGGGTGCCGATTTAAAAACCGCAAGGACAGGTATTTTATTTGCTGCATTCCTGAAACTCCTGATGCCATTACTCGTCGTGTTGCCGGGTATCGCTGCTTATGTACTACACCAGCAGGGCGATATTCAGCAGCAGATGCTGACCAATGGTGAGTTCAGGGAAGACAATGCATATTCTGCCGTACTTGGTTTTCTGCCTACCGGACTGAAAGGATTATCCATGGCCGCGCTTACCGCTGCCATCGTCGCATCGCTGGCCGGAAAGGCCAATAGCATTTCGACAATCTTCACACTTGATATTTATAAGAAGTATATTAACCGCGGATCGACAGAAAGGAAGATGGTGTGGATTGGTCGTGTGGCGGTTGTTGTATCACTGGTCATTGCTATCCTCGTCAACTGGAACGATAGTCTCGGTATTGGTGGAAAAGGTGGTTTTGAATTTATTCAAAAATATACCGGTTATATTTCGCCAGCCATTTTCCCTGTATTCCTGCTGGGATTTTTCTGGAAAAAAACAACATCTAAAGCCGCGATGGCCGGTATCATCGGCGGTGTATTGCTCGCCGTGCTATTTGATAAATTTTTACCTGGTATAGCAGGAAATGATACAATGTTGTATACCGCATATCTCACCAGTGCGGGTCACTACGAAATTCCTTTCCTGATACAGATGGGTTGGGTATTCTTCTTTACCATGTTGCTCATGATCATCATCAGCCTGCTTGATAAAAAAGGTAGGCAACAGGTGCATGCATTGCAGGTTGATCCTTCAATGTATAAGGTGACGCCCGGTGTAATGGCCATGATCATTATTGTTTTAGGCATCGTCGCTGCTTTGTATATACGTTTTTGGTAGCGGATATTTTTATAGTTGTGTGATCATAGGTTTACAGCGGATTCCTCATTGGTCATAATAAAGTAGCTTCGTATACAAATTATACCCGATGAACAGAATCTTTACTCCTGTGTTGTTGATTTGCAGTTTTTTTTGCGCAGGCACAAACAACCATTTGTGGAATCGCAAACGAGGGAGGTAGTATTACTCTCACCGTTCCGCCGAATAACTCAATAACCAGTATCGATTTTGCGAGCTATGGCACTCCTGATGGTACTTGCAACAATTTCACACTTGGTGCCTGTCATGCAGCGAATTCACTTAGTATTGTAGAGGCTGTTTTTGTAGGGCAAAGTTCCGCTACTATCAACGCGACTAACGGCGTTTTTGGTGATCCCTGTGGCGGGACCGTGAAAAGGCTTTATATCCAGGCTACCTATTCTTCCACGCTGCCCCTGTTGCTGGTATCTTTTACCGCGCAAACTACAGCCACATCAAAGGCGCTGCTGGAATTGACAAGTGAGCAGGAAACTAATACTTCTCATTTCATCATTGAGCAAAGCGTAAACGGACTGGCTTATGAATCGATCGGCACAGTGCCGGCGGCCGGAAGCGGAAAGCAACAATATAATTTTGTTACAGGTATTTTAAATACGGGCACTACTTATTATTTCCGTTTAAAGATGACAGATATCGACGGTAGCTTTCAGTATAGCCCGGTTACCCGAATCAATCATGGGGGTTCAGCACCCCAGCTGGCAGTTTTTCCCAACCCGACAACCGGTGTTGTTACGATTAGTAGCGACAAACGGCAACCTGCAACCATCTCCAATCATATCGGCCAGGTGGTCAGGCGTATAAATCTAATTGAGGGAACACAGATCCTCGACCTTGCTACAATGCCATCGGGAATCTATTTTTTAAAAGCAGACCAGCATACTATTAAGTTTATAAAAAGGTAAGGGTTAGCAGGTAATGGAACATCCTGAAAGTTTGGTTCGAACTTTGTCACAAACGGGCCGGGTTGTTTGTCTTTATTGTTAATCCAGATTTGAACTGGCATGGAAAGCCTGAGACCTTTACTCATTACATATGCCTATAATATTCTCGGCTCTCTCGAGGAAGCAAAAGATATTGTGCAGGATGCTTTTGAAAGGTTTATGCTTGCAGACACCGATCAGGTCCTGGATAAAAAGTCTTACCTGATACGTATAGTGATCAATCTTTCTATTAATCGCAAGAAAAGAAAGCAGAAAATTGTTGCGGATTACCCGGGCGAATGGTTGCCCGAACCTGTCGCTACGGAAAAAGCTGACAGGGGAATCGAGCAGCGGGAGCTGTTATCTTATTCCCTGATGGTCATCCTGGAAAAATTAAATCCAAGGCAAAGAGCCGTATTTATATTGAAAGAGGCGTTTGACTATGAGCATGAACAAATCGCAGAGGTACTGGAAATCTCGCCTGAAAACTCCAGGAAGATATTCAGCCGGGCCAGGTCGCGATTACAGGTAGATAGTACCGTCGATGAAAAACTTGTACCTCGCGATTATCTTGATAAGTATATACATGTTATTACAAAAGGTGATACGGAGCGGCTGGAACAACTGCTTGCGGATGATATTGCCATCGTCTCCGATGGTGGAGGAAAAGTAGCAGCCTTCCGTAAACCGATAGTCGGCAGAGAAAGGGTGATGAAGGTCTTATTGGGATTAAGTAAAAAATATTATTCCAGGATCATCATGAAATGGGGGATGGTAAACCACCAGTCGGCCCTGTTTCATTATTATGAAGGACAATTAATCACCTGCCAGGTTTTTTCCTACAACGGCCATCAGCTTGAGCGCATATATTTTATGCGCAACCCGGATAAATTAAAAGCACTACAAAATTAATTCGTCAAACTGTCACGAAACACCTCCCTTGTTTGTTTTGTTATAATACTAATTAAAAATTGAAAAACATGGAAAGGATTTCGTACAGGGACCTGCCCCAGGGACTAATGCAGGTGATGCTGAAAGCACAGGAGTATGTAGATAACAGTGGCCTTGATGCCAAATTGTTGCATTTGGTCAGGATGCGCGTGTCGCAGATCAATAGTTGTGCCTATTGCCTGGACATGCATTTTAAGGAAGGTATCGAGGATGGTGATACGCCACTTCGGTTGTTTTCAGTTGCGGCGTGGAGAGAAACTACCTATTACACTCCACAGGAACAGGCGGTACTGGCTTTTGCAGAAACGCTCACACGATTGCCCGAGGAACAGCATAGCGATCATATTCATGATGAACTGAATAAATACTACAGTAAGGAAGAGATCGCTAAACTAACCCTCGCTATTGTTCAGATCAATTCGTGGAACCGTATCGTAAGATCATTCGGCACTGTGGCGGGCAACTATCAACCCAAGCGTAAAGCTGTTGCCAATTAATTAGTAAGGTGGGGACGGGCACCGATTCAAGCTATAAGTTAGCCTTGCCTAAAGCCCGTCCCGCCTTTACTTTTAAACAGAGTAATTTGAATTTACCCCCTATTATAACCTTAAGCCGATCGACTCCACTATGCTAAAATCACAATAGATCATGTTCATCATGATAGTCCGCGTTCTCCGGTTCATGTACACAAAGACTCCTAAGTTCAGATAGGTGGAGTACAAACTATATGTATAAATTAAGGTATGCACGCATTTACGGCTTCAACCCTCCCCCAAAAGCTTAGTTAGCCCCTTTACCTCAGATTTTAATCATCTCTTAGGCTGACCGGAAAAAAAATTCCGCACTTTTTTCTAAGGGGATACACTGGTTCCAGGCCAGCCGGGTATGCCCGAAAGTAAAAATTACCCATACGGGGACAGCCGACCTACTAATAACGCTAATTAGTTAATAATTAATCGTTACAAACTTTTTTTTCGTAATTTAATGTGTCAAAATGACACTAATTTTGAAATGGCGCATTTTGCAAAACCAATGCAACAAGCGACTTGCTACAAGGTGTTTTGTTGCATAAGAGTGAAGCAAAAACAAAAACTCAAATTTTTTATGCAGGATATTTGTTAAATTGGATTACGGTTGCTTATGATTAACGACGAAACTTTGTGGAAAGGATTGAAACAGGGAGATAAGGAAATGTTTTTGACATTATACAAAAAGTATTACCCTGATCTTTTGTTTATCGGGCTGAATGAAATTAAGAATGCCCAACTGGTCAAGGACGCTATCCAACAACTATTCCTTTATCTATGGGAAAAACGGTTAACGATTGAGGTAGCTAAAAATGTCAGGAACTATATTATTACTTCCTTTTTGCGGAGACTTACCTGCGATTGGAAAAAATCAGGCAGGGAGGGAAGTTTACATGTTGTGTGGAGTAGCCATTCGGAAGATCCGCAACCTAACCCTGAGTTGAACCTGATCCGGAAAGACGAACAAAATCACTTATCCAGAATTTTGCTGGAGCATATCAATGTCCTCCCCAACCGGCAGAAAGAGCTGATCATTCTTAAATTTTACGAAGGACTCAGCTATGAGGAAATCGTGCAAAGAACAGGCTTATCTCACCGTACTGTTTATAATAAAATTCACGAGGCATTAAAGCGATTGAAACTGGATATCAGCACCAGCCGGTATGCCCATAAAGCTGCCCTTTTAGTTTTAGTGACTGTATTTGCTTCCGGGGTTCCAATAGCCTGAGGCCATGAATTTTCCGGCTGCCTGTTCAAAAGTCAGGATTGCCGGGAAGGCGGCAAGTCGGTAAGAAAATATCAAGTTTAAATCAATGCTGCCACTCTTTCCAACAATGTTTGTTTTTGAGCACATTTAAAATAGCTTCTTCCCGCCTCACCGACTTCCCGGTATAAGGGAGGCTTTGATTTACAATTGATCCTGGGTATTTTATCTGCACTTTCCCTAGATTTTATCTAAAAGCAAAAATTTCCTGTCATAAACGGGTAAAAAACCCGGGTGACCCTCTCTGCTTTTAAACGCTTTATTAAAACCATACCATGAAGTCGGATAAATTGGGACTTGTAGATTTGTTGGCAGATGAATCATTTATCAACTATTGCAGAAGGTCTTCCCCTCAAGATGTGGCATATTGGGAGAATTACATCAAGCTTAACCCCGATCGCCGGGAATTATTAGAAAATGCCAAAGAGTATTTTTTTCAGTTATTCAATGCACTTAGCGAGGCGGACCTGGAGGAGCAGGTAACCCGGCTTAAAAACAAAATGGATTTGTCGGATACGACCGAACCGGTTCCCGTGATCCAGATGGAAGGGATTCACAGGACAAAATCCAAACCCATTTTTCCGAAAATACTAAAGCTCACAGCCGCCGCCGTATTGTTGATCGGGGTCCTGTTTACTATTAATTATTATAACAATGGCAGGAATAAAGGTGTAAGAATTTTTCAGTCCGCATATGGGGAAAGGAAGAATATTCAACTGCCCGATGGTTCCGAAGTTACTTTAAATGCCGGCAGTAAAATTGAAATCAAGGAGACTTTTGGCATTTCCACCCGGGATGTTTTTTTGGAAGGTGAAGCATTCTTTGATATAAAACACAGTGGCAAGGTTCCTTTTATTGTACATACGGTTGCCATGGATGTAAAAGCGTTGGGAACTGCTTTCAATGTGAAAGCCTACAAGAACGAAAAAGTAACTGAAGCCTCCTTAATAAGGGGTTTGGTGGAAGTAACCCTTAAAGAAAGTAATAACCAAAGAATGTTGCTTTATCCCAATCATAAAATTAAGTGGGACCATTCCTTTACAAAGACTGGCGGTGATAGACCGGGGGGATTTGCCAGCGAGGATCAGCCTGGAGCAGCAGACAGCCTGGTTAGAAAGCTGGCGATAAATGATTATGGCAATATCAGGGAGCTTGCCTGGAAAGAGAATAAACTGATGTTCGAAGATGAATTATTCAGTGATATAGCCATTTTACTGGAAAGATGGTATGGCGTAGAGATTGAACTAAAAGATGATGTTATTCGGAATTATCGCTTTACCGGAATTTTTGAAAAAGAGGATATCAATACCGTACTTGAATTTTTAAAAGAGTCTAAAAAATTTAATTATCGAATAGAAAATGGAGAAACATTAAGGGTGATCCTGTCTAAATAAAAATACAGGAAGTTATGCGGTAACATAACCCCCTGTATAAAAACTTAGAAAAACCTTCCAAAAAAGGTTGTTCTTATTTTTTAAAATTTAACCAAAATAAAGGTATGAAAAAAAATCATGCTTGTAGATGGAGTTTTACAAACCTATCATTAACGAAGCTGCTTAAAATCATGAAATTAACTTCAATTCTGCTCTTTGTCTGCGCCATGACGGTCAACGCAGGCGGGTATTCCCAGGATGTGAAGGTGAATCTTTCGCTGACCGGGGTTAAGCTGACCAAAATTTTTAAGGCCATAGAAAAGGAAACTGATTATCGGTTTACATTTTGTAACGATATTATTCCGGGTGGCCGGAATTTCACGGTCAATGTCAGGCAAATGCCCGTCGGCGAGGTGCTCAATAAAATTATATCGACAACCAACCTGAAGTACCGATTTATTGAGGAGTCCGGAATTTTTATTATTTCTGAAAATACTGGCAGCATATCCAGCGAGCCGGAATTCCCGGTGTTGCGGACGATCACCGGAACAGTAACCAACGATAACGGCGAGCCCCTGGCTGCCGTATCCGTGCAGGTTAAGAATTCAAACAGGGCCACAACTACTTCGGCCGATGGTACCTTCTCCTTAGAAGTAGAGGATAATGATAATATCCTGGTGTTCTCTTTTGTCAGTATGGCCACCCGGGAAGTAAATATCGAGGGAAAAACTTCTATACAGGTTGTACTTCAGTCCAGTAATATGTCATTGGACGAGGTAGTTGTAGTAGGTTATGGTACTCAAAAAAGAACATTAGTTACCGGCGCAGTTTCCAGCGTTAACAGTAAAACGCTGAACGAATTGCCAGCACTTAATATTTCGCAGGCGCTGCAAGGCCGTGTTGCCGGGCTTATGGTTACCAATAACGGAAGCCCCGGTGCCGAACCCATAGTTCGTATACGGGGTATCAGTTCAATCAGCTATGCTTCCGATCCGCTTTATGTTGTTGATGGATTCCCAACCGGTAACCTGTCAACCATTGATACCAGGGATATTGAATCAGTTGACGTATTGAAAGATGCTTCTGCCGCCGCGATCTATGGTTCACGGGCTACCAATGGCGTAATCATGATAACCACGAAGAAAGGCAGAAGGGACAGTAAGATGCGGGTGAATCTTGACTCATATATTGGAACCCAGAAGGTAACCGAAAGGCTGGACCTGTTGAATACGCAGCAGTTTATGCAGTATGCACTTGCTTACCGCGGTAGCCAGGTGCCCCGGCTCACTCCTCCCGATATCGATCAGCCCACTCATACCGGGGCGTCGCAAACATATGGACAAACTAATACCGACTGGCAGGACGCTTATTTTAAAAATGGCCCGATGACCCAACATAATTTGGGCCTGAGCGGCGGAAATGAAATATCCCGTTTTTATGCTTCGGCGGGTTTTACCGACCAGGAGGGTATTGCTCCCAGTGTTGGCTATCGCCGGTATAATTTCCGGATTAATTCGGACCATAACATTAGCAGGGTGTTCACGTTTGGTGAGAATTTATATGTTTCATCCGGTAACCAGGATTATGATAACAACGAAACCGGTTCCAGGACAAATCTGGTAAACGTAATCCGGATGATGCCCCATATTCCCGTTTACGATCCCACATCGATCGGAGGTTATAGAGGCGTCAACTCTGTTTTAGATGGTGGAGACCCTACAAACCCTGTAGAAGATGCTGCCTTAAAAAACCCGGGTTCCAGGAAGACCGCAAAAATCCTGGGAACAGCATTTCTTGATATTAATCTTCCGGGCTCTCTGAAGTTCAGGTCTATATTCGGAATCGACTATGCTAATACCTTAGACTATCGCTTTTCTCCCATATTCAACGACAACGGAACTGTTGCCGGATCAAGTGCAACACAGGCCACAATTACAAATAATCGTGGAGTATCTACGGTATTACTTTTTACAGAACAACTCACTTTCGATAGAACCTTTGGCGACCATCATGTCACCGCCGTTGCTGCTTATGAGCAACAGGAGCAAAAAACAAGACAGGAAAATGCAAGTGGTAACCAGGCCTCCAATGAACTCCGGACTTTAAATAATGCCACTAACGTAGGTGTCCAGACGCTGACTGGTGAAAACACGCTGATCTCATACCTCGGTCGTATAAGCTATGACTATAAGAGCAAATACCTGGCGAGCGTTGCTATTCGCCGGGATGGTCTTTCAGTATGGGCACCTGGTAAAAAATGGGCAACTTTTCCTTCTGCATCAATAGGCTGGAGAATGGACCAGGAGGACTTTATGTTGGGCCAGGATTTAATTTCAGAGTTAAAGGTGAGAGCGGGTTATGGTGTTACGGGTCTTAACGGCCTGGTGCTGGGTAATACGCCCTGGCTGGTTAGCGTAAATTCCAACAGCACTTACTACCCGTTTAATAATTCTATTACCGGCGGTCCGGCATCCTCCATTCAACGGCTTGGAAACACGGATCTGGAATGGGAAAAAACGAAGCAATTAAATATAGGACTAGACGTAGGATTCCTGAAGAATAAATTCACCTTATCTGCTGAATATTATCAGCGGAAGACCGATAACCTGATTCTAAGTGTGCCGCTTCCGCCGTCGTTTGGTTTTATTAACAGTACCGTTGCGCAAAACGTTGGCGCAATGAAGAATAATGGATTTGAATTGCAGCTTGGGTATAGCGACAGGATCGGCGATTTTAAATGGAATGCCATTGGCAACGTGAGCTTCGTTACAAATGAAGTTACCAGGTTAGCGGAGGGAGTTACGAATATCGAGGCTGGCGGCGATCAGGATTTCGGCGCATACAATATCACCAATACAGCCGTAGGTCATCCTATTCAGTCTTTCTATGGCTGGGTGGTAGAAGGTATTTTCCAGAGTGCTGCGGAAGTAAGCAGCCATGCAACTCAAACCGCATCTACAGCACCGGGAGATCTTAAATTTCAGAATACGAATAAAGATGGTGTGATCGATATAGATGACCGGCAATTCCTGGGAAGTTTCATTCCCAAGGCAACTTATGCGCTAAGCCTTGGCGCCAACTATAAGAATTTAGATTTGTCGGTATTCTTCCAGGGTGTACATGGCAATAAGATATTCAATGCCACACGGGTTATAAGCGAGGGAATGGTGCGGTTCTTTAATGCCGGCACGCAGGTATTAGATGCATGGACACCCACCAATACTAATACCAATATTCCCCGCGCCATTTCTGCTGACCCCAATCAAAACGCACGTCCCTCTACCCGTTTTTTGGAAGATGGTTCATACCTGCGTTTGAAGAATATCATGTTGGGTTATAACATTCCTTCCGCCAGCCTGCAAACGCTAACACGTGGAACGGTGAAGAATTTCCGTGTCTATGTATCAGCTCAGAATATCCTGACTTTTACTGATTACAGCGGGTATGATCCGGAAGTAGGTAACAGGACCCCTAATTCATCATTAACCAATGGCATCGACTTCGCGGTTTACCCTCAGCCAAAAGCATTCCTGCTTGGAATCCAGGTAGGGTTTTAAAATCAAAAATGAGTCAAATTATATAAAACAGCGTAATATGAAACAAAGTATAAATAAACTACTGACTGCGATTCTCCTCAGCATTGTCAGTATTGTTGGCTGTAATGAAAAACTGGATGTGCTTGATGAAAATAACCCTACAACTGAAAGTTATTTTAAGACCGCGGTTGAGTTACAGAATGGTGTAAATTCCATTTACTCTACGCTGCGTTCGGCACAACTTGTAGGCAGGGAGTGGTTTTTTACACATGACATGAGAAGTGGTGAGTGTGCTCCGGGGGGCGCTCAGTTAGAAGCGCCGAGAGCGCAGTTGCTCAATGAACCTTCACCGGCTCCGTCTAATTCTGTAATGTCGGATGTATGGACAGGTTGCTATAGAATGATCAACAGGGCAAACCTGGTTCTTTCTAAAGCACCTGATGTAACCGATAATATAGCCCTTAGAGACCGCGTGGTAGGTGAAGCCAAATTTTTAAGAGCATGGGCCTATTTTGAATTGGTTTCACAATGGGGTGAGGTTCCGCTTTACTCAGAAGCTGTTACTTCGGCAACCGGGTTCAAGGGTAAATCACCAGTGGATGAAATTTATGCATTGATCATAGCTGACCTGACCGAAGCAGCACAAAAATTACCGGAAAGCTATGGTGCTTCAGACAATGGCCGTGCAACAAAAGGTGCCGCAAATGCTATGATGGGTAGGGTGCAAATGCAAAAGGGTGACTATGCTGCTGCTAAAACTGCGCTCCTCCAGGTTTATAACAAATACTCACTGGTTCCTTATTTATGGAATTTCGATGGCGATGTAAGAGATGATGCAGGGGTATTAATAACAACGGGTCATGAATTTAACGCCGAATCAATTTTTGAAGTGATATTCGTTGATAAGGGCGATAATAATTTTAACTGGGGATACGATGGGGAAGGGCCTACAAATCCACAGAGTACAGTGCGTAACCAGGAGTATGGGATTACCTGGGGAAATATAGTTCCCTCAAACCGGTTGCTGGATGAATTTGAACCCAATGATCCCAGGTATAAATTTACTATTTACGAAGAAGGGGATCAGATCCTGACAGCGTCACCACTGGGACCTTATACACTTACAGCTGCAGATATGAATGTTGCTGTCAGTACCAGGAACGGCGTGACAAAGAAAAGATTCTTTCGGAAATATGGTGTTTACGAGTGGGTTAATTCAGGGTTTCATCCGGGCGGTATCAACCACCGTCTAATCCGTTATGCAGATGTATTGCTGATGCTTGCCGAGTGCGAAGCTGAAGTAGGAACACCTTCCGAAGCTGCTAAATATATCAATGAGGTTCGGAGTCGCCCGGGTGTAGATATGCCTCCGGTTACACTTGCTTCAAAGAACGATGCGCTCAAGGCGGTGATGCATGAGCGATCCGTTGAATTGAGCGTTGAACAGGTAAGTAATATTGATATACTTCGGTGGAGGAAAAAAGGCTATTTCCCGTCAATTATTCCTGATCGGGTACCAAACCAGGTTGATATGTTCCCAATCCCTGCCAATGAAACATCTACAAATCCTTTAATAAACTAATCACAATATCCGGCAGCAAAGCGGCAATTTGGATAAACTTGGTTCATTTTCCCGCCGCAACATAAGCAGTAGTTGAATCATAGGGCTATCAGTACCGATAGCCCTAATTTTAAATTTATGGCCGGGTCCTGACGATAGGACTCTTTGTAATTTGGTCATAACCTGGAATCAATATGAAAAGAGTATTTATTTTTTGTAGCGCTTGCTTTTTTGTTTTCATTGTCAACATTTTCACTTCATGTAATCGTACAAAGGATGAGAGGTTGTTTACACAGCTGGCCTCATCCGTCACGGGAATTTCATTTAGTAACGACATTCACGATAACGATTCAACTTATTCTTTTATTAATGAGTTTGGATATATGGGCGGGGGTGTTGGCATTGGCGACTTTAACAATGACGGTTTGAAGGATATTTTTTTTGTCGGAAACCAGGTAAGCTCCAGGTTGTATATTAATAAAGGCAAACACCAGTTTGAGGATATTACCGAGAAAGCAGGTATAGGTACGAGTGCCTGGTGCACCGGTGTCAGTATTGTCGATATCAATAATGACGGGTTTGATGATATTTATGTTTCCGTTTTTGGGAAGGACCTGATGCGCCGGGCAAAAAACTATTTGTTCATAAATCAACGGGATCTTTCGTTTAAAGAAGAAGCAGAGAAATATGGACTTGCTGATACCGGGTATTCATCGCAGGCAGCGTTTTTTGATTATGACAGGGATGGTGACCTGGATATGTATCTTACTAATTACTTATTAAGTACAAAGAATACCAACACAATTTATCCCCGTGACAGGAGCGGTTACTCTCCGGCTAATGATAGACTTTATCGTAATGATGGCGACGTTGCCCAGGCGGGGCATCCCGTTTTTACGGATGTGTCAATGCAAGCGGGCATAAAAGAGGATGGTTACGGGCTGGGTGTGTCCATCAGTGATTTCAACAATGATGGATGGCCTGATATTTACGTTGCAAATGATTTTGTTTCCAATGATCTGCTATGGTTAAACAACAGGGATGGCACATTTACAAATTGTATTACCGATGCTATTCAGCACCAGAGCTATTCCAGCATGGGTACCGATGCTGCAGATATTAACAATGACGCCTTACCAGATATCCTGACGCTTGATATGATGCCTGAGGTCAATCATAGGAGAAAGACATCCTTCTCTTTTATGAATTACGAGAGGTACCAGGCCGAGCGGGCGATGGGTTATGAACCGGAATTCATGCGAAACATGCTCCAGCTAAACAACGGTAATCTTCCGCAGGGAGATTCAGCTATGCCTTTTTTCAGTGAGATAGGGCAGCTAAGCGGGGTTCATGCAACTGATTGGAGCTGGAGTGTCCTGCTGGCCGATTTTAATAACGATGGCTGGAAGGATATTCATGTTACCAATGGAATAGGCAGGGATTTCACTGATGCCGATTTCCTTGAATTTAGTAGTAATATCTTCAGCAGCAACCGCGACAGGACGGAACAGGAAAGAGCAATCAGGGAAAAACTGGCCTCGCTTCAGCATGTAAACCTTCCGAACTATTTTTATCTCAATAATGGCGACTTAACATTTTCAGATTACTCGGAGCAGGCCGGAATCAATGAACTGTCGATGTCGAACGGCGCTGCATATGCCGATCTTGACAACGATGGCGACCTCGACCTCGTGGTCAACAATATCAATAAGAAGGCATTCGTTTTTTTAAATAATACTAATCAGGAAAGCAAGACTGCCAGTAATCATTTTTTAAGTCTCCGACTGAAAGGCGACAGCCTCAACAGGAACGGATTTGGCGCAAAGGTTTTTGTGCATACTAAAAACCAAATCCAATTCCAGGAAGCGAACCCGGTACGCGGGTATTTTTCTTCGGTAGATCAGCAATTGCTGTTTGGCCTGGGAGATAATGATCACGCGGATTCACTGGTTATTATTTGGCCAGATGGCCGGAAACAGTCGGTAACGAATATTTCCGCTGATGCAACACTGGAACTTTTATGGGAAAATGCAGGCGCCAGTACTTTTTCAACCGATTCCCGGCAGGCACTGATTTTTACAGATATCACTTCATCTGCGGGTTTGGAGTACCGGCATCATGATAATCCATTTAACGACTATGCGTCCCAGCGGTTATTGCCACAGAAGTATTCCCAGTTAGGGCCGTTTATTGCTACAGGAGATATCAATAATGATGGCGCTACTGATTTTTTTATTGGAGGCGGGTTTAATTTTTCTGGAAAATTATTTACTCAGCAGCAAGGACATGTCTTTAGTTCAAAGGATCTTATAGATAGTATCAAGTTTGAGGAGGATATGGACTGTGTGTTATTTGATGCGGATAATGATGGAGATGCAGATCTGCTGGTCACCAGCGGCGATATGCAATACGAAGAAAATTCAATTTATTATAAGCCCCGGTTGTATAGAAATGAAGGACAGGGCCGCTTCAGTCTAGCATCAACCGCGATTCCCGATGACATAAGAATTATCGCAGGTTGTGTAAGCGCGGGCGATTACGATGGCGACGGTGATCTGGATTTATTTATTGGTGGCCGCGTTTCGAAAGAATACCCGCGGACTCCCCGAAGTTTTTTGTTACAAAACAACAACGGTGTTTTTACTGATGTTACACAAAAAGTTTCACCTGACTTACAAGACCCTGGAATGGTTACTTCAGCGGTTTGGTCCGACTTTGACAAGGATGGACAAATCGATCTCATCATAGCAGGGGAGTGGATGCCGGTACGGTTTTTTAGGAATGAGAATGGCAGGTTGGTAGATGACACAGCTGACACGGGATTAGCCCATGAAAATGGTATGTGGAGAAGTCTGGAAGCTACGGATGTGGACAATGATGGCGATATTGACCTGGTAGCGGGCAATCTCGGTCTTAATTGTGATTTCCAGGTAAGTGCGGAAGAGCCTATGCAGCTTTATGCCACAGATCTCGATGGAAACGGCAGTATTGACCCATTAATATTCTTTTATATTAAAGGCGAAGACGGAAAAAAGCGTTCCTTACCTGCAATAACGCGGAACAGGTTTTCAGACCAGGTACCAGGAATTAAAAAGCGATTCCTGCATCATGGGGATTATGCAAAGGCCACGTTTAACGATATTTTCAAAGGACATGATAAGGATAAGATTTTGCAACTTCATTGTGAGGAAACGCGATCCTGCTATTTTGAAAATATCGGCAACGGCAAGTTCGTTAAACACCCGCTTCCGGTTGAAGCGCAGTTTGCGCCTGTTAATGCCATTGTGTGCGATGATTTAGACAATGATGGCTTTAAGGATCTGCTGTTGGCAGGTAACGAATACCAGGCGGAAGTGATATCCGGAAGATATGATGCATCCTATGGTTGTTTTCTGCGCGGTAGCAATACAAAATCATTTGCCCCGGTTTCCCCGGTAAAAAGCGGTTTTATCTTAAACGGTGATGTGAAAGACATGGAGCTAATCACACTTCCCAACCAGGAAAAAATAATTCTTGTTGCTGTCAATAATGATTTGATGCGTGTTTTCAAGATAGCCAGGAAATAATGGGCATCCCGGGTACTATTCCCGGGTTTATGTTTAATAGGGCAGGGAAAACTATCAGGCCATCACCTGATCTACTTTGATCAATTTATAAGAAATAGACTGCCTGGAGAAGGAAATAAAAAATTCAACTCCCACAAGTGCTCCGCGGTATTCGTACAGGAATATCAGGCCTTCTCTTTCTTCCATGATTCCAATGATGGAACGCTCCTGCTCGTTATAACTATAGGTTATCAATTGTTTTTGATCAGGGAATGTTTTTTCCTCGTGCCGGGAATAATAGTTGGAATACTTGACAGGCATAGATAAGGTTTCATGAAGCAAATACCAGTTCTGGAACTGCTCCGCAGCGGCAAGGTAAGACTTTTAAATATCATGCCCCTCGTTACTAAAACCTGACCACTTCCCAATAAACTTTCTTGGGTTTCAAATCCTTATCAAAAAGTAATGGATAGTCTTTCCTTCCTCTTACCGGGAAATTATCAAGCCAGCTATGCCTGTCGGAAATATTCCAGAAGGTAACTGAGCTGATATTGTCTTTATATTTCCTGAAGAGATCAAATATCATTTTATATGAATCTATCTGTAGTTGTTCTTTTTGAGTCGTAAAAGCTGTGTCTGCATCAGCCGCTGTTTTTTGCCTCGCGCTATGTTCCTTGGGGTACACTGAAATATCCAGCTCGGTAATATGTATTTCAAGACCCAGCTCCGAAAAGTCTTTTAAGGTTTGTTCCAGTTGTTCCCGTGATGGTTCATTCGTAGCCCAATGCCCCTGCAATCCAATACCGTGAATAGGGACCCCTTTTTCCTTCAGCTCTTTGATCAGCCTGACGATCTTTTTTCTCTTCTCGGCGTTGATCTCATTGTAATCATTATAAAATAATAAGGCATCAGGGTCGGCGGCATGTGCCCATTCAAAGGCTTTGGCGATATATTCGTCGCCACAGATCTGGTACCATAGGGAAGGCCGCAGGTATTCATCTTTTTTATCACTGATGGCTTCGTTTACCACATCCCAGGCATAAATGCTGCCTTTATAACGGCTGACTACTGTTGTTATATGGTCTTTTAACCTCGCCAATAACACCTCCTTAGTAACCTGGTTGCTATCGGCATCAATAAACATCCATCCTGGCGCCTGCTGGTGCCAGCATAGCGTATGTCCACGGAACTTCATATTATTTTCTTTTGCAAATGCAGCAATAGCATCTCCACCAGCCCAGTTGTATTCGTTTTCTTTCGGATGGATAGGGCCCATTTTCATAGCATTCTCAGCGGTCAGGCTATTGAATTGCGACAAAATAAGGTTTGTCTCATCAGTTTTTAAAGCCCGTGGTGATACGGCTACTCCGATATTAAAATGATCTTTGTAATAATCCTTCAGCCCCTTACTATTATTGGCACCCGTAGACGTGTTGGTTTGGCCATAGCATCCAACCGACAGCAAACAGGATAGGCTAAAGCAGCATACAAAACTTAATAACTGTTTCATGAGCGGTATTTTTAATTATATAAAAAGGTCGAGGATAAGCACTCCTCCCAGTCCCAATATGGAGATGATCGTCTCCATAACAGTCCATGATAAAAATGTCTGGCGTAATGATAAATTAAAAAATTCCTTAAACATCCAGAAGCCGGTATCGTTGACATGTGATCCAAAAACACTGCCGGTGCCCACGGCCAATACCATCAGTTCAGGCGATACGGTACCCGCTTCTACCAATGGCGATACCACACCCGCCGCAGTGATGCCCGCTACAGTGGCTGATCCGATGGTGACCCGCAGCAAAGCCGTCACGATCCAGGCAAACAATAATGGCGGCATTTGCCACTGGCTGCTGAACGAGGCAATATAATCACCTGTACCGCTATCTGTCAGCACCTGTTTGAAAACGCCACCCGCGGTGATGATCAGCAGGATCAGCGCGATCCCCGCAATGGCATCACCAAGCCATTTCATCGTTGTTTCCATCGAATGTCCCGATCGCAATCCAAACTGCCAGGCGGCGAGTAAGACAGCGATAAGCAGTGCGATGGTAGGATCACCGAGAAAGAGTAAAATTTTCCTGAGCCCGGTTTCTTCATCCAAAAAATTATTTGCCACTACGGCTATGGCAATGAGCAACACGGGGAGTAAGGCAATAAAAAAGCTTGGTAATGCGGCAGGTAATTTTTTTTCGATGCTGTTTTCTTTTACAGCATAAAGACCATTGCTGGCTTTAACCCCTTTCAGGAAACGCCCCAACACAGGTCCGGCGAGTATGACCACCGGTATCGCGATCATCAGTCCGTAGATCAGCGTTTTTCCCATATCAGCTTTAAACGCATTGACCAGAACAACAGGCCCGGGATGCGGTGGCAAAAAGCAATGGGTAGTAGATAATGCCGCTGCCATGGGAATAGCAATATACAATAGGGGTAATCCTGTTTTGCGGGCGATGGAAAAAACCAGTGGCACGAGGATCACAAAACCTGCATTATAGTATAAAGGGATGCCTACCAGGAACCCGGTTAGCATCACTGCCCACTGTATATTACTTTTTCCAAACTTGTTAATTAGCGTTGAGGATATCTTTTCAGCAGCGCCACCTTCTTCCAGTATTTTACCCAGTATGGCACCCAGGCAAATGATCAGTGCCAGGCCACCAAGGGTACTTCCAACACCATTTTCAACAGATTTTAGTATTTCAGCAGGTTGCATACCCAGCAGGGCGCCGGCAATGATGGCAACTATCAGCAGCGATAAAAAAGGGCTAACCTTTCTTACAGTTAAAAAGACCTGCAGGGCAATCGCGAAAATGATGATGGGAAATGTCATTTATTATCGTACTGTATTTGTCAATGTACCGATATGGTCAATGCTGATCCGGATCACATCACCACTCCTAAGTGTAAAGTCATGGCCGGGTACAATACCCGTTCCCGTCATCACCAGGCAACCAGAGGGAAAGGAGCATTCGCGGTAAACAAACGACACCAGTTCCTTCACGCTGCGCTTCATCTGGCTTATTGCAATAAATTCATCGAAAACTGTATTGCCATCACGTTCTATCTCTAGCTTAATATTGCTGGCCGGGTCGAGTGGTTCATTTGTCAAATAAATGCAGGGTCCCAGTGCGGCAGATCCGTCATAGGTTTTTGCCTGTGGCAGGTACAAAGGATTTTCACCTTCAATACTCCGGCTGCTCATATCATTTCCAATTGTATAACCGATGATCTTTCCTGATGATGTAACTACAAGGGTTAGCTCGGGCTCAGGTACATCCCAGGTCGAATCTTTGCGGATATTTACTTTACCGTGATGGCCAACAATGCGATGGGGTGTCGATTTGAAGAACACCTCCGGCCTTTCCGCATCATACACCCTTGCATAAAAATCTGCGCCACCCGCAGTCTTTGATTCTTCCTGCCGTCCGATCTTACTTCGTAAATAGGTAACCCCACAGGCCCAGAGTTCCTGGTGCTCACCTATGGGTGCCTGGATACCTGTCTCGTCAAAACTATCAAGCGGTTTGGCCTCTCCTGACCGGAGGTATTGACTAAGTTTTGTCAATAGTTCATCATCATTGACGAGTTGTTCCCAATTATCGAAAGGCAATAAATAATGTTGTTTATCGTGCTCGAGAATAATCCCAGCGTTGTGTTTATAGATTTTCATCTTGTTATTTTCTCAGGATTACCCGTAGTATGCGCATATCATTTGTGATGTACATTGTTTTTTCATCATCAGACAATGCAACATTGGAAGCTGCTTCGTCGAGCTTTATTTTCCCGATGGGTTTTGCATCGCGGTTAAATATCCAGATACCGCCGGGCCCGCTTGCA
The DNA here is from genome assembly GCA_023412975.1 of Bacteroidota bacterium. Lineage (GTDB taxonomy): Bacteria > Bacteroidota > Bacteroidia > Chitinophagales > Chitinophagaceae > Terrimonas_B. The sequence continues at coordinate 4,341 of JAEZRB010000300.1, read as the reverse complement.
AATACGTTGCCATTGCGATCGATCTTGAAACCGTCGGGCAATCCTTTCAGGCCTTTCCGCTCGTTGGATGTGCTATAAAAAATTTTGCCGTTTGTCAGGGAATCTCCATTTACATCATAGATATACCAGTTAGGGGTTGCTGGATCGGAACAGGCAATGATCAGTTTGTTTTCACCAGGCATAAACGCGATGCCATTGGGACGCGTGATGCTATCAACCAAAAGAATGACTTCACCGTTTGTCTTTACTTTGTATACACCGTTCCATTTTATTTCCTTTGCCGGGTCATCATCACCCTGAGATGGAAGTCCGTAAGGAGGATCAGTAAAAAATAACTCACCTGCCTGGTTATATACCGCATCGTTGGGGCTGCTGAATCGTTGATCCTTATATTTATCGGCGAGGGGGATAAACTTTGGTTCTGGTTTATCAAGTGGAGCATCCATTCGTGCCATTTGCCGGTTGCCGTGTTGGCATAATACCAGGTTACCCTCTGCGTCGAGGATCAGTCCATTACTGCCGGGTTCTCTACTTTTTGAATCAGTACTACTGAAGCCCGATGGTTTTAAATAAACTTCTTTACCTTTTTCTTCCGTCCATTTGTAGATCGTATTGGTAGGCACGTCGCTAAACAAAAGCATCTTATGTTTTTCAACCCAAAGGGGGCCTTCGCTCCATTCGAAGCCGGTAGCGATGATCTCGGCTTTTGCCTGTGTGTCGACGATGGCGTCGAGTGACGGATCAAGTCTCTCGATCGAGCCCGTGGTTTCATAGTTCATAGTGTGGGAATCGGTTTTTTGGGATGCATTATTACATCCTGCCACCATACATGCGAGGCAATAAAATATTATTCTCGTCATTTGTTTTTCTTAAAGTTACTGCCAAGATCTTTATTTAGTGCAAATCTCTTGTTACCACTGAGCCTGACCCTCCCTGGAGGATATCCAGGTCGGCGCCAAGATGGGCCTGCTGTACATGGTCAATATAAAATCTCACATAGCCCCGTGTAGCCATCGGCTCCGGTGCTTTCCAGGCAGCTCTTCTTTTTTCCATTTCTTCATCGCTTATTGCCAGGTGAAGTTTCCTGTTCTCAACATCCAGTTCAATCATATCACCATCCTGCACAAGCGCCAGTACACCGCCAACAGAGGATTCTGGTGATACATGTAGCACCACCGTTCCTGCAGCGGTACCGCTCATTCTTCCATCTGAAATCCTCACTATGTCTTTTACTCCTTTGCGGAGCAGTTTTTCCGGGAGGTCCACGTTACCAACTTCCGGCATCCCGGGGTATCCCACCGGACCTACACCCTTTAGCACAATGACTGAATTCTCGTCAATATCCAGGTTAGGATCGTCAATTCTTGCGTGATAATCTTCCATGGTTTCAAATACAACTGCCCGGCCCATATGTTTCATGAGGGCAGGAGTTGCGGCTGAAGGTTTAATGATGGCACCATTCTCACACAGGTTTCCTTTCAATACAGCAATACCTGCTTCTTTTTGCAGGGGCGAATCAATAGATGCAATGACTTCCCTGTTATAGCATTTGGGCGATTCATTGTTCTCCCCGAGGGTCTTCCCGTTTACCGTCAGGGCATTATTGTGCAGGTAGTTTTTTAATTCATTGATCACGATCGGCAGGCCGCCGGCGTAATAAAAATCTTCCATCAGGTATTTACCGGATGGTTTCAGGTTGGCTAGCAGGGGGATTTTGCTGCCGATGATATCAAAGTCTTCGAGTTTCAGTTCCACGCCGATCCTACCTGCAATGGCTAGAAGGTGCATGACGAGATTGGTTGAGCCTCCTACGCCGGCATTGACAATGATTGAATTTTCAAATGCCTGCCTGGTGAGGATCTTTGAAAGCTTCAAATCTTCCTTTACCATTTCCACAATCCTTCGGCCTGAAAGTTGGGCCATCACTTTTTTTCTTGAATCGACAGCTGGAATGGCGGCGGCACCTGGCAACGTTAATCCCAATGCTTCAACCATGCATGCCATAGTGGAGGCAGTGCCCATACTCATGCAATGTCCCTGGCTCCGGGCAACGCCTACTTCTGCTTCGTGAATATCTTCCGGTGTGTATTTCTCGACCAGTGTTTTTTCCTTTACCATCCAGTTAAAGGAACCTGAACCCAGGCATTCACCTTTAAACCTTCCATTGAGCATGGGTCCTCCTGGTACTACAATGGTAGGCAGGTCTACGCTGCAGGCACCCATTAAAGTACTGGGTGTGGTTTTATCGCATCCCGTGAGTAGTACAACTCCATCAATAGGATTGGCCCGTATGCTTTCTTCCACATCCATGCTGGCGAGGTTGCGGAACAACATGGTAGTTGGCCGCATAATTGTTTCACCCAGTGAGGTGACAGGGAATTCCAACGGGAAACCACCCGCTTCTGCAACGCCTCGTTTTACGATTTCTGCAAAATCGCGTAGATGACCGTTGCAGGGTGTGAATTCGCTCCAGGTATTGCAAATGCCTATAACAGGCTTTCCTTTAAAGTAGTCATCAGGATAGCCCTGGTTGCGTAACCACGACCGGTGCACGAACCCCATTTTATCATCTTTTCCAAACCAATCTGCGCTTCTTAACTTTTGGGACATAATTCTGGTTTAATACAAGTTTTCAGTATTTGACGGTTATTTTTCCTGAAGCAGTCTTTTCTCAGAGGATAAATCGATAATTTAAATTTATAAAATTAGCCAAAACAGTAGTCCAACTACAATTGACATGTATATATATTCTTTCTTCAAAGCGATTAAAATTGACGAAAGAAAAGACCCATTGTAGAAACAAAAGGTCTGATTGCCTTATACCAGGACAACTGCTGCTAAAGAATTTACGGTTTATCCCACCATATTCTTGTATCTAACCTGTCGGGCCCCTGTGCAGTAATGGCTGCATTAATATTGGTCGAGTTGATAGATAATTCACTTGTCGGATAAGTCAGTCGGCGTATAAAAGTCCCGTCAGGTACATCCGGATTATTTGGCTGGCCGTAAGGGTTCGGTGTTAACAGGGGGAACCCGCTTCTTCTGAAATTAGCAAATGCTTCTGGGCCATTCAGGAATGATGCCACCCAGTATTGAGTATTGATCTGTTGCAATTCCTGCCCGGCAGTAAGAGGATTTGCCGCGATATATGTATCACGATCTGATGGGGACACGGTAGAACCGGCGTCGTAGGTTGCCAACTGGTCCATGTGTGCCGCAATACCGTTTTCATAGTATTGTGCAGCAGTCCCTGTTGTGATCCAGTCCCTGAAACGGGCTTCGGCCAGCAGGAGCTGTGTCTGCGCTGCTGTTACGAAAAACACGGGTGCGGTATTTTTCGCCATCCTTCTGCGGTCAACCTGGCTATAGTCATAGAAGCTGGCAAGACCATCAGCACCTGCTCTTGCAGTGATTGTACCATTATCATAACCCATGGGCATACCGATCTGATCGGCTGCTGCGGTTGTGCCAATGGCTGGTGTTTGCGTTGGTCCTGAAGTGGCGCCTTTATACCTAATTGCGATAGCAGACAGGCGGGGGTCATTATTCGTTTTAAGGTAGTCTACAAATGGTTTGGCTAAATAGATATTGGCTGCTTCGGTTGAGTTCAGCATATTACCCATCGGTTGGAGGTAGTTGGCATCATGTCGCATATAAGCATTGTCGGCATTTTGAAGAATCACGCCGCCAGCCACTGCTGCCTGTACTGTACTTTGTGCCAGGCCCGTATTCACTTTACTAAGTCTCATGCCGGCTCTCAGCAAGAGAGAATAGCCGAATTTTTTCCATTTTTCTATATTTCCTGCATAAAGCATATCAGAGGTTTCCACCGTCCCACCGGCATCAAGCGCATTGGACGCCTCGGTGAGTTCCTGTATGATCTTGGGATAAATTTCCTCCTGGGAATCATATTTGGGAAAAAATACCTGGTCGGGTCCCATTCCTCCTTCCGAATATGGAATATAGCCGTATTCGTCCGTCAGTATCATATATACGTACGACTGGAAGATTCGTACCATGTTATATAGGTTTTGACGGTTGGGTGCATCTTTTGATTTGTTAAGAGCGTCCTGCGTGTATTTAATTACATTTTGGTAGTAGATGGTCCATATGGCGGCCAGGGTACCATCTTTGCTATCCTGGTTGAAGTTGGCACCGGCCAGTACACCACCATTGGGTGTTACCATTTGTTGAACGATACCAACATCAAATAGTATAGTTTTACCCGGGAAGGATGTGTTGATGATGGCATTGTTGAGGAGCATTACCGGGTCGAGTGCTGTTGGACTGGTCTTATTCTTATTTAAACCTTCCAGTCCTTTTTCACAGGAGGCTGCAAAC
>JAEZRB010000297.1 GCA_023412975.1 Bacteroidota bacterium | reverse complement strand
CGACGATTTCGCCAAACTCGATTTTCGCGTGGGCACTATCACTGCTGCTGAAAAAGTTGCCAAGGCGGATAAGCTGCTGAAACTGGAAGTAGATCTCGGTTTTGAAAAAAGGACCGTTGTTTCAGGTATCGCCCTACATTTTCAACCAGAAGCCATTATTGGTAAGCAGGTGGTAGTAGTGGCAAACCTCGCGCCCCGTAAAATGAGAGGCATTGAAAGCAATGGTATGATCCTGATGGCGGAAGACAAGGATGGCAAACTTAAGTTCGTCAATCCTGATGAGGCGACATCGAATGGGTCGATGGTGAATTAGGTTGGTTTACTTTTACCATAAAATGCAATATTCGGGACTTACTTAGTAAATAAAACGCAGAGAAATTTACACGTAAAGTCCTATGTTATCGGTTTTTTTATTTGAAACTAAAACTGATGAAAAGCTTTATAAGTAAAGACGAAATCCCAGCTATCTCTTTATTGCTGATCCTTTTCGTGCAATTCGTGGCATTCGTGGCTTTTCTACAATAAATTCATCCAAAATTTGTTATTGGGTTTTAACACGCCCTGCATGTCATACATTGAGTTTACCAAGGCTTATATCCATCGCCTCTGCCGGCAGATCGGCACCACAGCCGATTCGATCTATAATGAAGGCACCAGCTCCTGGTATTTCTCAAGAGGCTCCTCTACTATTGAAGTTTTCATGACCCATCCCGATGGCGGTGAAGACCCCGAGCGGGTTTTTCTTCGTTGCCTGGCACCCATCTGCACCCTCCCCTCCAACCCAGTCGCTCTCTTTGAACTCTATCGTAAAGCCCTGGAAATTAATACCCGGCAAATGGGCATCAAATTAGGTACCCTGGAAAGCCGCGGCCTGCTCTGCCTCGTGGCTGAAAGGGACATTGAAGGCATGGATTACCAGGAGTTTGTAACCATGATCAGCGATATCGGCTACTGGGCCGATCATTACGACAACCATCTCCAGGGACACGACGGGAAACTTTGACATCCACCGCTGGTAACATTCCCACAGGTATAAACGTTAATTATACGGACCAGCTATGTATTTAACTGGTTTTGTGTTTTTTAGCAAGCTGAAATAGATTAAATTCAAATCTTAATCTTTCCGCACCTGATGTCGAAACCAGTGTCATCCAGAATTCTCAAGATCACTGCCTTTATCCTGGGCGGTATCCTGCTATTGATGACCATCTTCCATTTCTGGTTTATCAACCATGCCGAACGGCTTATCGAAGACATGGTGCATGCACAGTCAGACGGCAGGCTCCGCTTAAAGGTGGACAAATTCAAATTCAACTGGTTTAGTTACAACATGGAATTGCACAGGGCAAATTTCTCTTCTACAGATTCCGCGGCTTCCACTTCTTATGAATTCAATATTCCCCGCGTGGGTGTCAGGGTGAAAGAGATCTTTCCGCTTGTTTTTGAAAAAAGAATACTGATCGACTCGATGCATGTGTACAATCCTGATATCCGGGTTATCCGTTTACGATCAAAAGACACAACGGCAACAAGTGATACGGGGCTTTCCCTGCCGCATGAAATGGGAAGGATCTATAACTCCATCCAGGATGCACTAAAGGTTTTGAAAGTGGACAGGTTCAGAATTGATAAAGGCCGGTTTTCCCTGATCAATAAGATCCACCCGGAAGAACCACCGGTGGTGATCACCGATATAAATTTCCAACTCGACAACCTGCTGGTGGATACAACACAGGCTGGCAACGAGCAAAAGATATTATTCAGCGATAATGTTTCCCTGCACACGAGTAACCAGGATATACTCTTCCCTGATGGCAGGCATCGCCTTAGTTTTCGCAATTTCCGAATCAACCTGCTAAATAAGATCGTTGAATTTGACAGTTGTACCGTTGTAGCAACCCGCGACGATAGCACCGGGAATTCATTCCAGGTATTCTTTGACAAATTACAAATGACCAATATCGATTTCGCGGCGGTTTATCACCACGAGATCATCAAAGCCGATTCGGTGTATTGTATCAACCCGAGATTCAGGCTGGATGTAACGATCGATAAAGAGAAAAATGATCCTGCGCTTCAATCCCCGCGACTGGATGAACTGGTCCGGCAACTGACCGGAAATATGCAACTCGCTTTCGTGGTGGTGGAGAACGCGTCATTTGATATCAATACCACGAGATCCGGTAGCCTTAGCTCTTTTACTTCTGATGACAATAATTTCGAATTGCAGGGACTGCAGATCAATAAATATGGTCCGCAACCGCTGACCGTCGAAAAATTCGTGATGGCCATCCGCAATTACGAAAACTTTTTGAGCGATAGTACCTATTCGATCCAGTTCGACAGCATCCTGATCAATGACAACCGGATAAGTCTGAGCAATTTCATTTATAAGGAACTGGAGGAGGGCAGGATGATCAATAACCTCAGCATGCCGCAATTTGAGCTGCAGGGTCTTTCATGGGATGATCTCGTGTTTAACAAACAGCTAAGCGCAAAAAGGGTAAACCTCTACCGGCCGGTGATCAACTATACCGTTGTTCAGAAAAAAAACAATCCACGTGATGTTTTCCAGTTACTCGCCGGCATAGGGCATTTCATGCAACTCGAGAACATGGATATCACGGACGGACAGGTCAATCTTTTTTTCGCGAACAATATTCAACTGCATCTACAGAACGCAGATATTTCTGTTTTGGGCAGGCGGCTAGTGGATTCAAAAAAACTTCACAACATTCAAAACGCTGTTACCAGCCTTCACTTTAAAAAAGGCGTGTTTAAAATGCGTCAGCTGACAGCTGATCTCAGCGACGTCAGCTTTTCCGGCTATCCCGACAATCACCTGCAGGCCGGAACCATGCAGATCCGTAACCCGGATGAGATCGACATCATTGCCCGCCAGGCTTCCATCCGATCCATGTTGATCAATGATGATATACAACAGTCAGCTATTAATGGCGTGAGCTGGAAAGAAGCGCAGATCAACCTGTACACTTTTCCAGAGCAGACAAAAAGCAGTTCAGCCGTGTTTCAAATAAAAGATATTCACGGTGAAAACACGAAAATAAATATCAGGGATAGCAGCAGGCATTTAACCGCGTGGCTTGAAGCGCTGAAAGCTGATGAACTCACAACAAGCAGCGGTAATAAAATTCGTATCACCGGTCTATCGGCATCAGGAAAAGAACTTGAATACAAAAATGTTTTTGACAACCTGCAGGTGAATGGCTTTCAATTAACCGATCAGCTGCCTTCTATTTTCAGGAATGTGAGTTACTCCAATTATAATTCTGGAGACTCGATCGATGTAATACTTCCCGAGCTGGAGATCGTACCAGATGTAACGGGCATGATCGATGGCCAGATCAATACATCGATGCTAAAGATCAGCCAGCCTCAAATCGATATCAGGATGGGAAATTCGGATGATGCCGACGAGCTGGACGATGCACCCTGGCCGGTAACCAAGATCGGCAGGCTGGTGATCGACGAACCACAGTTGAAGTATTCCAGGCAGAGAGATGAAGGCATCAGTTCGCTCAACTGGAATGGCAAAGGAAACTCACTGGAGTTTATCGATCTGCGTACGGGTGGTAAAACAGATAAATCTTTAACAGCACAAAGTCTTGCACTTTCCCTGCATCAATTTTCTTATAAATCTGCCAAAGGCCGGAGCATCGATGCAGGTGATGGAAGACTGGGCCTCAAACTCGATAGTATCCGCGTTTCGCGTAATGATGCAGGTGCCTGGGACTGGAGGACCAAGATCCGGAATCTTGAGGCCAACAAGTTTGCGATGGATAGTCTCGGTAAACATGCGGGTCGCCTTGCAATTGAAATGGTTAAACTCGACAACCTGGTGGTGAGTTCTTCCAATCTGCTTAACCTGCGTGACATTCTACGGTCCAATTCGGCATTTAGACTTCACGAGTTATCCGGCAGTTATCATAACGAACACCATCTTTTCGACTGGTATAATACCGGCTACGATAAGTATTCAAAATATTTCACCGCTGACTCTTTTTCCTACAGGCCGGCAAAAGATCTAAAAACATTTGTAGCCGACTCACGCTACCAGGCCGATTACCTTACTGCGCGAACCGGTGCTATTTCCATCGGACCATTTGATATTGGCCGCTACGCCAAAGACAGTGTACTTGACCTGGGAGATGTGACAATAAGCGATGCGAGGCTGACAGATTTCAGGGATAAAAGGGTTCCCCGCGAGCCGGGAATTGTTCGGTCGCTCCCGGCGAATCTTGTGAAAAAAATTCCGATACGCCTGCTGGCAGATGCAGTCAACCTTACAGATGCCCATGTGGTTTATGAAGAAGTGAATGAAAAAACAGGCGCTACAGGTAAGATAGTTGTGGAGCAGCTGGAAGGAAAGATCAAAGGTGTTCGCAATTATAACCTGTCGGATGATGACAGCCTGCACATCCATGCCACAGCTTGGCTCGAAGGAAAACTTTTTACGCAGCTCAACCTCCATGAATCTTATATCGATCCACTTGGTGGTTTTGTCATGAATGTAAAAATGGACTCCGCTGATCTACGGATATTCAATCCAGTTTTAAAACCCCTGATCTCCGCAGAACTGAAATCAGGCCACCTGGATAGTTTAACCATGCAGGTGACCGGCCGGGAAGCATTCGCAGATGGTAAAATAAAAATGATCTATCGCGACCTGAAAATACGCGTTACAGGTAATGAAAACAAAAAGCAACTATTTGGCGGGCGCCTGAGAAGTTTCTTTGCAAATACTGTGGTAAGGAATCAAAATAAAAAGAATACAGCTACCGTATTTACTTACCGTCTGCGTGACCGCTCAGCTGTGAATTACCTGGTTAAAATCACCTTTAGCGGCATCAGCAGCAGTATTGGTCTCAAAAAAACGGACCGCGAAGCAAGGAAAAACAAAATCCTTCTAAAAAAGGCCGCAAAGACTAAATAAGCTACCCCGATTTTCAGGTTTATCATGTTTCCTTTCACCTGAAACCGGATTAAAAAAAACGCTTATCTTCGACCAACAAAATAGTTGTTTAACTAACTATTTTTTTACAGCTTAATTTTAAGACTATATGAATCGCACGATTAAAAAAATAGCTGTCCTCGGCAGCGGTGTCATGGGATCAAGGATTGCCTGTCATTTTGCAGGTGTAGGTGTACAGGTATTGTTGCTGGACATGGTACCCAAGGAAGCTGCTGAGAGTACAAAGCCCGCAGAAAGAAACAAACTGGTGAATGATGCGCTGGCTGCTGCTGTAAAAAGTAATCCCTCCCCCGTTTACACCAAGGATGTCGTTAAGAAAATAACTACCGGCAATTTCGACGACAACATGAAAGATATCGCCGGCTGCGATTGGATCATCGAAGTGGTGGTGGAACGCCTCGATATTAAAAAACTGATCTATGATAAGGTAGAACAGTTTCGCAAACCCGGCACCCTGGTTACTTCCAATACTTCCGGTATCCCGATCCACATGATGGCTGAAGGCCGCTCGGAAGATTTCAGGAAACATTTCTGTGGCACACACTTTTTCAACCCACCGCGATACCTGCGTCTGCTGGAGATCATCCCTACCCCGGATACTGACCCGGCTGTAGTTGATTTCCTGATGCATTATGGCGATCTGTACCTGGGCAAAACAACCGTTTTGTGTAAAGACACACCTGCATTTATCGCAAATCGTATCGGAGTATATGGTATTATGTCGATATTTCGGCTGGTTGACAAACTGGGACTTTCAATCGATGAAATAGATGCCCTGACCGGTCCGATCATTGGCAGGCCGAAATCAGCAACTTTCCGCACTGCGGATGTTGTCGGTATTGACACTTTGGTAAAAGTGGCCAAAGGCGTGCAGGACAACTGCCCCAATGATGAAGCCCGTGATACATTCTCCATACCTGACTGGCTGAATAAGGTTCTTGAAAAAAACTGGCTTGGCGATAAAACAGGACAGGGCTTTTTTAAGAAAATAAAATTGCCCGTCGTACAGGGAAGTCCTGAAGAAAGAAAATCAGATAAAGAGATACAGGTCTTAAACCTCTCGACCCTGGAATACGAACCCCGCAAAAAATCGAAGTTCGCCACGATCGAAACTGCAAAGCCTATTGACGACCTCAACACAAGATTGAAAATGCTGGTAGCAGGCCAGGATAAGGCGGGTGAATTCTATCGCCATTTTCATTACGGATTATTTTCCTATATCTCTCATCGTATCCCCGAGATCAGCGATGAGTTGTATCGTGTTGATGATGCCATGATGGCCGGATTCGGATGGGAGATCGGTGCTTTCGAAAGCTGGGATGTACTGGGTGTTGAAAAAACAGTTAAGGCCATGGAGGATGCGGGCTATGCCGTTGCCCCTTGGGTGAAAGAAATGCTGGAAGCCGGTCATAAATCATTTTACAAGGTAGAAGGCGGTAAAAAATATTTCTACGATTCCGCATCTAAGTCATATAAACCTTTACCCGGTGGCGAAGCGTTTATCGTCATGAGCAACTACCAGGACAAACTGGTTTGGAAAAACGCAAGCTGTAAACTTTACAATCTCGGCGACGATGTATTGGGCCTGCAATGGTTTACCAAAATGGGCAGCATCGGCGGCGATGTGCTCAGCGGTATCCAAACTGCTATCGATAAAGCTGAGAAAGGTTATAAGGGCCTTGTGATCGCCAATGAAGGTCCCAACTTTTCTGCCGGTGCGAATGTGGGTATGATCTTCATGCTCGCCATCGACCAGGAATACGACGAACTCGATATGGCCATCCGCCTTTTCCAAAATACCATGATGCGGGCAAGATACTCTTCCATTCCTGTAGTGGTTGCTCCACACGGTCTCGCCTTAGGCGGCGCCTGCGAACTTAGCCTTCATGCGGATAAAGTTTGTCCTGCCGCAGAGACTTATACCGGTCTTGTAGAACTAGGTGTCGGTCTGATCCCCGGTGGTGGTGGCACAAAAGAATTTGTGTTGAGAGCCGCCGATGAAATGCACGAAGACGAACCCGAAACCATCACACTTAAAAACAGATTCCTGACGATCGCCACCGCTAAGGTTGGCACTTCCGCTGCTGAAGGCTTTGGCATTGGCGTGTATCGTAAAGGCCTTGATGAAGTCGTGATGAACCAGGGAAGACGTATCGCCGAAGCCAAAAAATCAGTGATTGAAATTTACGACAGTGGTTATACCGCGCCGGTACCACGAAAAGATATCCGTGTACTCGGCCAGTCGGCTCTCGGTGCCTTGTATTCTGGCATACACGCTATGAAAACTGCTGGCTACGCTACAGAACATGATGCGCTGGTGGCAAAAAAACTAGCGTACGTAATGTGTGGCGGTGATCTAAGTGAGCCCACTCTTGTTACTGAACAGTACCTCCTTGACCTGGAAAGAGAAGCATTCCTTTCACTCTGCGGTGAGAAAAAATCTCTCGAACGTATCCAAAGTGTTTTGAAAAGCGGCAAGCCGGTGAGGAATTGATTCTAAAACGGTCAGACGAGGACGTCAGACCGTTTTAGACGAGCTGGGAAGCATTGGTCAGACGAGAACGTCAGACCATTTTAGACGAGCTGGCAAGCATTGGTCAGACGAGGACGTCAGGGCTAGGATCGGTCTGACGTCCCCGTCTGACCGTTAGAGGAATCTTGCGCAGATCGGTCTGACGTCGCCGTCTGACCGATAAAAGAAACTCGCCGGGGATAAAACGTTTTTACTTTGTGATTTCACCTTCATCACCAAATCTGTCCTTGCGAACTTTATTTCTGATTACTCAGAAAATGCTCAGCAATGAAACTTTATGCCGAAAATTGTTACCATGTCTATAACCAGGGAAACAATCACGAGCGCCTTTTCCTAAATGACCAGCACTACCAGAGATTCCTGGAGCTTTTCCGATCATATATTGTCCCTTATTGCGAGATACTATGCTGGTGCCTGATGCCAAATCATTTTCATACTATCATTTATGCAGACGCAAGAGTAAATTCATTGATAAAAATCGGATCGACACATCTCGATCCAATTACAAATGGGTTTAGAAAATTACTTAGTAATTATAGCCACGAATACAATACTCAAACTGCCAGATCGGGAAGCCTGTTCAGGCCAAAAACAAAAGCAAAAAATCTTATAACCGATATACATCCCGAAAAAATCACCACAAACGATTTTGATTACTTTACCAAATGTTTTCACTATATTCATAACAACCCGGTGTTGGCCGGTTTGGTAAATGATCCTGCGGATTGGAAATGGTCATCTTACCGATTTTATATCGGAAATAGGAAATCATCTTTTTGCAATAGGGAACTGGCGAACCGGTTTCTTGGAATATAGAGAAATGTAACACGGTCAGACCAGGACGTCAGACCCTTTAACTCCCGATGGGTACCATCGAATATCAGTCAAACCAGCTTCTCATCCATTCCCATATCATCACATACGGGAATGCGGCCGACCCTGCAGTTACTGAAAACATACGCGAGGAAATAGAATGGATGTGGAATGAACCGCAGGGTATCGTTCATATTGAGGGGAAGCCATGGCTTGTGCAGTTCCTGATCACTTCTGCTTGTCAGCCGGGAATTACCGCCATCCAAATTTATGAGAATACAGATCCGCGTAATAATTATTTCCGCGTGGAAGAATTTGTGCATGGCAATATTTCCTTTGTCGATGGTCTTGGTTGTAATAGTGGATATTTTAAACTCGAGAATTTATATAAAGGTTCCACCACGGCCGCACATGAATACGGTCATACCCTGGGTCTTGCGCATCCGCGTGATATCGACATCAGGGGTAAGGGTGTACCCGGAATCATGTACCCCCGTGGTACACTCGTTGATCCCGGATATCAATACAATCCCGCAGCGCGGGCGGGTGATGGCCCCAATGGCGGGACTATGTACCCCATCCATCGCAGGGTACGACAGGAAGATATTGACCTGTTGAAAATTCCGCGTTTGCGATTTGAAAATGGGAAGGCGGTAATTGGCGAATTTACAAGTGTATGGCATCCCAATCATGCTGATATCAGCGGCGATGATTATCTGTGGCAGCGCATTTCGGGATAATACACCATCCACTTATCCCGTCAGCCTATCGCTTATAAATATTATTTTTTTCATATTCAAATCTTCCTTAGCTTTTAGTAAATAATCTCCGCCCGCATCGCAGGCATTCATTAAATACTTATTCCTATGCCAAAGAAATGGATTACGCTGCTTTTGGTTGCAGCTACATTTACTTCTATCGCACAACCAAGACTTCCGAAAAATTATTACTGGCAGAAATTCGACAATGGCCTTGAAGTAGTCGTGATCGAAAACCACAAAGTGCCGTTAGTTACCATCGAGATTGCAGTGAAGAACGGCGCTTACACTGAAGGACCTGAGTACAGTGGTTTATCTCATTTGTTTGAGCACATGTTTTTCAAGGCCAACAAAGAGTACCCTGACCAGGAAAAATTTATTGAGCGCACAAAAGAACTTGGCGCCATCTGGAATGGCACTACCAGCGACGAGAGGGTCAACTATTTTTTCACCTTTGAAAGTGATAGTCTCGATGCGGGTTTAAGATTTATGAATGCAGCGATTCGTTACCCGATATATCGTACCGAAGACATGCAAAAGGAAAGACCTGTTGTGGATGGTGAATTCCAGAGAGCAGAAAGTAACCCGTTCTTTCAACTATGGATCGACGTTGCCAAACGCACCTGGGGAGAAAATTTTACCCGGAAAAATGCCATTGGTGATCATGATGTGATCAATACCGCCACGCCGGAAAAAATGATGATCATCAAAGACAAATACTATCATCCGAACAATTCTATACTGGTGATCTGTGGCGATGTAAAACCCGATCATGCCTTTGCACTTGCAAAGAAAATATATGGTGACTGGGAACACAGTGGTTTTGATCCTCATGAAAAATATCCCATCCCTGAGTTCAAGCCATTGCAAAAAACAGATTATAATATTAAAACAGCGTCCATTGCCGAAACACCATTTATGATGATGCAATGGATAGGTCCAGAATACCGAAGCGATTCTGCAGCTACCCTGGCTGCTGATGTTTTCTCCAACATCCTGGGCTTGAATTCATCAAAATGGCAGCAGGCCCTGATTGACAAGGGTCTTGCAAGTTTTTCGGGTGTACAATATAATACTAACAAATATGCCGGGCCAATTTATGCACTCGCGTTACCCAACCCCTCAAAAATGAAAGAATGCCACGACGAGATGCTTAAACA
>JAEZRB010000282.1 GCA_023412975.1 Bacteroidota bacterium | reverse complement strand
ATACCACAGCGCACACTGCGAACACAGCTAAGTATTCGCATCAGGTCCTGTTCTACGTAGCAGATTTTATCACGAAAACGGCTTTCGCTGTGCTCACCGTGCCCGCCGTGGTTTATAGTACTCCAGATTTCCCCGGACAATAATGATTAGGGATTGGGAATTGGGGGGAAGCCTGCCAAATTCCAAATTACAAATTCCCAATTCCTATCAGAAACCCCTTACTTTGTATTAAGTAACATAATAATACATGAAACTTCTATGGTCGGCCATAATTATTCTGGCTATGGCAACAGGATGTAAGTCAAAGTCTGATAAGGAAGACAGTCTGCCCGGGAAAGAACTTTCCGCGCTGTTTGAACAGTATTATGAAGAATACCTTCAATTATTTCCCTTAGAAGCGACATTCATAGGTGATAAGCGCTATAACCACCTTCTTCCTATCGATTTTACTGACAGTTACCGGGAAAAATTCCGTGAACTTTTGAGGCGATATCTTACCGAGCTAAAGAAGTACGAGTCTGTTGAAAAATCAGAAAGGGACCAGACCAGTTATGATGTAATGGTGTACGATCTTGAAATGTTTTTGGAAGAACTCAACTATCCAGACAATTATTTTCCATTTCACCAGATGTTTGGTATGCCGTTGACACTGGCCCAGTTGGGCAGCGGCTCCAGTTACCAGCCTTTTAAAACAGTTAAGGATTATAACGACTGGTTGCAACGGGCTTCTGGTTTCCCTGCATGGGCTGACAGCGCTATTTCTTATTTTAAAAAAGGCTTTAACGCACAATTCGTTTTTCCCAAGGCGATTGTTGAAAAGTTAATTCCACAAATGGAAGCGATACCGGTGGCCAGCCTGCAGGAAAGTATTTTTTATAGCCCGATTCACACAATACCTGCTGAATTTTCTGAAGCAGATAAAAAGAAGATTACGGAGGATTATGCCAAGCTTATCAAAGATCAACTGGAACCTGCGTACAAAAAACTGGGTAATTTTTTAAAAAGGAATTACCTGCTCAAGGCCAGGACAAGTTCGGGAATTGGGTCTTTGCCTGGCGGCGAAGACTATTACAGGTTCATGGTTAAAAAGATGACCACCACCGACAAATCGCCACAGGAGATTTATGAAACGGGATTAGCCGAAGTAGCGAGGATACGGCAGTTAATGGATAGCGTAAAACAGGCTACAGGTTTTACCGGTGATCTTCCGTCATTCTTTGAATACATGAAGACTGACAAAAAATTTACACCCTTTAAAACGCCGAGGGATGTACTCGATGCATTTGAAAAAATACACCAGGTTATGGAGCCTTATCTAAAGAAAATGTTTAACCTGGTGCCCATTACACCATTTGAGATCCGGCAGACAGAAGCATTTCGTGCGGAGAGCGCCAGTGCTGAGTATCATGCCGGGGCGCCGGATGGCAGCAGGCCAGGTATTTTTTATGTTCCAATCCTGGATGCAACAACCTTTAGCGTTACCAGTGGTATGGAATCCCTGTTTCTTCATGAAGCAATTCCCGGTCATCACTACCAGATTTCCCTGCAACAGGAGGATACAAGTTTGCCGCGATTCCGGCGCTTCGGTGGTTACTCCGCTTACGCCGAGGGTTGGGCGCTGTATTGTGAGTCGTTAGGCAAAGAACTCGGGCTTTATACCGATCCCTATCAATATATGGGTGCCCTGGGCGATGAAATGCACCGCGCCATCCGGCTGGTAGTGGATGTGGCGATACATCTCAAGGGTATGACAAGAGAAGAAGCCATAAAATATATGATGGCTAATGAAGCGATTTCCGAACAGGGAGCCACAGCGGAAATCGAGCGATACATGGTTATGCCAGGTCAGGCCCTCGCCTATAAAATTGGCGCGCTGAAAATTGCTGAGCTTCGAGCCAAATACGTGGATCAGTCAGGGGGCAAAGTAACGCTGGCTGAATTTCATGACGAGGTATTGAAACATGGATCTCTGCCACTAAGCCTGCTGGAAAAGAAATTGGATGAGTGGGCAAAAAGTATAAACCGCTGATAACAGTAACATCAATTCAGGATTTAAGTTTGTCTGCCGGTTCAGAATCCAAACCGGCTAAAAAAAGACAGGTCCATATTGATTAGCCAGGGTGAAGCGATAGCTGCCAGCCAAATGATCAGTATAATTATTTTGCCGGCCACTGATACATCCTGGATCAGGTTGCGATGAAGCAGGCTTTGAATGGTCAGCATGACCTTTTCTTCTTTTGGGCTGTACTCAAATGGCGGGGCCGTTGGTATGTCTTTGAATGAGGGATGTTCGTTGATAAGAATACTTCTGATCTTCCAGTAGTCTTCATCCGAAAGATCTTCATAAGCCACATTGAGATCAAAGCCCGCGGTTTCAATTTTTTTCTCAATGGTATTTAACCGCGTATCCCCAAACATTCGAAACAACATCATTGCCGGGAAAATGAGCAACGGGTAAAACGGCCGGCCCAAACCATAAAGTGCAAACCAGGTGAGGAAGGCGATTGACAGCAAAACAAATAAACGGCTCAGCCAGCTTTCTTCATCCAGGAAAACCCGGTTGAGCAATTGTCCTCCGTCGAGTGGATACACGGGGATAAGATTGACGAGGTTGAGAAAAATTAGCGATACGGCTACCGTGTAAAAAGAAATACTGCCGATATAGAGACCGTGATTATTTTGGTAAAGAAAATATAGGATAATACCGAGGATAATTCCCGGCAACGGTCCTGCAAGCAATATTACCGAAGATTCCTTTTGGGAAACCTCTCTTTTACTTCCGGAAACATAAGCACCCAGCAGCGGGATAAAGAATATGCCAAGATCTTTATAACTGTAAAACTTCATGGCAAAGAAATGCCCCAGTTCATGAAACACAACTATCGCTGTGATCAGCAGTAGCATTTCAAAACTGTGAAAAATATAATAACCGAGGATCAGGTAAAGTGCAAGGCTGGCGATGGACTTAAGCCATACATTTGTTGCCTGCTCCGGTGGCTTTTGGAACTTTGGCGGGTACACAATCAGTTCTTCTGTTGTGACTATTTGCTTTTCTCTGCTTAAGCCCTGTGATCCTGCGTAATCTTCCATCGTTTAAAATTAAATAAATTAAGGCTTAAGTCTTAGCGATTATCAAAATGAAATAGGGGTCTTTCCCCGCAGCATTGTCTAGAATTAAACTGCCATTAAGTTGGAAACGCGTTTATCGGGCTATTAGTCTGTCGAGACTGACCTTACCGGGCCCGGTAAACATCAATGCCAGGTAGCCAAGCAGGAAAAGAGTGGGTTTTTCGGCATCACCAAAAAAATCAGCGTTATGGATTTTGAATACGATCACTGCCATGGCGATGATCAGTGGGATGCAGGCAAGGCGGGTAAACAATCCGAGTAAGATAAACACGCCACAAAAAAACTCTGCGAAGATCACCAAAGCCAGGGATGTGGGACTACCAATATGAAACGGATCGGAAAAACTGGCTGATCGGGATGCGAAATTGATCAGCTTGCTATAACCATGAGGGATGATAAGTGCTCCGAGGCCAAGGCGCATCAGGAGTGTGGCAATTGTGATCCCGTTGTCGGTATACTTGATACTTAATAGTCTTTTCATTTGATACTAAATTTTGGTGTTGATCCACTGACCGAAACCGGGCAATCGAGCTATGCGGTGCAATAATACAGAAGAAATTTTAATTGCTTTTTATCGATTGAAGATGATTGATTTGTTAAACAAGATGTAATATCAGACTTATCCACACCTGTTTGGAATGATGTTTGGCGTTGGTTGAAATAATTTGAATATTCGCAGCGTTTATCCCCCAACGGTTTAAAGGACATTTGGCATGAAGCAATATTTTTCGCTAGCAATAGCTACTGTTCTGTGCATGGCTGTGCG
>JAEZRB010000237.1 GCA_023412975.1 Bacteroidota bacterium | reverse complement strand
AACCAGCCCCATTTTATTGGTGGCGATCCAGTAAAAACCGCGGGAATCATGAAGCACATTGAAAATTCCAGCCTGGTCAAATGCGGAGAAATCGGGACTGGCTGGTGTTTTTCTTTTACACGACTGGGTTGCAGGGTCGTAAATAAAGATGCCTGTTTTGCACATGATCATGGCGTTGCCTGTTTTGTCGATGGCGGCATTCTCTACGCGGGAAATAGCAATGGGCCGGTTCTTGCCATCATACACGGGTATTTCGGTAAACTTTTTACTCTGTGTATTAAAAAGCAAGACACCATATTCACAGGCAAGCAGTAATTCATGATCGTTTATGAATACGCCATCGGCAAATTCGAGTTGTTTGTTGGGATAGCGGTACCGTGTATTGACAAAGGTCTCCGGGTCGAACTCATTCAGGCAGGAGCTGCCTCCGATCCAGAATTTCGAATTGACAGGGTCTTCTTTCAAAAAAAAGACGCCATTATCTCCCAGTGTAGAAAAATTGAAAGGTGTGTATTGAAAAACCCTGAATTCGTAGCCATCATAACGGTTGAGCCCGCCATGCGTACCAATCCAGATGAATCCTTTTTGATCCTGATGGATCACATATACATAACCTTCGGAAAGTCCGTCAGCCACGCCGAGGCTTTGGATTCGCCAGGGTGACTGGGAAAGCGCCCTGAAGTGTAAGGCCAGGTAAGCAGTTAATATGATGCAAGCCCGAAGCATTAAAATGCTGTAAGCTTCGGTAATTTACAAAATCAGGTTTGTATATGTACGAATTTGGTTGGGAACCGAGCGTTATTTTTCTACCGGGCCAAAAGCCAGGACCTGGTTCATTTTATTCACCCTATTGAAGCATCTCAATCTTCACAGTTATATTCATCATATCCCTTACCGCTTCCGCGATTGCACGGGCATCGTATCCACATTCACGTTGCAGTTCTTTTGGAGTGCCATGCTCAACAATAGCGTCGGGGATACCCAGTATGCGAATATTATTTTTGTAATTATGCTGCGCCATGAATTCAAGAATGGCAGAGCCAAATCCGCCTTCGATACAGCCATCTTCCACCGTAATGATCTTCTCAAACTTCTGAAGTACCTGGTGCAACAGTTCTTTATCCAGCGGTTTTGCAAAACGCATATCGTAGAGTGCGGGATTCAGTCCGTCATTTTTCAATTCGCGGATAGCTGCCGCGGCGAAATTGCCGGGGTGACCAAAGCTTAAAATGGCAATTTCATTACCATCTTTTATTTTTCGTCCTTTCCCGATGGGGATTTCCTTCATTTCCGTCTTCCAACCGCCCTGTTCGGGTGGCAGGTCGGGCATAACGCCTTCGCCCCGGGGATATCGTATCACGAAAGGAAGTTTGGTGCTCTCCAGTTGAGCGGTGTACATCAGGTTGCGTAACTCGCTTTCATTCATCGGCGCACTCACGATCATGTTGGGGATGCAGCGCATGTAGGCAATATCATAAGCACCGTGGTGGGTGGGACCGTCATCGCCAACCAACCCCGCACGATCGAGACAGAAGATGACCGGGAGTTTCTGTATCGCCACATCATGTATCACCTGGTCGTAGGCCCGCTGCATAAATGAAGAATAGATATTGCAAAACACCTTCATGCCTTGCGTAGCCATACCGGCACTTACCGTTACTGCATGCTGCTCGGCAATACCCACATCAAAGGCGCGGTCCGGCATTTTCTCCATCATATATTTCAGGGAGCAGCCAGAAGGCATGGCCGGGGTGATGCCAAATATGCGTTCGTTCTTTTCAGCCAGCTCAATGATGGTATAACCAAAAACGTCCTGGTACTTGGGCGGCTGGGGAAGATCAAATTTCTTTTTTTGAATTTCCCCGGTGATCTTATCAAACAAGCCGGGCGCATGCCATTTGGTCTGGTCTTTTTCGGCAAGAGCATAGCCTTTTCCTTTTACCGTCACTACATGCAACAACTTGGGGCCTGGTATTTCGCGGAGGTCTTTTAAGGTATCTACCAGCTTGGCCACATTGTGCCCGTCGATAGGACCGAAGTAGCGAAGCTTAAGGGCTTCAAACAGGTTGGCACTACTGCTCACCATGCCTTTTAAACCCTCAGCGAGTTTGTGACCCATGGCACGACTGAAATTTTTACCCACGGGTAATTTTCCCAGCAGCTTCCAGACATCGTCTTTTACCTTGTTATAGGTGGGAGAAGTGGTGATGTCGGTAAGATATTCCTTAAGGGCGCCAACATTGGGGTCGATACCCATATTATTATCGTTCAGAATAATCAACAGGTCAGTATCCGCTACGCCGGCGTGGTTCATGCCCTCAAAGGCAAGACCTGCTGTCATGGCTCCATCGCCGATCACGGCCACACATTTCCGGTCGGTTTCACCCTTGTATTTAGCCGCCATGGCCATTCCCAATGCAGCGGAGATAGAAGTGGAAGAGTGACCCACGCCAAATGTATCGTATTCACTTTCACTGCGCTTGGGGAAGCCGCTTATGCCGTTGAATTTGCGATTGCTGACAAAGCTTTCCCGGCGCCCGGTCAGGATCTTATGCCCGTAAGCCTGGTGACCAACGTCCCAAACCAGTTGATCGTAAGGAGTATTGTAAACATAATGAAGGGCTGTGGTCAGTTCCACCACACCCAGGCTGGCTCCAAAATGGCCGCCATGTACGCTTACCACATCAATAATATACTGGCGGAGCTCATCACATACCTGGTGAAGTTTTTCACGGGGCAGTTTTTTGAGATCGGCGGGTGAATCGATGGTTTTTAACAAAGGTCCGGGTATAATTTCCATTTGAGTGGTTTAGCGGCTGTAAAAGTAATATATAAATGGGGTTAATAATAAAGGTTAGTACAAACGAAATGCCGGTAATGGAATGCAGCATTTTGAGACCACTGATATTTTTGCTGACAGATCGCACATGGTTTATGCAAAAATATAAAGCGTGTAACACGAATTCTTAACGTCTTTAACAAGTTATTGAGTCAAATCAATTAAAAATCAATTAATTCCAGCCGTAAAACATCCCATTTGTAAAACTTATTTTCCATTGATACATTTACAACTTCAGGCGGAGATCAAATTGGTTAGTTTTGTCAACTATGCGTATTGGTAATTCAAAGTACTGGCTTTTCCAGGCAATTGGTTGGGGTTCATTTGCGCTTATTAACGCATTTTTTGCCTTCTCATTCGACCGGTTAACACCCGATTTTTTTAAGAGACTGGGCGTTTTCCTGGTGCTGGGCCTGATCTTTTCCCACCTGATGCGCATGGCAATTATTCGTTTTGGCCTGTTGCAGAAAAGCCTCAACAAACAAATTTTCCAGTTTTTTATCATAACGTTTTGTCTCGCCATTTTGGTGTCTTACCTGAGTGTTGAGGCATTGATTTATTTTGACCTGATCAAGCAGGATGAAGTGTTTTTGCTCGAGAGGACAGATGTGAGTTACTGGGTCAGCAAATTATTGCTCGTGTTGAGCAGTGCTTTTTCATATTTCATCCTGTTCTTCATCTGGAGCCTGATCTATTTTGTGTATCATTATGTGGCCAAAAGCCGCAAGCAGCAGCTGGATACCCTGCAGTTGGAGTCACTCGTCAAAGAACTGGAATTGAAGACCATCAAGGCACATATCAATCCGCATTTTATTTTCAACTCCCTAAATAGTATTCGCGCCCTGGTGGACGAAAATCCCGAGCGGGCACGTAAGGCCATTACCGAACTCAGCAATATCCTGCGCAGCAGCATGCAGGCCGATAAATCAGAGGCCGTACCATTCCAAAAAGAATTGTTTATTGTAAAAGATTATCTCGCGCTTGAGAATATGCGGTTTGAAGACAGGTTGAAAATAGAATACCAGGTTGATGAGGACACCCTTTCACTTCCGGTGCCGCCGATGATGTTGCAGACGCTGGTGGAAAACGCCATCAAGCACGGGATCAGTAAACAGATCCTTGGTGGTGTGGTAAGGGTTATCTCGACTATTAAAGACAACTTTCATGAACTCTCTGTGCAAAATACCGGGTACCTGAATGGCTATGTTACGGGTGAAGGCTTTGGCCTGTCCAGCACCACCAACAGGCTGAATCTTTTATACGGAAATAAAGCTAAATTTGAGATCAGGCAGGCATCTCCCGGGTTGGTAGAAGCTACCGTTATGATTCCTGTCGGCGACGATTATTAAAACAATTCACATGAGAGCAATTATCATTGATGATGAACGCCTGGCCAGGACGGAATTAAAAAAACTGCTGCAGGATTTTCCCGAGGTAGAAGTGATCGATGAAGCGGCCAACGCGCAGGAAGGCATTACAAAAATCGAAAGCCAGCAACCTGATCTTATTTTCCTGGATATCCAGATGCCGGGAAAGACCGGTTTTGATATGCTGGCCGAACTGGAGCGTGCGCCCCAGGTGATCTTTACCACCGCGTATGATGAGTTTGCGCTGAAGGCATTCGAAGTAAATGCCCTGGATTATTTGCTAAAGCCCGTGGAGCCTAAGCGGCTTGCTGATGCGATACACAAACTGCAACAGTCTGACAACAAGGAGACGCGATCAGCAGAGGAATATTCTAATAACAGTATCCTGGGTGAAAATGACCAGGTTTTTGTAAAGGACGGGGAGCGCTGCTGGTTTGTAAAGCTGAGTGATATCCGCCTGTTCGAAAGTGTTGGCAACTATGCCAAAGTGTTCTTTGGCACCAATAAACCTCTCATATTAAAATCACTCAATGCGCTGGAAGAAAGGCTGGATGAAAAATTTTTCTTCCGTGCCAATCGCAAACATATTGTAAACCTCCGCATGATCGATAAGATCGAACCCTATTTCAACGGCGGCCTGTTGCTGGAATTGAAAGGCGGTGAAAAGATCGAAGTAAGCCGGAGACAGACGGTGAAGTTTAAGGAGATGATGAGCCTTTAATTTGAGAAATTTGAAAATTTGAAAATGTGGAAATGTGAAAATGGGGGATATCAAGATTAGGATGAAGGGAAGTAAAAAATAAGTAATTAAAATAATGAAGAAATTAACTCTCGCGGGGTTATTGGTTTCAATGACCTCTTTTTTATGGGCGCAAAAAGCAGATGAGATCATTAATGCAAAAGAAGCACTCAGGATTGAAAGCGTACTGGCTTCCGATGCAATGCGTGGAAGAAGGGTGAATTCCCCGGAGATTGAGAAAGCAGCGGATTTTATTGCAGAAGAGTTTAAAGCAGCTGGACTGAAGACATGGGACGGTGGAGACAGCTATCGCCAGGAATTCGCCATGGTCAGTCCGCGCCAGGTGAGCCTTTCAGCCAGGTTTGATAACCAGGAAGCCGATTCGAAGAATATCATCGTGGTGACCTCCCAGGCAGATTTCAATATCAACCAGTCGTCGGGTTACGAAACCGCGATGATGCAAAAAGGTGGCAACCTGTTTCAGCAGGCGGCTGGTTTTGCTGCGGAGCAAAAAAACCTGCTGGTGCTGGTCGATACCAGCTATGCAAAAAATTTTCCCCGTCTTACTTTCCTGAAACGCAGCCTGTTCAAAACTGATAAGAATGTCGTCTTTATACTCGGCACTGAATTACCGAAGAGCTTTAATATACAGGCGAAGCATGAAGTGGCAGAACAGAAGTTGGCAAATGTAGTGGGAGTGATACCCGGTAAAAAAAGAAAAGGCGAATATGTTATTTTCTCCGGGCACTACGACCATGTTGGAGTAGGCAAGCCAGTTGATGGCGATTCCATTTATAACGGTGCCAATGACGATGCAGCAGGTATCACAGCTGTGATACTGCTGGCAAAATATTTCGCGGCCACCAAAGACAATGAGCGCACCCTGGTCTTTGCCGCGTTTACAGCCGAAGAATCAGGTGGCTTTGGGTCGCAGTACTTTTCAAAACAGTTTCCGCCCGAGAAGGTCATGGCCATGTTCAATATTGAAATGATCGGTACAGAAAGTAAATGGGGTAGGAATACCGCGTTCATCACCGGTTATGAAAAGACAGATATGGGTGCGATCCTGCAGAAAAACCTGAAAGGAACCGGTTTTACTTTTCATCCGGATCCTTATCCTGACCAGCAATTATTCTATCGCTCCGACAATGCTACCCTCGCCAGGCTGGGTGTGCCCGCACATACAATTTCTACGGCAAAAATGGATGCAGAACCACACTATCACAAACCATCAGATCATGTCGAAACCCTGGATATTGAAAATATGACAATGATCATCCGTTCGATAGCCCTGAGTTCAAGATCGATTGTAGCGGGTAAAGAAACACCCACACGGGTTAAGAAAGAGGATCTCCGATAAAGCGTTTGAGTCCGTTATGATCGCTGCGAACACCGTGTTAATAAAATAACACCAGTAAAACATGCGTATATGAGGAAGCTATTCAAAATAACTATATGCACCGATGTTTGATAGTAATGGTAGTTGCGTTGATATTAACGCAGTTTCGAGGAGCCGGGCAGGATCATCCCGACCCTATTAATGAAAACGAAGTAAGTCGCATTATGAACGTGCTGGCATCGGATTCACTAAAAGGTCGTGGCAATGGCCGACCGGAGCTATTGCATGCCGGCCTGTTTATCGGTGAAGCTTTCAGGAAAAGCGGTTTGCAGCCTCTGCCGGGCAGGGAAGGTTATTTTCTTCCCTTCCGTCCGTTTGGCGGCAGCAAAAAAGTGGTGAGCGATATACTGGAATGGAATGGCAAAAAATTATCACAGGATGTATTTATGTATTTGCACCCGCGGCCGGGCAACTACACACCCAAAACACTCGCCGATTTCACCGTCATAAAGATCGATTCTTTTTTTACAGAAAATATACTGGAGAAATACAAACACATCGGTACCGACCTTTTACTTTGGAGCAACCTGCCACAGCCCGATAAAGAGAATTATTTTCCTACACAGTTCCAGTTTCCGCAGGGCGGCCTGACAAAGAACGTGTTGCTTGTTTGCGCCAATGCCGCGCCTGCATCACTTGCACTTTCGGGCGTGAATAATTATTATGAGAATCTTGGTTATAATGTGGCGGCACTACTGCCAGGAAAATCTAGGCCCGAAGAGATAATTCTTTTCTCCGCGCATTATGATCACGAAGGCGTATTTCGCCGTGGCAGAAAAAAGGACAGCATCTTAAACGGTGCCAACGATAATGCATCGGGAACGACAGCACTGATCCTGCTGGCTGATCATTTTGCCAGAAAAGCAGATAATGATAGAACACTGATGTTTTGCGCTTTTTCAGGTGAAGAGCTGGGCCTGCTCGGCTCAAAAGATTTTGTCGATAATTACGATACCCGTGCGATCGTGGCGGGCATCAATATCGAAATGATCGGAATACCGCAATATGGCAATAACAATGTTTTTATTACCGGGTTTGATGAGTCGCCGCTACCCGCTTTGTTGAAAAGGAATTTTGAATCCACGGCGGTGAAAGTAAAACCCGGTCCGTCGGAAGAGAAAGAACTCTACAAACGCAGCGACAACTACTCCTTTGTAAAAAAAGGGATACCCGCACACAGCATCATGAGCAGTGATGATGATGATAAATGTTATCACCAGCCCTGCGACGAACTAAAACGTATCGATATCCCGCATATGACCACGGTAATACGGGCTATCGCTGAGGCTGCGGGCACCTTGATCAAGGGGGAAAATGTGAAAATGTGAAAATGTGAGAATGTGAGAATGTGAGAATGTGAGAATGTGGGAATTTGAAAATGTGAAAATGTGAAAATGTGAAAATGTGAGAATGTGAAAATGTGAGAATTTGTCCGCAGGACCCTGTGGGAAAATTTGCAAATGGGGAAATTCGTGCGACTAACGACTCCTGACTGACGACTCCCGACTACTCAATTCGCCCTCTCCTCCCAACTACAGAGAATCCGCAGACTAC
>JAEZRB010000199.1 GCA_023412975.1 Bacteroidota bacterium | reverse complement strand
CAGTCCATCAAGTCCATCTTCGATATTCAACGCGTGTTGCAACAGGTTGAACTCTTCGTTTTCATATACTACTTTCTTGGTCAGACCAAAACTATTCAGCGGTTTACCGCGGAGGCTAAAAACTGCCTGGGTTTCCACGTTACGGGATTTGGTGATGGAACCGCTGGCACTATCACCCTCGGTAATAAAGATTGTAGTCTCAGCCTGCTTCGCGATGAAATCCTCTTTCCCTTTTGTGGGTGGTTCATCATTTAGGTGTATGCGGCAATCACGCAATTTCTTGTTGTGCAGGTTAGCCTTTTTGGCTCTTTCGTTCGCCAGCTTTTTGATGCCCGCCAGTTCTTTACGCTCTCTTTCACTTTGCTCGATACGTTTACGCAAACCATCCGCAACAGCGGGATGTTTGTGAAGGTAATTATCAAGTTCCCTGGCAAGGAAATCACCAATGAACTGCCTCATGCTTTTACCACCTTCTTCCACGTATTGAGAGCCCAGTTTTGTTTTTGTCTGGCTTTCAAATACCGGTTCGATCACTCTCACTGAAATCGCCGCTACAATACCCGTACGTATATCTGAAGCATCATAATCTTTCTTATAAAAGTCACGAATGGTTTTTACATATGCCTCGCGGAAAGCCTGCTGGTGCGTACCACCCTGCGTGGTATGCTGACCGTTCACAAAGCTGTAAATATCCTCGCCGTAGTCGTTGTTATGGGTAATGGCCACTTCGATATCGTCGCCCGTCATGTGTACGATCGGGTAACGTATTTCGTCCTCATTGGTTTTACGCTGCAGAAGGTCGAGCAAACCATTCTTACTCACAAAGGTTTTGCCGTTGAAAATGATCTTCAGACCGGCGTTGAGGAAACAATAATTCCAGATCTGGTTTTCAAGAAATTCCGGGTGGAACTTAAAGTTTTTAAAAACGGTGTCGTCCGGGATAAAGGTCACCATCGTACCGTTTTGTTCGCCGCTTTTACCTTCCTTATGTTCTTTGATCAGAACACCGCGCTCAAACTCGGCAGTTTTTTCCTTCCCTTCGCGAAAAGCTGTGACCTTAAAATAATTGCTAAGGGCATTTACTGCTTTTGTCCCCACACCATTCAAACCCACAGATTTTTGAAAGGCCTTACTATCGTATTTAGCGCCGGTATTGATCTTGCTCACCACATCTACAACCTTGCCCAGCGGAATACCGCGTCCGAAGTCACGCACAGAAACTGTTTTGCCCTCAATTTTCAACTCAACAGTCTTACCATAACCCATTGTGTACTCGTCGATGCAGTTATCCATCACCTCCTTTACCAGCACATAGATCCCGTCGTCGGGACTGCTGCCGTCTCCGAGTTTACCTATATACATACCCGGCCTGAGGCGGATATGTTCTTTCCAGTCGAGACTCTTGATACTGTCTTCAGTATAATCAAAAAGGTTAGTGTCTTTAGAGGTCTTTGCTGATTCCTTTTCTTTTGCTTTAGCCATGGCTCACCTATTACCTTGTTTGGGTGGACATATTGATTATCAGGGTAGTATTAAACCAAATTGGGAGATGGGCCCCGACAATCCGTTTTATTCCCAGTCCGCGAATTTAGCGGATTGCAAATAAAGATGGGCTGACCGAATCCACCGCGGCCCAGTTATCCACAGGGAAAGGAAGATTGTGGAGAAATCCAGGGTAAGTTGCGCCTGGTTGCCAGGAACCAGTCCATTTGCTCAAAAAAGCAACCAATTGCAATATTTTTTTATATGAAAAAACCCTGCTCCTTAATTTTATCTCAAACAAATCACCATGCAAAAAATAATTCTTGCCGCCCTGTTTATAGCCAGCACCTGCTCACTTGTATCCTGTAACACCGACAACCCGGAAAAGATTTTTGGACTTGCTATACTTAATACGAATTTGATGCATGGGTTTGCGGGCAGGGCCCTGGAAATGGAACTGGAAAGTCCTTCCGTAAAACTGGTCGAAGGCACTAAGGACAAAGTAGTCCCCATGAAAAGATCTGAATTGATTAACACGAAGATCCAGTCGCTTGAAGCGAATTATTCCAAACTAAAAAATTTGACCGAGAATGAGGATAACCGTGAAGTGTTGAAGGCATCGCGTGCTTTGTACGATTATGTACTCCCTGTATATAAAAAAGAATATATGGAACTGGCCCGACTCTATGATGAAGAGTCTCCAAAGGAAATCATTGAAGCCTATACCAGGTCGATTGAAGAAAACTACTACCCTGGCTTTTATGAACTTCATGAAAAACTGACAGCAGCAGGAAAAACATACGCTGCGAAACACGGTATCAATGTGAACTGGAATGTTAGCACTTCGCCGAGGTAATACAACGCCCCATGTGTTATCAAAGCAACCACAAAAGATATCCCAATGCGGCGCCACCTAAAATGATGAATGCCGTATTGATCTTCTTAAAATAAAACGTCACGATAAAACTTAGCACCGCGATCAGTATGGTTCTCCAGTCCAACAGGGTCTCTCGTCCCATTTCCACCAAAATGGAAAGAATGATGGCCACTGCGGCAATATTAATCGTGTCGAGAAACACCGACATGATCCTCGAACTGCGAAGCCTGGGGATTATAGGATTCAAAAGGGCGACAAATAAAAATGAAGGAAGGAATATCCCGATAGTTGCGGCTATAGCTGCATCGGCACCCCCTATTTGCCATCCAATAAACGTAGCCGATGAGAATACAGGACCTGGTGTAAACTGTCCTACTGCTATGGCATCGATCAGCTCTTGTTTGCTAAGCCAGCCACGGTTTACCAGTTCCGCATCCAGGAATGCGAACAGCACATACCCGCTTCCATAGAGTATCGCCCCAATCTTTAAAAAGATCACAAAAACCCGGAGCCAGTTCCCCTCTAAAAGCGGCTGTGCAGCCTGTAGGAAAAAAAATGGAAAAATTCCGTGGAGTCTGTTTCCTTTCACCCAATACAATAGGGTACCAATCAGTCCGGCACCAAACAAAACAAAAATTTCATTTACCCCCATCAACACTGCCGCGGCTGCCAAAACACCGATTACGCCCAATTGTGCTGACTTTAAAGCTTTGCGACCAAGCGCAATCATTGTTACGAGTACCACAGAAATTATAGCTGGTTTAATACCGTAAATAAAGGGCAATACATTAGGCAGTTGGCCATATCGCTGATATGCCCAGGCAAAGCAGGCCGTGATCAATACTGCAGGAACAATAAAACAACTACCGGCCACTACCAGGCCTTTCCAACCTGCTCTTTCATGCCCGATATGCATGGTCATTTCAGTGGAATTGGGACCGGGAATCAAATTGGTAGCACTCACCAGGTCAAGAAAATGCTCGTGACTCATCCAGGATCTTTTTCGGACCACTTCTTCCTCCATCATGGCGATATGTACGGCAGGTCCGCCAAATCCAATGCAGCCGAGTTTTAGAAATAACATGGCCAGCTCATGTAAAGAAGTAACTTTTTTTTGCCGATCACTATTTGATTTGCTGGTCATCTTTGAGTGACAAGTTTATAACAAATACCGCAGAAGTTCAGTGGATGATTCCGCAGACTTACACTTCCAATGGTATTGCAAGGGTATAATCCCCGAACAAATTTTCAAATTTTCCTTATAGTCAACTATCTTGTTTATATGAATGCTTCCCTCCTGCAGATCATCATCGCCATGCTGGCAGGTATTGCAGTGATCATTTGGCTTACCACCCGGTCGAAGCTACCTGCTTTTTTCGCGCTGCTGATCGCCTGCCTTGTTACAGGCATCGGGGTCGAACTATCCCTTCCGGAACTGATTGCTGCTTCAAAAAAAGGATTTGGAAACACCATGCAGTCGCTGGGCTTTCTAATCGTGTTGGGCACACTGTTGGGTTTATTACTCGAGCAGACCGGCAGTACCCGGGTGATGGCCGCCTATATTCTTAAAAAATCAGGTGAAAAAAATGCGCCTTTGGCTCTAAGTCTTACAGGCTTTGTTGTTGGGTTGCCGGTGTTTTGTGATTCGGGATTCATTGTCTTGAGTGGTCTTAATAAATCAATGATCAGGCGTACGGGTATTTCGGCCGTGATCATGAGTGTGTCGCTGGCTTCGGGACTCTATGCAGTTCATTGTTTGCTGCCACCACATCCCGGTGCTGCCGCCGCTGCGGGCACTATCGGTGCTGATATCGGCAAACTGATCCTGTTTGGTATCATCATCGCATTCCCCGTAATGCTTGTAGGACATTGGTGGGCAAAACAAGCAGGAAAAAAGATGGAACCCATCGGTACAGATGATGAAGAGATCATAGAAGAAAATGAGTCGCTTCCCTCCGTTACAAGGGCATTTTTACCAGTCATAGTTCCCATCATCCTCATTGCCCTGCGTTCTGTTTTTATTGATATGCCCTTTGCTTCGTCGGGATCGATGAAAAATTTACTGGCACTTGGTGATCCTGTCATTGCGCTGCTGATTGCCGTATTGCTGGCGATCACCGCCAAAAAACACTGGCCCAAAAACCGCATCAACCAGTTACTGCACGATGCCCTGGAAAAAGCAGGTACCATACTATTAATCACGGGAGCAGGCGGAGCATTTGGTGCCATACTGGCATCGACAAATCTTGACGATCATCTCGCCGCATTACCAATCCTGGGTACGATCGGTATCTACTTTCCTTTTGTACTGGCATTTATCCTGAAAACGGCACAGGGCTCATCAACGGTCGCCATCATAACAGCGGCATCCATCGTTTTACCGTTACTGCCTGTTCTTGGACTGGATTCAGAAAATGGAAAAATACTTTGTGTATTGGCCCTTGGAGCCGGTTCTATGGTCGTTTCCCATGCCAACGATTCTTATTTCTGGGTGATCGCAAAGTTTTCAGGCATACATATGAAAGCCATGTTGAGAGCTTATACCCTGGCTACCCTGCTGATGGGACTGACGGCGATCCTTCTTACCTGGCTGCTTTCACTTTTCCTCTTGTAAGCACATAATAAATCTACTCAACTTCAAACCTTTCAGCACTGAGGACCTTTAGTTTTTTATCCAGGTAAAACGAAAAATTATAGGATGTATGAACAGCTTTTCGTTTATTGGAAACATACTGCGAATCAATGATCTCAAATTGGTGCAACATAGACCAACTATGTCGTGAACCAACACCTGAATTTGTCCTGAGCTCGCCAAACGAGACGGCTTTATACTCGCCTGCAGTGAAAATTTTGGTAACGATAAAGTCCTGGATCTTTTCTTTTGCAAACTCGCAGGCCGACCGGTTGACCTGCGCATAAGAAATACAAGGTAGTCCCAGGAAGAATAGAATAAGCAGCCGCATAAAATAGGTTTGAGTGTTAGCAGTAATGTGAGAATTCAACCAGCATTAATTTACACCAATTTCAACGAAAGAATTCGTAGTAATTGACGGGCGGTAAAAATCATAGCAGAGCGGAACCCCTACCCTCCTATTTCTTTTCGTTTAAAAACTTTCTTACCTCATCAGGGTAAATGCTTATAAAGTGCGAACGTACGGACGCGGCCACGGGTACCTCTGAGCCGGGAAGGTCGAGTGTAATAGCCCTGGATCGTTGGGATGGCATATGACAATCGATACAATTGCTGGTGATAGAGGCCCCAAGAGAAGTAGCCATTTTACAAAAATTATCATGATCAGGCTTATGGCAGTTCATGCACCGCTGGGAAAAAAGCCTTGTGTTTCCTCTTTCATTTTCATGG
This sequence comes from Bacteroidota bacterium, assembly GCA_023412975.1. GTDB lineage: Bacteria > Bacteroidota > Bacteroidia > Chitinophagales > Chitinophagaceae > Terrimonas_B. The sequence continues at coordinate 11,224 of JAEZRB010000199.1, read as the reverse complement.
CTGCTATGGCAACTGTTGCAGGTCATATTGCTTTGGGTAAAACATTTACTTGCCTTCAATAAACCCATTTGGTTGCCATGAACATCGATATTGTCAAAAGTAGGTGTGGCATTGGCAAGATCTTTTAGTTCAAAAAAATCAGCCAGGGAATCACCTGCCACAAACCCAAATGATGGCTTTGTTTTTTTTAACGCACCACCATGACACATACCGCAGAGATCCAGGTTTTGCTGACGCGTCAGGGAAGCCGGGTTGATGATTTGCCGCGCCTGCTTTTCGCCGGGATTGGCTGTATGAAATTCGACATGACCAGCCGCCGGACCATGGCATTTCTCACAATCCACCCCAAACAAAATTTTATTGCGATCGAACTCTTCGGGTTCTTTGCCCGGTTCCGACACAAGTTCTGCATAGGTGGCATGGCATTCCAGGCAGCGGGATGTAATGGGACGGTTCAGCACAACCTTATGCGGGAAGCCGGGGCTATTGGCCCACTGATCGGCAATAGAATAATAAGTAACCGGCATTTGAAAAAGGCGATTGTTTGACCAGTACAGGTAAGACTGGCCTTTTGCGCCCGAGCCGGTTACGATATCAAATCTTAGTGCCATTTTCTCCCGGCCGGCCTGGTACACAACCTGGTAAAACCCGCTGTCCCGTTTTTCCATCACCACTTTCGTCAAGGGGCTATATACAAATTCGTTTTTCCCTGGCTCAAAATGACCGCGGATATATTCTGCCAGGGCGGGTTGTGATGTTAGAAAATGGCCGGTCTTTAAATGTTTTTCATATATATCCTGGTGGCAGCCCGCGCAAACGGCAGAACCGGTAAACTGGCTGAAGTTCACCTCCCTTCCACTTGCGTCCTCGCCTGGACCTTGTTGGTCTTTATCTTTACCATTACTGATACATTTGGTTAATAAAAACACACAAATGACAAGAATGGATATCACCCCTAACCATCGTCCATATTTTTGAACACCTATCATAAACTTTACCTGGAATTTAAGAAATGGCCCATTACCAATGAAGTTACTCAAAGATATTTGATACAAGCCGGCATCGCATTGTATGGGCCTTCATAAACAAGGCCTGTTTCATGTAATTAGCGTTAGTGTTGATCCCGGAGACCATGGGCTAAAAAAATATTTTCCTAATGGCAATATCCTGTAATTTTATTGATCCCGGTCCTTCCACTTAGATTTTAGTGTATTGGCAACCGGCATAATATAATTTAAAAAAAATCTGTAATGGAAAAAATTAAAGTTGGTGTGGTTGGCACCGGTTTTATTGGCCCCGCGCATATTGAAGCGCTAAGAAGATTACCTAATATTGAAGTGGCCGCGCTTTGCGAAGCAACGGCAGAACTCGCCCAAACCAAAGCCGCCCAACTGGGTATTGAACGTGCATGTACCTTCGACGAATTACTGGCGATGAATGATATTACCAGCGTTCATATCTGCACACCCAATTTTTTACATTACCCTCAATCAAAGGCCGCACTGCAGGCAGGCAAACATGTTGTTTGTGAAAAACCCCTGGCCAAGGATCTTCATGAAGCGGAAGAACTGGTTGCACTCGCAAAGAAAACCGGCCTGGTAAATGCCGTTCATTTTAACCTCCGATACTACCCACTGGTGCGCCAGATGAAGATCATGCGGGAAAAAGGTGACCTGGGTGAAATCTACTCGATACTCGGATCTTACCTTCAGGACTGGTTGTTTTATGAAACAGATTATAACTGGCGACTTGAACCCGACAAGTCTGGCGACTCACGTGCCATTGCTGATATCGGTTCACACCTGATGGATATCCTGGAATATATTACCGGCCTTAAAACGACAGAAGTAATGGCCGATTTTAATACGATCCATAAAACAAGGAAAAAGCCACTGAAGCCGGTGGAAACTTATTCCGGGAAAATGCTAAAGCCGGAAGATTATGCTGATGTGCCCATTACCACCGAAGACCATGCTAATGTACTTTTGCGGTTTGATAATGGCAGTCGGGGATCCATCACGGTTTCCCAGGTTTCAGCGGGTCGCAAAAACCAACTGAGGCTGGAAATCTCGGGATCAAAGAAGACATTTGCCTGGAATTCAGAAGCACCCAATTCGGTATGGGTCGGCAATCGCGATGGATACAATCAAACTATCATGCGTGATCCCTCCCTCGCCTATCCCGAAGCCGGCGCAATCATGAGTTTCCCCGGTGGACATAATGAAGGGTTCCCCGATACCTCGAAACAATTATTTAAAGAAGTTTACCAGGCAGTTGCAGCAGGCAAGCAGCCCGACCGACCTTCATACCCTAGTTTTGAAGATGGTTATCGCGAGTTGCTGATCTGTGAAAGAATACTTGAAAGCAATAAAAAACAGGCGTGGGTAAAGGTTTAAAACCTTTGTAGCAGCAAGATGATCTCTCAAAATACGATACAGCAGATCCTGGGGCACATTGATATTGTAGACATCGTAGGTGAATTTGTGAAGCTTAAAAAAAGGGGCGCCAGTTACCTGGGCCTTTGTCCTTTTCACAATGAAAAAACGCCCTCTTTTACGGTGTCACCCAGCAAAGAGATCTACAAGTGTTTTGGTTGTGGCAAGAGCGGCAATTCCATCAGCTTTGTGATGGAACACGAAAAGTACAGCTATGTAGAAGCCCTCAAATGGCTGGCGAAAAAATACAATATCGAAGTAGAAGAAACTTTCGCGACGGATGAGCAGCGTCAGCAACAACAATCAGCTGAAAGTCTTTTTATCATTAATAATTTTGCCCAGCAATTCTTTACACGGTCTCTATTTGAAACGGAAGAAGGACAGGATATCGGCCTGAGCTATCTCAAAGAACGCGGCTTCCGCGAAGAGATCATTCGCAAGTTCCAACTGGGCTACTCACCCCAGCAAAGGGATGCTTTCACGAAAGAGGCATTAGCCAAACAGTTCAATGCAGACCTGCTGTTGAAAACCGGGCTGGTTGCCATGCGCAACGAACAGCTGTCGGACAACTACAGGGGAAGAGTGATCTTTCCTATTCATAATCACAGTGGGAAAGTGCTGGGTTTTGGCGCCCGCATTTTGAAATCAAACGATAAGGCGCCAAAGTATATCAATACTCCCGAAAACGAGATCTATGTAAAGAGCAAAATTCTTTATGGCTCATACCAGGCAAGGCAGGCTATTGATAAAGCAGATGAATGTCTGCTGGTTGAAGGTTACACGGATGTCGTATCCCTGCACCAGGCCGGCATAGAGAATGTCGTTGCCTCTGGTGGTACTTCGCTTACACCAGATCAGTTGCGCCTGATAAAAAAATACACAAACAACCTCACCATTGTTTATGATGGTGACGCAGCCGGTGTAAAGGCTGCTTTACGCGGTCTTGACCTCGCGCTGGAAGAAGGGTTGAATGTAAAACTTGTGCTGATCCCCGATAAAGAAGACCCGGATAGTTATGTAAACAAAGTAGGCGCCTCGGCATTTACCCAGTTTGTACAGCAGCATAAAAAAGACTTTATCCTGTTTCAACTGGAAGTAGCATTGAAAGATGTGGGCAACGATTCGGTAAAAAAAGCGGAGGTAGTAAGCCGAATGGCCGAGACGATCGCGCGGATCAATAAAGCCGAGGATTTTACCAAACAGCAGGATTATATCAAACAATGCGCACAGATCCTGAAGATAGATGAGGCGGGTCTGCATTCGCTGGTCAACAAATTTATTCGCGACAGGATCGCCACCCAGGAAAGAAAACTTCCATTTGATGAAGCGAAGAAACATGAAGAAAATGCCAGGCAGGCGGAGGAGACAAATTATGATGATGCCACATTTAACCTCTTATTTAAAGATGAATTGCAGGAGCGGGAACTGGCGAGAATACTCCTGGAATTCGGGATAAGGAAATGGGATGATCAGACCCTGGTCGCCGAACATATTTTCGAAGAAATGGTGGATGAAAGCCTGATCGACAACCAGGATGTGCTTGCATTGCTCAATACCTTCCGCGAAACGCTTTTGCGAAACCAAACCGCTCCCGAAAAGAATTTTTTCATTTATCATCCCGATACCCGGCTCAGCACCTTTGCCGTTTCCCTGCTCAATTTTCCTTATGAAGAAAGCGAGCGGTGGCGTACCGAATTCAGCCAGGACAGTGGATTTCAGAAGCAATTGTTTGAACAAAGCTACGAGGACTTTATGCGTACCATTGCTAAAGACAACGACAAGGAATTGCTTAGATTCTTAAAAATGGATGAAGATAAAACCAACGAGGAAGTAGAATCGGTCATCAACTATCTCAAGCTTCGAAAGATAAAAAGAATGCTACTTGAAAACCAGGTAGACATGGAAAAAACGCATACACCTGAAGAATACGATATCCTTCACCAGACACATGAGCATTTGAAAAAAGCCGAGATTGGTATTACCCGAAAAATGGGAACGGTAATTATAAGATAACTTACCACTGCAGATCGCGGCTCATGCCTCCATGCCCAGCATATCGCTGTATGATCTATCAAGCATATCAGCCTCCCTGATACCCAAAGCCTTTATGTAATAGTCACACTGGGCCTGCAATTGCTCCCTGCTGAGATCCGCAAGCAAATTACCAGCTTCTATTTCTACGAATGATCCGAGTCCGTCGACTTCATCGATATGAAATTTGACGTTATCGATATAATAGATCTCCCTTTTTTTTCTAACGACAACTTTAATGCCCATCGATTTTGACAACACTTCCTTCAATCCTTCCGGATCTTCTGACTTTACGAGATTAAAATGTGAGCTTTTAGGACCAGGTTGGTCATTACGCTGGTAGTAAATAAGATTGTTCTCAATACGGCCTTCACGCAATTTCAACCGGCCATGGTTGGTGTGAAAATAAGTGTCTACCTGGTGGTCCACACCTTTAAATGAAGCGTTATTATCCTGTAAATAACGTCTCACGTAATCAGGGTCGGCACAGGAAGCTTTTATTTCGATATTAAGAAAGGACATAAAAAAAGGTTTGTTGTAGAAACAACAAACCTAAATAAGTTTATGACAAAAAATTAGTCGGCGATAGCGGCTGATTGCCTTTTCCTGGTTGAGACGCTGACTTCAGTTTTCTCTTCTCCCCTAACAAAACGCATGGCACTCCATACATGATCCAGTTCCACGCGTTCGATACTTTCATAACCTTCGCAGGTTATGCAATTCCAGCTACATTCACGGTTCAGGTCAGTAACGATCTTGGAAGTAACCTTTGGATAAGCAACCCAGAATTTGCTTTCTTCTTTTAAGGAGGGCATTACTTCTTTCAATATCCCGCTTAACTGGTTCTCATTTACGGCGAAAACCAGGGCAAAATCAATTTTCCGGTTCTTAAGGAGCGGGGTCATGTTTTTTGCGAAGGATAATTTACTAAACTGCTTTTCGATGGAGGAAGGCAAACCCTGAATGAGAAGATTTTTTTCGTCTGCCAGTTGTAACTTTTCAAATACTGTTTGAGACATACTTTCAAGTTATTTTAAAGAGTTTCAGACAATTATGCCGGCTCGGGGCATCCATTGTCAGAGTTTTCATTAATGGGAGTGCAAAGATACGTAAAAATGAGGGGAAAGGGGGTGGTTTATGCAATAAAAATCCCGTCCAGACTGCATTTGGACGGGATTACTTGATATAAATCTATTATTTGCTGCCTACAGGCTTATAATACTTGAGTGCTTCAGGCATATATTTTTCCAATTGTTCTTTACGTCTACCTTCAGAGGGGTGAGAACTAAGAAATTCAGGCGGTTTCTGACCTGCACTGGCTGCTTCCATCCTATCCCACAATGCAACTGCTTCGCGGGGGTTATATCCTGCCATCGCTGTCCAAATCAAGCCATACCTGTCTGCTTCGAGTTCATGTTTACGAGAAAAAGGAAGTAATACACCTACCTGGCTGCCGAGACCGAATGCGGTCATAAATATGTTTTGTGTAGCCTGTGGTTTATTTGCCACAGCAATGCTTAAAGCAGTACCGAGTCCTTGCTGTATAAGTCCCTGGCTCATTCTTTCATTACCATGATAAAATATCGCGTGGCTAACCTCATGGCCCATTACAGCAGCCAGTGCAGCTTCATTTTGAGTGATAGGCAATAGGCCGGTATATACTACGATCTTACCACCGGGCATACACCACGCGTTGACCTCTTTACTGTCAACCAGCTTATATTCCCATTGGTAACCTTCCAGTTCACTTGACAATCCTTTTTGTGCGTAGAACTGTTCAACAGCCTGTGTGATACGTTTACCTACGCGGGCAACCATTTCAGCATCACGGTTGGCCGAGGAACTAACTACTTTATTCTCCGAGAGGAATTGTTGGTATTGTTGCACAGCCATCGCCTGTAACTCTGATTCAGGCAGGAGTTTCGCCTGGCTACGACCTGTTATGGAGTTTGTAGAACAAGCTATCAGTAAACCTGATACAAGGACTACCAGAAAAAAGTTGCGAATCATAAATAATATGTTTTTAAATCAAAATCCAACATTGTACCAAAAAAATACAATCTGGCTTCAAAAGCTACATGAAAATTACGGCATTTCCCGGTGTAAATATCAGGAAGCGTTTTCCCGGCGACGCTGACGACGGCGATCGCGGTGTTTGAGTACAGGCACTTTACTTTCGCTGCCGCGAAGCAGGCGCCCAATGTTTTTCTGATGTGTAAGAATGACCATCAGCGCAACGGCAATGGCAAATACCCGGTATATAGGATTGTCTACATTGAAGATAACAAGAATAAATATCGGGAAGGCGATACTTGCCATGATGGAGCTTAATGATACAAACCTGGTCAGGAACAACACGAGTAAGAAAACCCCGGAGCAGGATAATGCGGTCCATGGCGAAATTCCAAGTACCAAACCAAACAGTGTAGCCACCCCTTTGCCACCGCGGAATTCGGCCCATATTGGGAAAATATGCCCCAAAACGGCAGCAAGACCCAGGCAAATCTGAAGGTTTAAAAATAAAGTTTCATTATCGGCGTATTGCGGAAGAAGTAAAACCAGGTTGACTGCTGCGGTACCTTTCAACATATCTACCAACATTACCACCGTTCCCCATTTGGGTCCTAATACACGGAATGTATTTGTAGCACCGGCGTTGCCGCTACCATATTCGCGAATATCAATACTGAAGAAATATCGGCTCACCCATACAGACGTAGGAATGCTGCCAATCAGATATGCCAGAACTATAACTAATAGTTCATTCATAGAATTATTCGGGTTGATGTTGAATGACGAAAATACAAAAAAACAAGTTAGCGGGTTACGTTAATTTAACATAAAAACTGCACAAATTACGGTGCAAGCTTAAATACCAGCCAATTATCCCTCTCTGCCTTTTTGACTACATTCAGACCCTCCCTTCTGACTGCAGATAAAATATCAACCTCATCGCTGGCAAGCAAACCGCTGATCAATAAACAACCGCCCTGGCGGATTTGTTTGCTCAATACGGGAAGGTGGGTAAGGATTATATTTTTATTAATGTTGGCCAATACGACATCAAATTGAAGATTTGGGTCTGGTGTATCGGCAAGTTGTATGCTAATCCTTGTACACTGGTTCCGTTCAATATTCTCCATGGCATTGACATAACTCCACTGGTCATTGTCGACAGCCAGCAATTTACTGGCGCCTGCTTTCTCTGCCAGGATCGCCAACACACCCGTACCCGTACCGAAATCAAAAACAGTTTTTCCATTGAGGTCCAGCTCTTTCATTTGCCGGATCATAAGATTTGTGGTAGCATGGTGGCCGGTGCCAAAACTCATTTTAGGTGTGATAATGATCTCATGAGTGACGTTTTGAATTGGCTCATGAAAATCGGCGCGCACAGCCGCGTATTCATCTACTACTACTGGATCAAAATTCGATTCCCATAGCTGGTTCCAGTTAGTTTCCTCAATAATGCTTTTTGAGAAGCTGATCCCTGATGCCTTCGCAAGTTCACCCACAATAATTTCATCAAAACCTGCTTCATCAATATAGGCTCTTAGATTACCCGGAGTTTCTTCAAATCCCTCAAATCCCGCTTCATTCAATTTAGCGATCATTATATCTGACTGTTCCTGCGAAATATCCTGAAATTCGATCTGTATATAGCGGCTCATCAGGAAGTAGTTTTGAAATTGGGAAATTGTCATAAAGGTCAACGAAGCTAAACCCGCTTGGCGACCGCAGTTAGTTGGAACTGTATAAAAAAATAAGGAATTGGGTTGTCCTGGCCTTTCGACCATCGGTGCTGTTTAACAGATTTAATTCTGCAGTCCAGCCACATCCCAATTCCTTCGATATCATTTACCGACTAAAACAAAACCTTATTCACCTTTAGGCGACTCTTCTCTTGGTTTACTGTCGGGCTTTGGAATCAATGCTTTCCTGGAAAGTTTAAACTTACCTGATTTCGGATCGGTACCGATAAGTTTCACCTTGAATGTATCACCCTCGCGTACGATACCTTCCAGGGTTTCGAGTCGTTTCCAACTTATTTCAGAGATATGTACCAATCCTTGTTTGCCTGGGAGGAATTCAACGAATGCACCAAAAGGCATAATCGATTTTACTGTAGCATCATAAACATCGCCGACAGTAGGTACAGCTACAATTCCTTTGATAATAGCGACCGCACGATCAACGCCTTCTTTATTTACACCAAACACGCTCACTTCACCCCTGTTGTTCTTTTCTTCGATATTGATGGTTGTCCCGGTTTCACGCTGCATTTCCTGTATCACTTTTCCGCCTGGTCCGATCACCGCACCAATGAATTCGCGATCGATATACATCTTCACCATACGTGGTGCATGTTCTTTCACATCCGCGTTCGGAGCCGGTATGCAGTTGTACATCGCTTCCAGGATATGGAGACGGCCACGACGAGCCTGATCCAGTGCCTGCTGCATTACTTCCATGCTTAAACCATCTACCTTTATATCCATCTGTACACCACAAATACCATCCCTGGTACCGGTCACTTTGAAATCCATATCACCCAGGTGATCTTCATCTCCGAGTATATCTGTTAGTACAGAAAATTTATCACCCTTTGTGATCAATCCCATCGCAACACCGGAAACGTGTTTGGGAATCGGAATACCAGCGTCCATCAGTGCAAGGGAACCAGCGCAAACAGTAGCCATCGACGATGAACCATTGGATTCAAGAATATCGCTAACCACCCGTACAGTGTATGCGAAATCATCCTGCGGCATCATCTGCCTTAACGAACGCATGGCAAGGTTTCCATGACCTACTTCACGACGGCTCTGACCCCTGATCATTTTCACTTCACCGGTTGAGAATGGAGGGAAATTATAATGGAGGTAGAATTTTGACTCAGTCGATTTGGCAGCGCTTTCTACCAGCAACTCGTCGAGGGCTGTACCCAGCGTCACGGTTGTGAGTGATTGCGTTTCACCACGGGTAAAAAGAGATGAACCATGCGGTGAAGGAAGTACATTCACTTCCATATCGAGAGCACGAACGTCTTCGAGACCACGGCCATCGAGGCGGACTTTCTCGTCCAGTATCATATCGCGTACAACATGGTACTGCAAATCGTGGTAATAATTGTTAGCAAGTTTCTTAGTCAGGTCAGGCAACTCCTCTCCTTCTGGCAGTCCGGCTTTGAGGTGCTCCATCAGTTCATCTTTTATCGTGGCAAACTTTTCACTGCGCTCGTGTTTACTGAATTTGCCTTTGGCAACTTCGTACACTTTCTGCTTTGCGAAAGCAGCTACTTTTTCTTCCAGAGCGGGGTCTGTTTCAGGTTTGGGATAATCTCTTTTTGTTGTAACACCTTTCAAAGCACGAAGTTCTTCCTGTGCTTTTACCTGTATACGGATCGCATCATGCGCTACCTGCAGTACTTTCACCAGTTCAGCTTCGCTACACTCTTTGGCTTCACCCTCCACCATCATCAGGTTTTTCTCGGTAGCGGCTACGATAAAGTCAACGTCAGAGTTTTCCATCTCGTCGCGGCTTGGATTGATCTTCAATTCGCCGTTAACTCTTCCTACTCTTACTTCGGAGATGATCTCTTTGATGGGAATATCGGATACAGCAAGCGCCGCCGATGCAGCCAGGCAGGCAAGGGCATCAGGCAGTACCTGGTCGTCGCTGGAGATCAGCGATACCAGTACCTGTACTTCGCAGAAATAATCATCTGGAAATAATGGACGGAGTGCACGGTCGATCAGACGACTTACCAGCACCTCATAATCGTTGAGGCGACCTTCTCTTTTGAAGAATGAGCCGGGGATACGACCAGCAGATGCAAATTTTTCCTGGTAGTCGACAGACAGTGGGAAAAAGCTTTGACCTTCTTTAGGTTCCCTGGTTGCCACCACGGTAGCAAGCAGCATACAATTGCCCATGGAAACGGTAACTGCACCGTCGGCCTGGCGGGCAAGCCGGCCGGTTTCAATGGTGACCATCCGGCCACCGCCTATATCAAATGTTTTACGAATAGGTTGTTGTAACATAGTTTTCGAAATTTAATGCAAGCAATTTTGGACCTGCAAATTGAAAGAATGAGGCTGCGGGGCGCAGCAAAATGGTGGTAAAATATCCGGTACCAAAAACAGTTATTCCCAACGTCAGTGAAGAGGTTGGGAATATCGTTTATATAGATGCTGATCTTTTTTCAGACTGACCTCAGAATAAAAGACTTCCTAACTCCCCTCAACAGGGGCAGTGCCTTATTTCCTGATGCCTAATTTTTCGATCAGTTGACGGTAACCGGTAAGGTTGTGTTTTTGCAGGTAATTCAAAAGACTTTTGCGTTTACCAACCATGATCATCAGGCCGCGGTGAGTTGAAAAATCTTTTTTGTTTTGTTGCAAATGCTCGCTGATCTGGCTAATGCGTTCTGTCAGTTGAGCAATCTGGCCTTCAATCGATCCGGTGTTAGTAGCTGAACCACCAAATTCTTTGAAAATGCTAGCTTTTTTTTCTTTTGTTAAAGGCATCTTTGTCTTTTTTAAAATTTCATCCGATTTTTATCCTAAATATTTTGTGGCGGCAAAGGTAAGGCAACTAAGCTTACCGGCAAAGAATGGCAGGGTCAAAATTGCCTGCCAACGGGCAAATTAACCCGTTTTCACGTTTACCGGCCTATTTTTGCGGGATGGAATTTTCTGAGGATACCCGCAACATACTGGGCCTGCAGCTTCCCACCGACCCGAGATGGGTAAACC
>JAEZRB010000164.1 GCA_023412975.1 Bacteroidota bacterium | reverse complement strand
CTCACCGTGCCCGCCGTGGTTTATAGTACTCCAGAGTTCCCCGGACAATAATGATTCCCAATCCCCATTACGCAACAGCCATATCCCTGTTATACTTATTCCGATAGTCGATCGGCGATTTTCCCGTGATCCGCTTGAATACCGTCCGGAATGCTTTTACGTCGGAGTAACCAACATCGTACATCAGCTCGTTAACATTTTTACGACTGGCTTCCAGTCCTTTTTTTACTGCTTCTACCTTCACGCGCTGGATATATTCAACAACGGTATTTGAAGTTGCCTTTTTAAATCTTCTTTCGAGATTACGACGGCCAAGGGCAAACATCGATGCCAGCTGGTCAACCGTGATCTTGTCCTGGTAATTCTTTTCAATAAACTCCTGGGCTTTCTTTATCGCCTCGTCTTCATGGTCTTTCTGTCCCTGGAAAATCGTAAAGGAAAGCTGGTTGACCCGTTCCATTTCAATCGCAAATACCTTAGCGGAAAGTACTGCCATGGGATGCCCGGCATATTTTTCAATCAAATGGAGAATCAGGTTTAAATAAGAAAATGCGCCACCGCTGGTATAGATACCATTCTCGTCGGTGATGATCTTTTCAGTTACTAAGTTCACATCGGGAAACATTTTACGAAACGCATTTTCTGCCATCCAGTGTGTAGCACATTTTTTTCCATTCACCAGGCCTGTTGAAGCCAGCAGGAATGCGCCAAGGCATAAACTCGCCACTTCAGCACCAGCAGCGTGTTGTTCAATGATCCAGGGGATAAAATCTTTATTAATCTCCAATGCCTGTTGAATGTCCCCATCAATTGCCGGGATAATTACCAGGTCGGTTTTTTTTATATCTGTAATTAGATTAGAATGAACTGTAAACATCCCGCCAGACACGCGGGTTTCCCTGCATAAACCTGCAAGTTGGACATTAAATATAGGAGGTTCATCTTTTGACTTTAAAAAAGTATTCACCTGCGTTAGCAATTGCCGTGAACCCTCGAGACTACCCAGTATGGCGCCTTCGGGTACTAAGATTGTGATGTGTTTCATTTGATATAGCTTTTGGCTCATGACAAAAAATTTACTTCAAACGTTTTCCCGTGTTGAAATTTTTTACATCCACAATTCCAAAAGTAGTCAAATCCCTTGTCGGGATCAACCAGCTATTTTGCCGTAATCACACCCCATATAAATGCACCATCACAAGTAGCTTTGAGCTGCGACGTGTGCAAATTTCAACTTAATCCGGGACCATCAAACAGTTTAAAATGGTTACAGTTAACCCCTATTTGAATTTTAATGGAACAACAGAAGCAGCGTTTAATTTCTACCGCTCAGTTTTTGGAGGTGATTTTATTACGTTGCAGCGTTTTAAAGATACATCTGAAGCCGATCGGATACAGGAAGCTGATCGCGATAAGATCATGCATGTGGCCCTGATGGTTGGAAAAGGAACGGTACTCATGGGGACGGATGCACTCGAATCGATGGGTCACCCGTTATCAGTGGGGAATAATTTTTTTCTTTCCATCAGTGCGGAGAGCGAAGAGGAAGCAGAAAATTATTTTGAAAAACTTTCTGCCGGGGGAAAAATAAGCATCCCGTTAAAAAAAACATTCTGGGGAGCATACTTTGGCATCTTAACCGACAAGTTCGGTATCCAATGGATGATTGACTACGATTACAGTCAATAGCCGTATTAATAATGAAAATAGAATAGAACCAAATGAAACCAAGAATCAACTATATAAGCATTGCAACAAACGACCTGCAAACTTCCTTTGTATTTTACCGCGACGGGCTGGGGCTTTCCACAAAAGGAATTAAAACAAGCCCTGAACAACACGCCTGCTTTAAACTGGGCAATGGCCTGGACCTGGTTTTATATGATAAAAACAATCCATCCGGCCCCAGGAGTCTCCATACAAGTACAAAAGAATCTTCAAACTTTATCATTAGTCATCGTGCTGACAGTAAAGAAGAAGTTGATACTATCTTACAAAAAGCATTAGGTGCAGGCGCCAGGCAGATCGGCCAGGCAAAGGAAGAACCATGGTGGTATGCAGTGAAATTTGCCGATCCCGACGGACACCAATGGGAAATTGTATGGGAAGCCTGATCAATCAAACACTTATGACCATGATCCGTATTTCAGTGCAGGAAATTTGCAGGATCGCCCGGGCCTTTGACATCTACTCATAAAATCAATGGCACATATATTGGAGAAAAAATATTAGTCTACGTTCTTAATATTTAATTCTCGGGTATGAAAACTCTATTGGTGGCCATTGGTCTCGTGGCGGCAGTATCCTGCACTTCGGTGAGAGAGATCCAGGTTGAAATGATCCAGGCGCAATTGATAAAAATCGATACCGTTCACCGGTTGCCCAATGAATACCAGAAATTGCTCACCTGGCGGGGCGCAGATAATATTGACTATATCAGTTTTGTATCGATGGATCAGGTATACCCGCTCGGTGTCAGCTTTGTAGTTATGAAAACGAAATAAAATGTTGAAGGGAAACCTACGGAGTTTCCCTTTTATATTGCCGCCCGCTTATTTTTTATTTTCTGTTTCCGTCCTAACCGGTTTCAGCGTCTTTAGATACGCATAGATCGCTTTCAGCTCTGCGTCACTCATGCGTGCGTAACTGGGCCACGGCATGGGAGTGCCCTCTACAATTTTGCCCATACGGATGCGATCGATAAAATTCTTTTCCGACCAGCCGAAAATCCGGCTGCTGCTATCGGGTGTAATATTCGGAGTTAATACGTCATCAATGACATTTCCTCCGGCATAAGGCTCTCCGGTAAATTCACCGCTCAATGTTCGCTGGGTATGACAGCCGCCACAGTTGGCCACATTGTTGGCAAGATATTCCCCATACGATGCGGAACTGTCTTTCACCACCTGTGATTTAACATCACCACGCGGTCCAACTGGTTTAACCATAAATGCCTTAACAGCTTTACCAAGAAGATTCAGGTCGTTGTCCGGCACTTTGTTCTTTACCGGCCTCTGTGCACGCAGATAAGATATGATCGCCGTCAGATCTTCATCGCTCATATCCTGGAATGCCATAAAATTGAAGACTACCGAACCATCCGGATGTACACTATATCTTAAAGCACGGGCGATTTCGGCGTCGGTAAATCTGCCAATTCCTGTTTCGTTATCTGGTGTTATATTTTTAGCATAGATCTTTCCAACCGGGAGATCAAATACAAACCCACCGGAAAGGTCGACATGCTGTCCAAGCTTAATCAGGGAATCCGCATTCCCCTGGCTATGGCAATCAGCGCAATGCGCTGCACCAAAGACCAACTCCTTTCCACGAAGGATAACATTGGAATCGGCCGAAGCCCTGATATTCGGATAGGGACGGTCGTATTTCACATTTTGTCTG
>JAEZRB010000111.1 GCA_023412975.1 Bacteroidota bacterium | reverse complement strand
TTGCGGAACTTAGTAACATGAAGCAAACGGCTTTTTACATCACGATCAACCTGAAAACCACCCAAGGCTACGAATGTATCGGAAAATTCTTTGTGGGCGACGATGAAGAATCGGCCACCCAAATTTTCAGGCAATTAAAGGGTAAGTCAAAGGTCACAGAGAAGAGCCTGATCAGTTTTGACCTGATGGAATCCAGGCAGGGCTTGCCGTTAAATGTACAGATGATCAGTTGCTCCCTGGAAGACGTAGCCGAAAATTGCCGGATCATCACCAAAGAATTGTTCAGGCTGATCAACCTAGAGGAAATCTAACTGCGTTCGAAAAAAGAGAGTCCGGGGAAAAAAGACCACATTATATTATTTTGAGTGGTCCCCCCCGCTCAGGATTTTTCTTCTTTAACTACCGTGGTCGTTTTATTGGTTGCTCTTGAATTGCTTCCCCTCATCATGGCGATGATCACTAGTAACAATAAAACAGCTCCAACTGCCCATATCCAGGGCTGCGTGTACCAGGTAACGGATGTCTTGGTAGTAGTATGCGTACGAACTGTATCCTGCGCCACCATTACTAAATGAATCAGGCATAAGCTTAGGGTGGACCCCCATTTCTTTAATTGTTTCATACCCTATTTTTTTGTGAATGATTTGCTACTTAGTTAGAGGGATAAAAAACTATGCCACTAGCAAAATATGGACAGCATCAGAAAGGACGCCCATGCGTTTTTCGGATCAGTGGGTCCAATAGGCGCGGAAATGCTTTTCCTACCCTGATCAGCGAATTCATCATCATTGGGTGGCCAAAAAGTGTTTGCAGGCGCCGGCCCATTTTCATGCGTTTAGAAAAATTCTCTCTCCATAGCCTGGTATATTGCGATTCCATGTCAACGCGGTTAAGTTTACCTTGTAAAAACAAATGAATTTGTGCGGCAGCCAGCTTACTGCTGTGCAGTGCCATGCTCATACCGTTTCCACAAAGGGGTGTGATCATACCAGCCGCATCGCCGGTCATCAGGATATGACCTTCCACCTGTTCCTTCTGATCAAAACTTACCTGGGATATCGCCAGCGGTGCATCGAATAAAAAACGGGATTCAGAAAATATCCGTTTCAGGTGCGGATTCTTCATGAGAATATTTCTCTCCATTTCCGCGATACTGTTATGACTGCGTTGAAGATTCAACGCGGTTGTGAGATAACAGAGATTATATTTATCCTCTTCAATTTTCACGATACCGCAATACCCCCTTTCAAAATTGTGTAGCGCGATGGTATCTTGAGGGAAATCCAATTGAATATGATACTTCACCCCAATGTAATTATTCAGCTTTTGCTTTTTTGAACTGGTGAAAGCCCGTTTCCATTTAAGATCAAGATTGCTACGTTTCCCAAAGCTTCCGCAAACCACGCGGGCGCGACAGGATTGTCGCGAAGCCCCGATGGTAAAACTGTCATTCGCAAAATGAACGTCGTTTACTTTGCACCCGTCGTTCAGAACAGCGCCTGCATCTACAGCAAGTTTTGCCAGGTATTCATCTATACGATATCGGCTAATGCCAAACCCACCCAGGGGCAACTCGTGTTGTAATAGCTTACCATGCGTTGAGGAAACCTGTAGCTTCGTGATAAGTGGCAATTGCATATTATCTAAATCAAGTCCGAGTGTCTTTAAAAAATTCCATGACTCAAGACTGATGTACTCACCGCAGACTTTGTGGAAAGGATATCTTTCTTTTTCGAAAAGAACAACCTGGTAACGCTCCCTCGCAAGCTGGATAGCAAGTGCGAGACCAGCAAGACCTCCACCCACAATGGCGATATCATATTCTTCTTCTGCGTGCATGAAGATGGACTAGTTTCCCTGGTTATGATTTTTATCGATTTCAACCTTTTTAAATACGACAAGGTAACGGAAAGCCCAGCGCCAGCTGATTTCAGGCGCCGCAAGTCCCGCTTCGCGGAATAGCCGCTGCCAGTCCTCCTTTCTAAAGCTGCGGGCAACCGACAGGCTGGCATCGTGCTTTACAAGGTAGGACCTGCTGAAAAACCGGGTGATATATTTAATAAGGTAGAATGCCAGCCGGTGCCGTTGCAGGTCATTGATGAAAAAACCGGTGACCGCATTTCGCTGTTTCCATTGCAGCATAAATACCAGTTGCTCGTCGGTAAAATGATGGCAAAAAAGCGATGAAAAAATGATACCAGGTTTTGTACTCCCAAAATCTACTACTGCATAGTCGCTGCAGATCCATTCGCAGGGCAGCTCTGGGTATTGTTGCTTTGCAAAGCTGATGCATTCAGGATTGATGTCAATACCGATGAAATGAACATCAATTTTATGTTTCAGGCAATATTTATGGATGACAAATAGATTATCCCCGCCCCCGCATCCAATTTCACAAACAAGCAATGGTTTACCGGGTTGTAGTATCTGCGTCAAACCACTAATCGTTATGGCATGACCGCCCAGGCGGGTGTTGACGATATTGAGTTCCTTCAGCGTTTGTGCCATATCCGCGAAAGGAATATCATCGCGATCCATCAATTCTTTTTGATAGCTGCGCCGGCTTAGATCGATCATGCAGATAGAATAAATGTTTCCATGTTTAAACCCGGACCGAATGCCGCACCGAAGATCTTCTCACCTTTACCGATACTTTCCTTTTGTAAAATTCTTTCAAGCACAAATAAAACCGTAGGCGAAGACATATTTCCATATTCCCGCAAGACGGCATAACTATGTTTCAACTGGCCATTTGTAAAACCCAGGCTTTTATGAACCGATTCGAGTATTCGTTTACCACCCGGATGAATACACCAGTGGGAAACCTGGTCCCTGCTAATACCCGCCGCTTTCAGAGCATTGGTAGCTAATCCATCAAAATCTTCTCCCACCAGGTCTGCGATATAGCCGCTTAAGGTCATCAGAAATCCTGAAGACGAAATATCCCATACCATATCTTTCTTTCCCTTGTTGATCACGGTGGAATAAAAATGATCGATTGACAATCCGGGCTGGTCGTCGTCGCCGCTGATGAGCATCGCCGCCGAGCCATCGGAAAACAACATGCTGCTGATCATATTATCCATGCTGTGTTGCTTTTGAAAATGCAGGGTGCATAGTTCGGTGCAAACTACCAGGACGTTTGCGTGTTTATCCATCCTGCAAAAAGCATCGGCAATTTTCATGGCGTGAATGGCGGCATAGCAGCCCATAAAATTGACAGAGGTATGAGAAATGGAGGCTGGCAATTCAAGTTTCTCCATGATTTCAAGGTCGAGGCCCGGGGCGCTCATGCCGGTACAACTGACGGTGATCAGGTGCGTAACTGGTCGGCTGCGGTACTCGCTGGTACATTTCTCAATGGCCTTGATAGAAAGATCCGCGGCATGTGCCTTATACCAATGCATCCGATCTTCGAGTATAGGGAATGGCTCCAGGTTTTCTGTAGAAGGATAGAATTCCCAGTCCTTCGCAGCACCACTATAATCTGGCACAACAGAGTAACGTGTGTCAATACCCGATTGGCGGTAGAGAAACCTTAGCGTACGCCTTCCTGCTTCCTCCGGAGCAAACACAGTTTGCATAAAATCAAGAATATCTTCCTGTTTATGTTGATAGGCGGGAAGGGCTGTTCCTATGGATAGAATTTTACTCAAAATATCTCCAGCTTAACAAGATTATAAAGGCGAGGTTGGTACAAATCGCGGCAAGCCAGTTCATCTTCATCGTGTTTTTAAAATTGGCGGCGTCCTGATCTTTTCGCACCGCCAGCCACCATTTTATAAAAAAAACGATGATGGGTATGAAAAAGATGCTTACCAGCAATAATTTGTCTTCCTGGTTTGTACTTATAAAGAATTGTGCCATGAATACCCATGCCAGCAAATAGATGATGGAGCAAAACCAAAAGGTTCCGTTATATCCCAGAATATAACTAATGGTTTTCACCCCATCATCAAGATCCTGCTGGTGCTGGTATATCTGCGTAAGTGGATAAAATCCTCCAATCAGTAAAGCGGAGATGACCATGCCCTGCCAGGGAACCGCAGATGCCGGCGGCGCCTGGCTGCCATAATACACCAGCCAGAATGTAAGCGCACCCTGGAAGATGATCACCGTAAGATAACCGATGACCGGATACTTTTTTAAGCGTATACCGCGGTAGCTGTAAGCCTTGGATGCCCCGATATATAACGGCATGATCAAACCAAACATAGGATCAATAATAAACCCCAGGATGATCGCCATGATATCCATCATAACGGTCAACCTGTACAATTCACGGGAAGGCGCTGGTGGATGTTCGAGGCCGCCAATGCTGCCAGTATCACGATCCATATAACTATTGTACCCGTTGCTGGCCGGGTAAACCAAGAAATGAAGGACAATAAAAACCAGGATGGCCTTAATCCAGTCGATCTGCTGCACCTGCGACAATGCAAAAAAATAAAGTGGCGATAAGAAAAAAGAAAATGGCAGGCGAAGTAATTTGAAAGTTGAGGCTGAGATCATAGCCTGCTGTTTTACTCAAGTTAGGACTATTCCCAGCAAATGCAGACGGGAACTGTTGACAATTTTCCTCTTTTATTGACCAGAGCCGACATTTTCTTTCCTCGTAAAACTGGCAATATTGTTGGACACTTCTTATTATGAAAAAACTGATATTAATCGCGATAGTCGCTGCAGTATTTGCCAGCTGTAACAATTCAGAGGATGGTAACGATACCGACAATGTTTATACGCCAAGTGCGGATTCAATACCAGGCACCCGTGATGGCGATACCAGCTCATACGAGCGGATGCCAAACCGCATTAGTGATACTATTCAGCAATAAGTCAGGTATAAAAATCAAGGTAGGATTATCCAGCGTCCCAGGTTGTTGTGCTTTGCCTCCACGACAATTTTATAAAACCGCGATGGATATTTGGTGACGTCGATGGATGCTTTTTGATTCCGTATTGGTACCTGGCGGATCATGGTATAATTGTCTTTTCCACCTGTCTTAAAATCATTAGTTGTCGCCAGCCAGATCTTTACATCACCGGTTTTTTCCTTCGCTATCCATTCCAGGTTTATCCTTCCATTCGAATATTCTGCACGCAGATCCGTACAGGATAAGGGTCCCGTCAGTGGTATCCCATCAACTTCCCTAGCAACTTCAACAGGAATTGAAAGTCCCATAAACCTTGCGATAGTAGGCATGATATCGGTGATGGCGCTTTTATGATTTTTGAAATGATCGTTCAGGTCTTTTGCATTGGTAACGATCCAGCCTGATTTTTCACGTTCACTCTGACCTCCATGATTGTGTCCCGTTGCTGAATCGCGACCATGATCCGTTGTGATGACGATCAGCCAATCTTCATTATGATTTTTTTGCCTGTACTCGATGACGTCCCAAATCCGACCTACCTGTTTGTCGGCATAGTCTACTGCCTGGTGGAACTGTGGGCTGTCACCATGCATATGGCCCATATCATCGGTGTATTCCAGGTAAACCCAGGATAGATCCGGTGCTTTACTACGAATAGCTTCAGCAGCCTCATCTGCTACCTTTTCATCAATGCAATGCATGAAATCCCTGTTCTCATCCTGCGGAAAATTGATTGTATCAAGTTCCAGTCCATCAAATTTATAATCGACGGCAAACCCGCCTGTTTCACTTATCCCGTCACCAACCAGCCGTGTGCGATTTTCCGTCCAGGAACTAAAGATGCCGGTCTTTTTCTGAGGCCATTGCGCTTTTAATAAACGAAAAATGGTTGGATAGGAATAATTCGGTGCGGCGATATCATTGTCCCATACATTGTGTTTATTAACCCAGGTTCCCGTCAATACGCTATTATAACCCACTGCCGAAATAGTTGGTGTTTGCGAATAACCATCTTTCTCACCACCGACCAGGCTTTTGGCAAACCCACCAGCTTCAGCAATCCGGCGCAGGTTTGGAGGATCAAGCTTTTGAATTACATCGAAAGCAATTCCGTCCAGGATCACAAAAACAGCTTTCTTTTGCTTTGGCTGTGAGAAGGAAAATACACTTGTTAAACTAAAACAAAGTATAAGCAGACAACGGAGCATAGAAATATTTTTATAGTGATAAAGATAACAAGCATTTTCAGGAGCCTTATGCTTTTATCTCTTGACAAAACGGTATAATTTTATCCAATTATGAGATTTCATCCTATGAAATGGTTGCACATTGCCAGCCTGTTCTTCCTCACGCTGGTTGTGATGGGCGGGACTTCGCATCGTTTCGAAGAACAATCCGGAAAAGTGGTGAAGATCGTGGATGGTGACACATTTGATATGCTGACGCGGGAGAATAAAGCGATTCGGATACGCCTGAATGGTATCGACTGCCCCGAGCGTAAACAGGATTATTACCAGGTAGCTAAGGATGCCTTAGGAAATCTCATCTTCCAAAAAAAGGTAGAATTGCAGGTTACGGGTCGTGATCGTAACAAACGGCTGATCGCAATTGTATTTTGCAACAAGCAAAATATCAATCTTGCAATGATCAGGCAAGGCTATGCCTGGCATTATAAAAAATATTCCAGCGATAGCAGTTTTGCCAAGGCCGAAATTGAAGCGAGGAAGAAACGATTAGGGCTTTGGAAAATGGACAAGCCCATTCCTCCCTGGGAGTTTCGAAGCAGGAAGTAATTGTCGGTGATCCGGGATTCCGATTGGATGCTGGATACTGGATACTGGATACTGGATAAGTCCGAGACTCATTTGAAGCACCAACACGATATGTATCGGATCATGACCCTTATTTCCCAATTCCTAATTATTGCTGTCCGGAATAAAGTTTAGCAGAGTTATAGAAGCCAGGCGTAGTGGTTTTTACGGATTTTCTTCTTGTTGAGGCTTTAGCTTATTTTCCTGTGGTCAACCAATGGTGATGGAGACACAATGAGTACAACAAGTTGTGTAGCCTCTGTATTCAGTACCTGTTTTTCATAGCCGATATTTTTGGAACACATAGAAATATAGAATCATAGTTAACATAGAGTGTTACTGTACTGTCTTTCTATGTTTTTTATGTCTCTATGTTCCTACTGTGTTTCCCCTGGCTCTGAACCATAGACAGTAAAGTATAGATGATGATTTTTTAGAACAGCAAAAGAATATCGCCATGCTATCAATCCCAACAAGACCAGGATTCCCCGGACAGCAAGGATTCCTAATCCCCAATCCCTCATTTCCCTTTCCCTGCCCATCCCCCGCGAAGCCGAATTCCCAACTCCACACCGATATACCAGGCCTTTTTCCGATCGGCAAATGGCTTGTAGTCCACACCATCCACTGCTAATTGGTATTGTTCATTGGGATAACCAGAGAGATCATGAATATAAACCGCGCCGAGCCGCAGCGATTTTGATTCGTAGAGATATAGTTCACCCACCAGCCGGTGCATTAGTAGAGAAGAGCCCGATCCTTTTATTTTGGTGGTGGAATAATTTGTGGCAGTTTTATCGACCCATTTATACTGTTGATTTAGTACATAAGCTGGTATATAACCCGCGCCAATGGACATGGAGTAGTTGCCCGACCTAAAAAGTTGCCGTTCTAATACCACTGGCATCTCCACGTATTGGTATGAGCTGATCAGGATCCTTACATCTTCTGTGGGTGATGCCCAGATATTGCCATCATTTCTTTCGTAAAAACTTCCGTATCGCGGTTTCAGGGTAAGGCGGTTTACTCCTCTTTTATCAATATTGAAATGTAAGGAGATACCAGCGTGGAAAGAACGGGTACCGAAATAATTATCCTTGTCGGGATTATTATGCAGCATTGGCGCTGCCACCACATTGGCATTGATACCATAGTCGATGAAATGATCTTTGCGCTCTTTTTTCTTAGCCAGTTTGGTAGTGGTGTCTTCCTCTTCCGGCTTCTTTATCTTTTCCTGTGCATCTTTCAGTTTCGCCTCAGCTTCCAGTCTTGCTTTCTCCTCCTCCGCTTCTTTCGCAAGCTGTTCCAGCACACAGCGTACATCGGTTTGACCCCATTCTACCATACTCAGGTAATGACAATTATTGCCCGCAAGTGTATAGATGGCCTCCACGATATCCTTCATATCAATCGCCTTGACAATTTTTTTTCCCAACGTCGATTCTGCAAACATCCCCGCAATGAAACCTTCGTTATTGACCAGGGGCATACCTCTTGCCACACCCGCTTCAAGCGGTACCTTAAGCGTATAGATATTTGTTCCCTTCTTTGGTTCTTTCAGCACTTCGATCTTGGTTTCATACACCGCCCAGATCTTATCACTTAACCATTTGTCGCGGAAGGTTGACAACTTACCTTGCTTATGCTGCAGGGAATAGAAATAATAGCGCTGCCAGTCATTCTCTGTAGGTTTGATAGATTGGTACAAGGCAACTGTATGTGTGCCGAAGCGGATCTCACTGATCTTGGTGGCTTTGGTACGATAACGATTACCATAGAATTTTACCGTTTTCAGGGTATTGAGTACCCTTTCGGTTTTCGCTTCGCGGATGGCAACAAAATAAAGATGCAGGGAATCTTCACCGGTGATCAGTCCGTAATCACTTAATCCAAGTTCCACGACATTGTTAAGGTAACTCCTGGTGTAGGTGGCATTAGATTGCTGGGTCCAACCCTGGCGGGCAAACAAAACACAAAGAAAAAGGAATATGATTCGTGTCAGCAACACCGTTTTCCGGCTACCAGGCATAGCCGTAGCAGTCAGCGGGTAGAGATTCTTCATAGTACTGGTTTTTCATATTAGGATTGGCACACATTCAATAACTCAATAATTGATAATTTATTGCCCTCGATCACCGCATGAAAACCCCGGAAAATCAGGCTGATGTAAAGGATTTGTACCCACTAAAAAATCCACTTAGAGATAGGAATAGGACAACTACATTTAAATCGCTGAAAATCAGCAAAAAATAAGGGCCGTCATCACTGACAGCCCTTTGGCGGGTACGTTTACAAATACACACTTGATAAACCCATCCCCGTTAATTAGAATCTTCCTTAGTTGCAGCAAGATTTTTCTCCAGTATGGCGATATATTTTTTGGCGTCTTCGTTATTGGGATCCATTTCCAGGATCTTTCCAAAATAGTTGATGGCTTCCTGGTAGTCTTTTTCCGTATTCGTTTCGTAGGCTGCCAGGTAGGTGTACGCATCCATCTTCCATTTCCTGTGATTTGTGGTAACGGAATCGTCACCGATCACTTCAATCAGTTTTTGATAATGCGGGATCGCCCTGCCTTCTGTCATTGCAGTATCAATAGCGGCATTGTTGAGTGCTCTCCAATAATACCCAAATGCCTGCTCGGGGTATTTCCCTGTGTACAACGCGAAGGCGGAATCTGATTGAAAATAATCCTGTGCCCGATAGGCAGCCACACCCCAGTTGAACAGGTCGAGGTTGGAAGCATCAGGTTTTGAATGGTAGTATTTGCCGAGCCATTTTGCCTGCTTTACATAATCCTGCCGGGTTTTAGCGAGACCCGCCAGGCGTGCATAGTATTTGTGATGCTCAGAAGAATCGGCAGTAGCTTCTACCGCTTTTTGATAGTATACCATGGCCGAATCTTCCTGGTTGGGTAATGATACATAAAGATCCCCCATCGTCTCATAATCCTTTGCGATAAAATCGCTGTCGGAACCGGCTACAAAATACTGTTTCATATAGTCCATGGCCTTAACGGAATCTTTTAACTCGGCATAACTATAAGCCACCAGTTTATAAATGCGTGGCGGAACATCAGGCCATGTCAGCAATTGCTTTCCTTTGGCAATAGCGTCATTATAGGATTTAGTCAGGTAGAGCAGATCGGCTATCGCATACTCGTGTGATGCCGTTTTATCGGATACCGCTGCATACTGCTTGAAGTATTCCATGGCCTTCGCAGGTTCACGGTAGAGATAATGCTCGTATAATTCGTAAAGCGCCGGCGCATAGTTCTTATCGGCAGCTACAGCTTTATTAAAATACTCGAGATACATCTCGGCATTTTTCTGCGTAACAAAGATCTGTCCCAGTTGGTAGAGGGCTTCGGCATATTTATCTTCCTTATTTACTGCCTGGCTGAATGCTTTGAAAGCCTCTGAACCGTTGTGAAGTTTGCGATAGGCATTGCCGAGGGCGGTATGTAAGGCCGGGCTATTTTTATCTCTTTTAATGGCCCTGCCGATCGTTTCGATCGCGTAGTTGACATCACCTTTCTCAGCCTCCACATTTGCTTCGGCAACCAGGCCAAGTATAGTCGCATTCTTGCCCTTTGTTTCATCGATGGCTTTTTCAAAAAGTTGTTTGGCCTCGGCGGGATTGTTATTCAGTAGTTGTACAGTACCACTGGCCAGCATATAATAAGGTTCTTCCTTCAGTGATGCCGGTGCCAGCTTAAAACTATCTGTTGCCTGCCTGGCTTCATTTTGCGCAGCATAGGACTTCACAAGCCAAAACCAGGCTTCAGCATTATCTGGAGTTTGCTTAAGCTGGTCATGAAATGCTGCTTCCGCAGATTGATAGCGTTGATAATAAAAAAATTTCTTACCGGCATCCAACGATTGGGCCTGCAGGATCATGGCTCCGGCAATCGTGCTCACTAACAGGGCGATTTTTTTCATTGTCATTTGTTTTCCTTTACTATCACCCGCGACTGGCGCCGGTGACTCATGTTAATATTTAGCAGTTATAAAATCATACCGCGAGTATCTGTGTTTTAGATGCCACGGGTAAAGCGTCTGAAATATGTTCATTAAACCAGCCGATCCCGGTTTCTGAATCAGGGTTGACGATCAGCAGGTCGGCATTAACCGATTTACAAAAATCTAATACAGCCCGTCCCTTGTTCGCATCACGGATGATGTTGAAACTCACTTCATCAAAAGCGTTTTTCTTAAAAAGCCGATAACTATTCAGCAAAGGCGCCGGCAAATGATCTGTTTTATCTTTTTTACCAGCAAAAGCAAGCAAACAGATCTGTATCCTGGTCTTTTTGATCAATGATACCAGGCCTGAAATTTTTGATTGTGAAAATTGCTTTTCGACGGGGATGACAACTGTTTTTATTTCCTGGTTGATAGCTCCCGGTTTAACGGTGAGTACTGGTATACCTGTATTTTTTGCAAGTCGGCCGCTATGAACAGTATTGGAAAATGGCAACCAGTGCTCTGAGCTTTTTCCAATGATCACCAGGTCAGCATTTATCTCTTTCGCTTTTTCAAAGATGGCTTGCTCCACATTACCACCTGCACGTAAGGCGGCGTGTATAATCATATTAGGATGATCCAGGCTTAACTGGCTTACCAGCTCTTCCAGGTTGTGTTTGGCATCTTCCAGTTTTATGGGAGGTTTATCAAAATAACTAAAGCTGAAAATGCGATTATAGGGTTTTGCCTGCCGGCCTACATGCAATAAATGGATCTGCGCGCCCGGTTCATTCACAAAAGCTGCCGCTTTTTGCAGGGCCAGCTCTGTATTAATTGTGAAATCAACGGGTATCAATATGGTCTTAAAGCTCATCTGCACTCAGCTAATATAGCTTCACAGAATTAAGGGGAAATTAAGCATGCATTAAAATATTATTAGAAAACACTGTCGCATTGCTAAGGTCAAGTTGTCCAACTGATTAATTGTAACTTGCCGGCAAAGCCGATACATGGAAGCTAAACGGATATTACTGGTGGAAGATGAGCAGCGGATCGCCGATACACTACGGGTAGGCTTGATGGAAAATGGTTATAAAACAGAAGTGGCCTACGATGGCAAACTGGGCTATAAACTTTTTCAGTCGTATGTATTTCACCTGGTGATATTGGATATCAACCTGCCGGGAAT
This sequence comes from Bacteroidota bacterium, assembly GCA_023412975.1. GTDB lineage: Bacteria > Bacteroidota > Bacteroidia > Chitinophagales > Chitinophagaceae > Terrimonas_B. The sequence goes on along the minus strand of JAEZRB010000111.1, from coordinate 5,094 downwards.
TGATGGATATGAACTTTGTAAGCTGATCCGTAAGTCAAACCCCGATATTCCCGTGATCATGCTCACAGCGCTGGGTGCATTAAACGATAAAATCGAAGGTTATGATGCAGGAGCTGACGATTATATCATCAAACCGTTTGAGTTCAGGGAACTGCTGATGAAAATGCGGGTATTATTAAGGCGTGCAGGCAACCGGCAGCCGGTGGGAAATATATTACTGGCAGGTGATCTGCAAATGAACCTCGATACAAAAGAAATCAGTCGCAATGGTGAACTGATCAATCTGACGGCAAAAGAATTCCAGCTGTTGGAATACCTGATGCGCAATAAAAACCGGGTCGTGAGCCGCGCCGATATTGCCATCAATGTATGGGACATCGACTTCGATACCAATACCAACATCATAGACGTATATATTAATTATGTGAGGAATAAGGTTGACAAACCTTTTGATAAGAAATTGATACAAACGCAGGTTGGGATGGGTTATATTTTAAAAGACAATTGATCAATGCCGGTCAGGTGGCGAATAACATTATTATTTACGATAGTAGTATTTATTATCCTGGGTATTGTATGCGCGGGTATCTATTATTTCTCCTATCGATCGCGGGAAGATCGTATCAACCTGAGGCTGTCGTACAGGGCTATTACAACGGCGCGCCTGCTGAGCCAGTCGGAGCTGTTTGACCGCTACATGGTCGAGCGTATCGACTCACTGACCACCATCACGCTTACAAATAAGTCGGTACAGGCTTATAATTTTCTCAATAGAAAAATTTATAGCTATAGCGAAAAGCAGGATGACACGATCGCGGTCACCAATCGCCTGCTGGATGATACCCGCATTAAAGAACAAATCTATTTTACAGAAGGCGAGCGCGATGTAGTATCCTATTATTACACAGACAATAATGCGAGAATCGTGGTGATATGCGCAGCGCTTGATGTGGAAGGAAAAAAATATGTCAGCCAGTTAAAGAAAATTTTATTTCTCTGTTTTCTTGCTGGTGTCGCCATCACCCTGGTGGGTGGTTATATTTTTTCAAAGCGCCTGCTGAATCCCATCCGCAATATCAACCGCGAGGTTACCGAGATATCGGCACACAATCTTACCCGTCGTATCGCGACAGGCCGGTCAAAAGATGAATGGCATGATCTCTCCGCAACCCTCAATGACCTCCTTAATCGTTTACAGGAAAGCTTTGAATTGCAGCGAAGATTTATCTCAAATGCGTCACATGAATTATCGACACCATTGACATCTATTTCAAGCCAGTTGGAAATTGCTTTGCAGCGGGAACGCAACACAGAAGAATATCAGAAAGTCCTGGGCTCGGTGCTACAGGATGTAAGGCATATGAATAAACTCACGCAGACCTTGCTTGAGTTTGCAAAAGCCGCGGGAAATAAAGGAGGGCTTGAAATCAATCTCGTACGCATCGATGAGATCCTCATGGAACTGCCTTCCTCGTTACAACGTCAGAATAGCAAATACGAAGTGTCTCTTCAGTTTGAAGGCCTGCCGGAAAATGAGAATGAGTTATTGGTATTTGGTAATGCTGAGCTGCTGGTCACTGCCATCATGAACATCGTTTCCAACGCCTGCAAATACTCTCCTGATCATCATGCCGTGATCGGGTTCTCCATTCGTGAAGGTTATTTCTTTGTGCAGGTTTCTGATAAAGGACCGGGCATACCCGAAAACGAGTTAGCCAATATTTTTCTCCCGTTTTATCGTGTCGAAAACAGCCATTCTGTCAAGGGCTTCGGGCTAGGCTTGTCGCTGGCTTACCAGATCATCAAGCTACATAAGGGAGAGATCACTGCCAGTTCGCAAATAGGCCAGGGGACGGTGGTTTGCGTCAAAATTCCCTCAGCCAGCCGGTCCGGATTCTAATACTCTTCTAATGGTGGATCGAGGAATTTCTAAGTGTTTATACTGATTTTTACGATTGCTTTTTAAGCATGGGGGCATGTTCACCCCCGTTTTCAAGCGACTGTAGAATTCTGATCTGTCGATTGAAAAAAAAGCAATTAATCCAGCTAATTCTGAGTATAGGTATTTGCCGGTAAAATGAGGATTCATGAACCAGAAATTATCGAAAATAATTGTAGGGGTTGATTTAAGTGAGCCTTCTTTCAATGCCATAAGCACTGCAACCAGCCTGGCTGTTAAAACAAATGCTATATTATTCCTGGTGCATGCGCATGAAACGATATTCGAAAACATTGTTTCCAGGAAAAGAATTCAAGATACTCCATCCAACAACATCAGCATTTTAACCGCCTTAGCCAGCGATATCAGCAGAAAAACAGGGATCACGGCTGAAGTGGTCGAGCGGGAGGCCAATGCGGCCGAACTCATTTTGCGCACGATCGTGGAAGAGGATGCCGGGCTTGTAGTGCTGGGAAGTTATGGCGCTTCAGGTTTTAGAAACGGCTATACCGGGAGCACTGCATATACGGTTGCTAAATATGCTCCATGCCCAATACTTATTATTCCTACAGGGAGAACCTGGGATAGTTTTAAAAGACCGATCTATCCTCTTCGACCTGTAATGACTGCGATGCGGCACTACCCGGTGTTTAGGCGATTTATTGAAAAAAATTCGTCACTCCTCGTATTTGGCCTTGCGCGGAGAAATGAAGAGAAAGATGAAACAATGATCAGGGAAACGCTCTCCATGGTAGATGATGAATTGCGAAATGACGAGGTAACTATTTCCATCGACTGGAGCAGCGATCATGATGTATCGCATAGTGTACTAACAATGGCTGAAAAGAACCGGAATGATATTTTAATTCTCACCACGGCCATCGATGTCAGCAACAAACAGTTTTTTATTGGGCCTATCAGCCATTATATCATCCATAATGCAAGGATACCGGTGCTCATCATCAATAAAGTAAACCATCACCATTTAAGCCAGGTAAGGGTTGGCCGCGAAGCCTGACGGGACGGGGAAAAAACCTGGAAACCTGTGTTAAAATAACGCGGAGACTTTCTCAAAATGCGGAATTTTGAGCCATGCAGCTCACCGTCGAACAGCAGAATGTACTCGAAACAAATAGTGATCTCGTCATCAATGCCGTGGCCGGTAGTGGCAAGACCACGACCCTGATCGCCTACGCTAAAACACGTCCAGTCCAAAGCAGGATCCTTTACCTCGCTTTTAATAAAACCGTAAAATCGGAAGCGATCCAGAAATTCTCTGAAGCAGGCCTGCAAAATGTAAAAGTAGAGACGGCACATTCACTCGCATTTGACTGGGTGATCAGGCACAGCCCTTACAAGGTGGTTCAGGGTTATAAAAGTCATGAATGGTGTGACATATTGGATATCAGAACCGGTGACCGTCATACCGATTTTATTCTTGCCAGTCATGTCAATAAATTTATCAGCTTCTTTTGCAACAGTAAGGCGGACAGGGTGCAGGAACTCGATTATGCGGCCACTATTGCTGACTCCAAGGCGGCGACATTTGTAAAAAATTTTTACGCCCATATAGAACGATTCACGAGAGAAGCACTGGCCAAAATGGATAAGGCCGAGATCGCGGTGACGCATGATTTTTATTTAAAAAAATTCCAGCTGACCCGACCCATATTGCCCTACGACTATATTCTGTTTGATGAAGGGCAGGACGCCAGCGCCGCGATGCTGGATGTATTCCTGCAACAACCGGCTGTTAAAATCATTGTAGGCGATATGCATCAGCAGATCTATGGCTGGCGTTATGCCATTAACAGCCTGCAGCAGGTTTCATTCCCGGTGTATCATCTCAGCAACAGCTTTCGCTTTGACGATGAAATTGCGCTGGTCGCCAATAAAATCCTGGCCTGGAAAAAACACCTGTACGAAGCGCCGGTTGTAAAGATAATCGGTGCGGGTGAACCGTCGGGAATTATAAACACAAAAGCAGTATTGGGAAGGACAAACCTCAACCTGCTTTTACAGGCCATCACCAGGTGGCAGCGTGGTCAGATCAATTCCCTCTACTTTGAGGGAAATATCAATAGTTACACTTTTGCTGACGAGGGTGCATCACTCTATGATGTACTTAACCTATACAACGGTAAAACAGCCGGCATCCGCGACAAGCTGATCGCCGAAATGAAATCCATGAGCGAGTTGCAGGACTATATTGACAAAACGGAAGACAACAGCCTCGCCATGATCGTGGAAGTGGTAAAAGAATTTGGTAATAAATTACCATCCCTCATCAACGATCTAAAATCACATCACACGGCTTCAAAGCAGGAGGCCGATATGATCTTTAGCACCGTTCATCGTTGCAAGGGAATGGAATACGATGAAGTAACCCTGCTCAACGATTTTATCACGGAGGAAAAACTACAGCGATATATCGGGCAGTATGGTGGTGAAAAGATGAATACCGTAGATAGAAACCGCCTGGCGGAAGAAATAAATATATTATATGTTGCCGCCACCAGGGCCCGCAACAAACTCATCATTCCACCCGGCATCAATCCCCTACGAAGTATTGAAACCGCGGAAGCCACAACAGTACCCATTTATTCCGTCAATACTTACCAACGTAGCCCTCTCGAAGAGCGGCGTGATTACGCGACGGGCAGATCATCAGGCTACAAACGCCCCTCCAACCGTGGCAAGAAATGGACACGCGAAGAAGAGGAGCAACTCACGGAACTGTTTACCCAACAATTATCGCTAAAGGAAATCGCCGGCCAGCTTGGTCGCGGCGAGAATGGTGTGCGGGGGAAACTGATGGGCATGGGATTGTTGGATGAAGATGATCAGCATTGGTATTAAGAAATGGGAAGCTGGGTGTTGGATGCTAGATACTGGATACTAGATACTGGATACTAGATACTGGATACTGGATCGTATGATAAACGTGTAATAGTCAAGGATTCTAAGCACCCTCTCCATGAGGAGAGGGGGTTGGGGGTGAGGCTGGGAGTCCTAGCGTCTGACGTCCACGTCTGACGCGGGGATGTGATCTTGAGTTGGTATGACCGCTGAAGATTTAGAGAAAGTTGCTGGATTTTGGATGCTTGATACTGGATCATTTGACAAACTTTTAAACTCGAGGGTTCTAAGCCCCC
>JAEZRB010000098.1 GCA_023412975.1 Bacteroidota bacterium | reverse complement strand
GTGCAGGTCTATGATCTGCATACTGGTATTGGTCCTGTACAATTTGTTGATCATTTCCATACGATCTTTGGTGATCTGCATTCCCATCGAACGCTTGCGGTTGCCGGGATGCTGGGTGCGGATGGTCTCGGCCTTTTCACGACCAATACCATTATCCTGGATCACACAAAACAGATTGTTCTCATTTTTGGAGATCATAAGTTCCACCTTACCCTGGCCTCCTTCATTTTTGTGCATCAATCCATGCCAGATAGCATTTTCTACATAGGGTTGTATTAGCATAGGGGGGATAAGAATGGCGGCGCTGTCGACCCCGGGCGAAACTTTTATCTCGTAATCAAACCGGTTTGCAAAACGGAGTGATTCCATTTGCAGGTAAAGATCCAGGGTTTCCAGTTCATCTTTGAGGCTGATGTAATTTGATCTCGAATTCTGGAGTATAAGCCGCATCAGCCTTGCAAAGTTATTGAGGTATTCGGAAGCCTTATGCGATTCATTGCGGATAATATAGCTATCGATGGAATTCAGACTATTAAAAAGAAAATGGGGGTTCATTTGCGCCAGCAGGGCACTCATTTCTACATTGGCCAGTTTCTTTTCATATTGTGACCGTAATTGCTCTTTCTTCCTGATCTGGTCTACGCGATAGCGGTAAAGCCACCAGGCCAAAAAAGCAAGCGCCAAGACGGCGCCTATCCGAAACCACAAGGTTAACCACCATGGCGTTTCAATAGTCACCGGTAATTCAAGCATTTTTTCGTTCCAAAGCCCTTCATTGTTGGCAGCGCGAAGCTGGAATACATAATTCCCAGGTGGGATATTGGTGTAATTAGCCAGTCTGTCGCCGGTGGCCTCTGTCCAATTATCAAAACCCTTTAGCCGGTATCTGAATTTTACATCCTCCGCCATGGTAAATGCACGGGCAGAGAATGATATCGACAGGAAATTTTGTTTGTGATTTAGATTCAAATGCCCCGAACTGAACATTGATGATTCAACCGGGCGGTTTAGGATCCGGACCTGCATGATATAAGGAACAGGTATTTCACGGTTGCGCCTGAGTTCGGATGGATTAGCCAGGGTAATACTATTTCGCCCGCCAAAAATCATTTCGCCCGAGGGAAGAAATGAGAAATGAAAGAAATCAGGGCTCTTGATGCCATAATTAAAACTAAACACACGAAAAGGTTTATCGGGATCATCTATTTTAAAAAGATGATGATCAGTATAGCCCCACACATAACCTAAACTATCCGTTGCCAGCCGATAGGACCTGCTATCTACCCCTCTTTCTTTTAGGCTGATCTTTCTTACCAACCCTTTCTCAGGTGCGTTTACATCGGCATATCCAATCCACACATCGTTAGTATTGACCCAAACCCTTCCCTGCCTGTCTTCCGCAAACCAGTTAACGTAAGGAAAGCTTTTGTCCTGGTCCTGCCGGTATAAAAACACCACCAGTGTATCGAGTGCTGAGGCATAGACACCAAAACCATTCTCACAGGCAAACCATAGGTTATCGTTGCTGTCGGCAAATAGACTAAAAGGCCTTAATGCATGGGTGGAGTTGAGATTACGCAATTCCTTTCTGAACACCTTGTCTTCGCCTGTATTCAAATCTCTTCTCACCAATCCATCCGCATTGGCGGCGATCCAAAGGTGACCCTTGTTGGTAAGAAATATGTCGCCCCATTGACTGAACTGAGTTTTTGGAGGTTTGAGATACCTGGTTAACCTTTTTTGTGCTTTTTTATAAATGAACAATCCTTCGTCGGCAGAGATAAAATAATCACCACTTGTAAGTTTGGCAAAACCCCGCACAGTCAACTGCTTCAGGTTCCAGGCCTTCAACTCGGGAAATGTATGTCGCGAAAAAGAATTCGTTTGCCGGTCAAACAGGTAAAGTCCATTGCATTCCCTGGGTAGAACGGCAATTTTATTTTCCGATTCCTCGGGGGTGATATAAAATGCAAAACCCCAATTCGCGCCATAAAGTTCGTCGTAGGCATACGTAGCGAACTGCTGCATGATAGGATCAAAGTAATGGATACCGTTGATCGTGTTCAGCCATACTCTGTGAAGGCTATCAACATACTCAACGCCGTAAAACTCGTTCTTAGGTCCGTTGTTGTACTTGTGTAAACTGATAGCCTTTTTCCTGGTATCATACACCACGAGACCAGCCAGGGTTGTGATCCAGATCTCGTGATCGCTTTTGTGCATGATATGCGAGATGGGTGTCGTAAGGATGTCGGCGCCGGTCCCGCTCTTTACCTCCAGCGGCGTCAGCGACTTGGTTTTCGGGTCAAATACATTGACGCCGGCGGACCAGCTGCCCACGTAAAGCAACCCGTCAGAATGATGATATAATCTCCTGAAAGCATTTAGTGAGACCTGGTAGTCCTTGTCCCTTTGGGGAAATGTGTACCATTTTACTTCACCTGTCTTTTTATTGATCTCTTCAAGGCCTGAAGGCGTGCCTACCCAAACGATGTCGGGATTGTCATAAGATGAGGCAATGGATAGTATAGAATAATTTGTGGCGAGCGCGGGTAGAATAGGTATATAAGCGCTTTCAGGATATGAAAAAAAACGGAAATCATTAAGGGTTGTATCAAATAGCCACACACCCTGGGAACGTGTACCTGCCCATAGATCATTCTGACTATCTATGTAAAGCACCACGGCGCCGCCATCAAAGTCATCGTTTAAAGGCCCGGCATTTTTGTTGGCGCTGATCTGGTAATGTCGGAATTTATCCGTTTTCAGATCTAAAGCCGAAATCCCTTTATTAGTAGCCACCCAAATTTCGTTGCGCCAGGGCAAAGCTATATTGACCGTACCTGGGAATAGTGAGGTTGAATCGCCAGGGATATTGCGATAGGTTTTTGACATCTGCCCATCAAAACGACAAAGACCACTACCCGTAGCGATCCATACAAACCCATCAGTGCCAGGCTTTATACTGCGTACATCATTAGAAGGAAGTATGTTGTCCTGAGTAATCCGGATGGCATTGTCAAAACGATACTGAGCCTTAGCAGGCGCCAGCATATACAAGCTGCAAACCACGGCCAGTACTATCTCGGAGCAGCGGGGCATAGTTTTTTGAAACAAATAAGTTACAAATTTTCGCGCGAAAATCGTCCTGCAATCAATGCTATTTAACTGGTCTTTTAAATAGGTATTGATCAATAGTCCCAGTTTTTTGAGTGAGCATTCGCTTTACCTGAGTAGCTCGCGGATTCTCTGATACCTATGGCAATAATCGCCTGACAGGACCAGTCGCCTAAGCATCCCGCCTGTCTTACACAATTGGCGGGAACATCGGCTAATGTGGTGTTTCAAACGCTTTTTTGTTGACATAAACTTGCGTCCTCATTAAACCTTAAAACTTATCTATTATGAAAAGGACAATTTTTCTTTCTCTCATCTTCCTGGCGGTATTCGCGGTCAGGATATCTGCAACGGATGTAATTAATAAAGAAATCAAAACATCCGGTGTGATCACATCACTTGTTGTGAATTCAAACGTGACAGTTGTACTAGTTACACATCCCAGTGAGAAACTAAGAATGATGGGTGATCAAAAATTTCTAGAAGAGGTTTCAATCAAACAAACCGAGGGTAAACTGATCATCGACGGCAACCGCCGAAGGAATTTTAAGAACAGGGGTGTTATTTATGTGCCGGCCAATCACCTGCAGCAGATAAAGATCAATAATGCAGCATATGTTCATACAGCCAGCACCTTAAGAATCCCTAATTTAAAAGTCGTGGTAAATGGCGACTGTAAAGTCAATCTGGTGACACTTGGCAAAATTGATTTTGTTGAAAACGATCAGTATGAAGTGAGATATGAAGTACGTGAAAAGAACAATTTAGAATCTGCCGTTGTAAAAAGCAGGCAATATTAACCGCAACAAAATCGCTAAAACCAACTATTATGAAAAGAATACTCGTCCTGGTATACGGCGTTGTCTGCTATGCAGCCTTTCTCGGCACTATCCTATATGCCATCGGTTTTGTAGGGAATATGGTGGTACCAAAAACAATTGACAGTGAACCCGAAGCTTCCCTCACTAAAGCTTTGCTGGTGAATGGCTCGCTGTTGTTACTGTTTGCCCTGCAACACAGCATTATGGCAAGGCCGGCATTTAAACGGAGGTGGACACGCATCATTCCTTCAGAGTTGGAACGCAGCAGCTTTGTGTTATTGTCGAGTGCCTGCCTTATACTGATGATGTGGCTATGGCAGCCTATCGGGGGCGTCGTTTGGTCGGTAGATGACCGTGTAGTTCAAACCGTGTTAACTGTTCTTTATCTTGCCGGATGGGGTATCGTGTTTATCAGTACTTTCCTGATCAATCATTTCGACCTGTTTGGGCTCCGCCAGGTATGGCTTTATTTTAATGGGAAGCCTTACACTCCATTGCCCTTCAGATTACCAGGATTCTACAGGTTGGTAAGACACCCTCTTTATCTCGGCTTTCTGATTGCATTTTGGTGCACACCGGTCATGACGGTTGCTCATTTGCTATTTGCCATACTGACTACAGGTTATATACTTGTTGCCATACAATTTGAAGAGCGTGATCTGATGGCGCATTTTGGCGAAAAATACCGTGAGTATAAAAAATGGGCGCCAATGCTCATACCTTTTTCCAAACGGAGATCCGGAAGCAGTCAGTCCTGAACTGATTGATATCACCCGATTCCGTCTCAGCAAACCTCCGTAGGGTTTGCTTTTTTATTATGTTTACATCAAACTGGAGATTTGAGTTTACAGGAAATATACCATGCATTTATTGAGGGGATAAAAAACACAACGATACTGGAGTTTATCGCTGTATTTGCCGGGATTGCCAGTGTATGGTTTAGCCGTATTGAAAACATCCTGGTCTACCCGGTGGGGCTAATCAATACGATCATCTATATTTATTTGAGTTTCAAATTTCACCTGTTGGGCGAAGCTTCCGTCAATTTTTATTATACGGTAGTCAGTATTTATGGCTGGATCTTGTGGGCCAGGAAAACACCTCAGCACCAGCGCGCCGTTGTCATTACCAGCTCTTCGCCCCGCGAGTGGCGCATCCAGGTTTTATTCTTCAGCTTTTTTTATATCAGCATATTTATCGCCCTTTCTTATCTAAAAAAAGAATTTGCACCGGGTGCTATTCCCTGGGCCGATGCACTGGCCTCAGCCAGCGCATTTACAGGCATGTGGCTGATGGCAAGAAAAAAAGTGGAAAGCTGGTTTTGGTGGATCATCACAAATATTGCATCGATCCCCTTGTATTTTGTAAAAGGATTAGTTTTTACCAGTGTGTATTATGTAATTCTGCTCGTATTTGCGTTCTGGGGATTGGCAGAATGGAAAAGGCGGGTTAAATTAAGACAATCTTCCGCGCATGAGTAAGCTCAAAAAGATAGTCATATTAGGACCAGAAAGCACCGGCAAAAGCACGCTGTGTCAACAGCTGGCGGCGCATTTTCAAACCTTGTGGGTACCTGAATATGCGCGGGAATATCTTCTGAAACATGGTATGAACTATACTTACAATGATTTACTAACGATCGCCACGAGACAATTGTTGCTGGAGGATGAATATAAAAAAAAGCTGGAAAATGCTGGTTCGGCGGCGTCGATCAAAAATCCCCGACAACTGCTATTTGTCGATACCGATATGTACGTTATGAAAGTGTGGTGCGAGTTTGTTTTTGACAATTGCCACAGGTTTATCCTTGACCAGATCGTAGCAAGGAAATACGACCTCTACCTGCTATGTAATGTCGATCTGCCCTGGGTAAAAGATGAATTGAGGGAATATCCCGACCTGGAAAGCCGCCAGAAGCTCTATTCTATCTATAAGGATATTATGATCAACCAGTCAACGCCCTGGGTTGATATCAGTGGCGACTATGAACAAAGGCTGAATACAGCCATCCGCGCAGTAGATCAGCTGGCGGACTAATGCAGTGATTATTTCTTTTTCACTTCAATGATCTTTAAGATCTCAGGATCTGTCTGTAGAAAATTCATTTGTTGCATGATCTTCCTGGAGCGGCCGGCCATATATTTGGATGCAGGTTTCACCTTTAGCCGCTTTGGATTTGGCAGGCAGGCTGCGATCAGTGCAGCTTCCTGGCGACTGAGTTGTGATGATGACTTGTTGAAATAAATATTTGAGGCCCTCTCGATTCCAAAAATCCCCGTTCCCATCTCGCTTACATTGAGATACATTTCCAGGATTCTTTTCTTGCCCCAGATCAGTTCAATCATGAACGTGAAATAAGCTTCAAGGCCCTTTCTAAAAAAACTCTTGCCCTGCCACAGGAAAACATTTTTGGCTACCTGCTGGCTTATGGTACTGGCACCCCGCACACGCCCTGGCTTTTTCTCATTATACTTCATAGCCTTCTTGATGCTTTTCCAGTCGAACCCGCTATGGTCGGCAAACAACTGGTCTTCCGAGGCGATCACAGCGAGCTTCGCATTAAAAGATATGTTTCGCCCGTCCACATAATCCCTTTTAAGCCCGTGACCCGAGACCCAGCTCACCAATTGTGTGATAGTAATGGGTGGATTGATCCATTTCAACAAAATGATATAAACCAGTTGTGCTATGAAAAGCACGATGAATACCCGTTTTGTCCAGCGCCATACTTTCAGAAAAAAATCTTTCATAGCCAGCTGCAATATAAAAAGGGATTGTGAATTCGGGCGTGAATTCGGATTCGATAATCTCAGAATCCGCGCCTGCCCGGTACATAAAAATCAATCATCTGCAGCCGGAATTTTTTACCTATGCGATACTTTCTGCGTTTCAGGGATATTTTACTTTTCACATATCCCACTGCAAGCGGTCCATAGCCTATGGCCAGACCTGCTATCAATGCATCCCTGAATTCTGCCTGGTTACTAAGGCTCAGGCCCGCTGTGACCAGCGCTACTCCACCGGTGATCAGCATAAAATCCCTGAAAGGAATACGAAATTTTCTGTCGCGATCTTCCAGTAAGACTTCCTTTACCGCCCGGCGTGGGACAGGTCGCCCATTTAAAAAAATAGTATCATTGATCAGCCTGGTAATTAGACCATGACGCAGGCTGTCGTTTTGCAAGCGCAGTGAAATCGAAGTTCCCTCAGTATAAGTGGCCTTTTTCTTCACGCCTTTCTTCACAAACAAATAACCTGTCTGGGCTTGGCAGAGTATCCATACAAGCATACACGTGAAAGTCAGAAGCAGCCGGTTCATGCGACAAACTTACAGGGTATTGCAGGGTTGGATTTGTTAAAATAATAATCGGCGACTGCCTTGGTTTGATACCAAACGGAATTAGGCGTATTTAAGTAATCCCCATATTAGGGCGAGACCAAATCCAATAAGAATAATACCATTGAGCCGGTTGATATAATGTATGTTGTGGGGTGTAAGCCGGTTGCGGATCTTTCCGGCCAGCATTACTTTGGCGATATCCGTTGCCAAGACAAATAAAAGGCAGGTGCAAAAGATCACAATTCTTTCGCGGGTGGAATGGCTGGCAAAAGAAGTGGAGGTCGTAATCCAGAATAAAAATATAGCAGGGTTCAGTGTATTCATAAAAAACCCCGAAAGGAATAACCTGGCATAGTCCCTTTTCCTGAAACGAGACAAAATTTGCTGGCCAGCCGCATCTACTTTCACTTTTTTAAAGAAAAGGAAATAAATACCCATCACAATTAAAAAAAAACTCCCGGCTATCCCTATTGGCAAACGGTGAGTACTGATGCTGGAAAAGAGTTCGGTAAATACATTGCTGATCAGTACTAGCGCAATATCACTGGCCGACACACCTGCCACAAAAGCAAAACCGCCACGGTGGCCATTGTTTAGGCTTTGTTTGATGATTGAAAATATGACAGGGCCTACTGAAATACTCAGCAGGAATCCAAGTGTAATTCCTTTTAAAAAAGCTTCTGGCATGTTAGCGGAAAACTTTGCACGAAGTACGTGAAATCAAAGCTTTTTATACCTGGCCGGTTTCTAAAAATTTGTTCCAGTCGTCAAGCATTTTTCCTTTCATCACACGTGGAAATTTATGCTGACTACCGAGTTTTCCTTTCAATTTCATAAACTCAAGAAACTTTTCTTCAGGCAATACTTCAAGGAAAATCTCTTTCAGGGCGCTGGTACGTTCTGTTGCATAGTCATCATTGAGTACGCAGAGGATTTCATCTATTCTTTTTCTGAGCATCTCTACGTCTACGCTATCGTCCGTAGCAACATACCATTTATGCGCAAAAAAGTTTTGATAGGGAAGTCCCACAACTGTGTACTCCGGGATGCTCACGTTAAACTCTTCGCTGACCATTTGGATGGCTTTATTCATATTTTCAACCCCGAGGTGCTCTCCCACAAGGCTTAAAAAATGCTTGGTGCGACCGGTGATCACCACTTCATGCCTGTTAAGATCAACAAATCTTATGGTATCGCCAAGCAGGTAACGCCAGGAGCCAGCGTTGGTGCTCATCAGCAGGGCATAATCCTTACCTGTTTCTACCTCATGAATTAGTTTGGCATCCGGGTTGGCAACAATTTTCCCTTCGCTATCAAAGTTCTTATCATCGAAAGGAACAAATTCAAAAAAGATATTATTATTCAGGATCAGCTGCATCCCCTGGGCATGCTCGCGGGTTTTGAAACCGATAAAGCCTTCACTCGACAGATAATTTTCGATGTAAACAATCGGCTTGCCCAAAAGTTTCTCAAATCCTTTTTTATATGGGCCAAAAGCAACGCCACCGTGGACGAATACGCCGAAATTGGGCCAGATCTCGTGAATATTCTTCACCTTATAGTGCTCTATCACCATCTCCATACACATCTGGCACCAGGCGGGCACGCCTACAATATACCCGATATCCCATTCCCTGGCATGCTCCACGATCTCATTGAGTTTCTGGTTCCAGTCCTTCATGGCCGCAATACGTCCGCCGGGTTTATAAAATGTCTGGAACCAAAAAGGTCGCTTTCTTGCCAGGATGCCACTCAGGTCACCAGCATACCAGCCTGCTTCACCTTTTTGAAGGTCAGTAGCGCCACCTAGCATTAGAAAACCTTTGGTAAGCGCTTTACGGTTTGCTTCCTCATAGCCGAATACACTGATGAGCTGCCGGATGTAATTGATGCTGTTGCTTCGTAACAGATCCTTGGTCACCGGTATGTATTTGCTAGACGCTTCTGATGTACCGGAACTCAAAGCATAGTATTTTATTTTTCCAGGCCAGGTCACATCGGGCACACCATCAAGCGTTTTCTTCCACCACTCTTCATAGATCTTGCTGTAATCATGAACGGGTACGAGTTCCTGGAATTTTTTCTCCGGTGTTTTGCACAACAATATATCATCAAAGCGGTAATGCTGGCCAAACTCGGTAAATCGGGCCTTCTTAAGTAATTTTTGAAGGACCCGAACCTGTTGCCGCCGTGCATCATTGGGAGGTATTCTTAAGGCCGCGGCGAGGGCTTTTGGTATTTTTATATCAATAATATTTGCCATGTATGCAAGCTTCTTACATCGTCACTTTAAAGTTACACAATGTTATTTTTAAATGTTTGCGAATATAGGGCCAATTAGGCTTGTGGTATAAGCGTTTAGTTCCATTCAGCTTTGAATTACCCACCCAATTTGCGATATACTTTCCAAATTAATTTTAGATCCTGTGAAGGATCATAATCACGGGCATACCAATAATCAAGCATACGAAGGCTTTGCTCAGGTAGTTCCTGTTTTACAGAACGAGGAATACCATTACAGGCAATGACTGCAGGTCGTAATGCCGGCAGGTTTTTTTCATCTACTGCATAACCTATCCAGGTTTTTCTCGCAAACAAAACCTCGAAACAACTTGCGAAAAATCTGATTGGCTTTTTCACACCAAATAAATGTATGGGGAAACTGATAATTGCCACTATCGAAATAAATATATCCTGCAGCCTTTTCAACCGGCGATGGTAGGGATTTGCCAGGTTCACACCATTTTCTTTCGAGACAGCTTCACCGGAGCTATCACCGGAATCGCTTCCCACTATGCTATGGCTGCCCGTTGCATGGATCTTTATTTTGATCTTGCCCGCAGCGGTCTGCACACCACTAATAATGTCTTTGAATGACAAAGAGCCTTCACAGAAAATAGCTTCACGGAATGGTATAGCGCCTGACAGGATATCAAGCCGTGACCAGTAACCAATAGCTGCGCTATCATCCTCACTGATGGCAACGCGGCCTAATACTTTTTCTTTCATGCCCGCCTCATGCATCAATTCTACAGTCTCCTCATATTCTTTGGGAGACCCAATGATCAGTGTCGTAGCCTGCTCTTCCATTTGTTTGCTACTGGTCAAAACCTTGGTGGCAACCAGGAAGCGACGCAAAAGCCCAATCAACACAAATGAAAGCGCGGCGCCAAATAAAATGATCGCCCGGGAAAAGCGATATTGCTCGGGTAATAAAGAATAACCCGCGAGTAACACAAGTGTAGCGATCAATGTGGAGCTGATCAGTTCCGAACGCTTATACCAACGGTCGTATAATCCGGCATAGTAGGCTGCAATAAGATAAAGAATGGTAAAAGAAGGAATGGCGATCCAAAGCAGCTTGTTATCATACTGTACGTCGGGCCTGATATATTCACTCCACCATTCTTTGATGGCCCAGAATGATAGCATGATCAGTCCCGCATCAATCACAGGCAGGCCGGCTCGTCTGATAAATCGGCCTGCACCCGCAAATACTGCCCTGATCCAGATCGCAAGATGAATCATGAAATTGAATATACCCGCCCGGCTGCCCCCATAATGTTTACGAACAAAAATGCTCATGGCATTATAAAACATGCGCACGTAATTCATGCTGGCCTTTTTCGTACTCTCGCCCTTGAAATGAATGATGCTGCTACCAGAGAAATAATAGTTCTTAAATAGTTTGGTGGTAGCAGGGTTGATCGTTTCCTGGATGCGATAGCTGAGATCCACATCCTCACCATACATAAAGAATATCTCATCAAAACCACCCGTGATTTCCAGTGCCTCCTTCCTAACCATCATAAATGCGCCGGCCAACACATCTACTTCGTGGTCTTTATTCTTATCGAGGTGACCAAGATGGTATTTTGAAAAAACGGGTGAGCGTGGAAACAACCTCGAAAGTCCGAAAAGCTTAAACAGGGATGTCAGTGGTGCGGGAAATGATCTTTTTGACTCTTTTAAAAATCTTCCACTGCCATCCAACATTTTAATACCAATAGCGCCGGCATCGGGATGGGAGTCGAAAAAATCGATACACTCTGTAAAACAATCCTCCGGAACGATGGTGTCTGGATTCAAAAACAGGATGAAGCGGCCTTTTGCCAGTCTCAGCCCCTGGTTGCAGCCTTTTGCGAAACCAAGGTTTTCGCTGTTGGATAAAAACCGGATACCCGGGAATTTTGGTTGCAGGTATTCTATACTATTATCGTAAGAGTTATTGTCAACAACGATAATCTCTGCCTGTAACCCGGCCGCAGCTTTTGTTACAGAGAAAAGACATTGCTCCAGGAAATGCTTGACATTATAATTGACGATAATAATACTTAGGTCCATACGGGCATCCGAAATATATCCAATGATTGGCTCAAAAATAATAGTTCTGGAATAGCCGGGGGTATTTATTGTTGCCAACCGGGCACATTGCGCTTCTTATCTTTGCGTATGCTTAAAAATACCCTTGTCGAAGCCGCCCGGGCAGGTGCCGCGGAAATTCTTCGTTTTTTCAATAACGAATTCAAAGTAACGAACAAAGAAGGCATTAATAATCCTGTCACCGACGCCGATCATGCCTCCGAAAGAGCGATCATTTCGGTGATCAGGTCGAAATACCCCGACCATTATATCCTGAGTGAAGAAGCTGGCAAGATCGTACAGGAATCAAAATATAAGTGGATCATCGATCCCATCGACGGCACTATCAACTTCGCGCACGGTATTCCCCTCAACTGTGTTTCGATTGCGGTCGAACATGAAGGCGAGATCATCCTGGGCGCCGTTTACAATCCCCACCTTAATGAACTTTTTGTTGCCGAAAAAGGTAAAGGCGCAACACTGAATGACAAACCCATAAAGGTGAGCACCCAGGAAAATGCCATCAATGCCTGCCTGGTCACGGGGTTCCCGTATACTTACCTGGACATGCCCAATGGCCCGCTTGAGGTTTTTGAACGGTTTATCAGGAAAGGCGTACCCGTCAGGCGGCTGGGTTCTGCTGCCATTGATCTTTGCTGGGTGGCTGCCGGACGCTTTGACGGTTTTTATGAACATAAACTGGAAACCTGGGACAGCGCAGCAGGTTTCCTGATCGTAGAAGAAGCCGGTGGTAAGGTAACGGATTTTACAGGTGCACCATTTTCACACTACCAGCACCGGATCCTGGCTACAAACGGTAAAGTGCATGATGATCTGCTGAAGGTGATCAACAATGAAAAAAGTCTTTAATTAAAGTCGGTTTAACTCAAAAAGTCTATAACAATAATATCGCTATGGTACAACGCACAGAGATAGCAACCCTGGGAGAATTTGGGCTTATCGATCATTTGACCAAAAATATTGAGTTGCAAAACGCCTCTTCACTGGTTGGCGTGGGCGATGATGCCGCGGTGATTGATCATTTTGGGAAACAAACCGTGATCACAACCGACCTGCTTATTGAAGGCGTACATTTTGACCTGATGTACACCCCGTTAAAGCACCTCGGTTACAAAAGCGTGGTGGTAAACCTGAGTGATATCTACGCCATGAACGCTATACCGACACAGGTCACCCTGTCGATCGGTATTAGCAATCGCTTCAGCGTGGAAGCATTAGATGAATTTTACGAGGGCGTTTATGCCGCGTGTAGCACCTATGGCGTCGACCTGGTTGGCGGTGATACGAGCTCTTCGCAAAAAGGCTTTATCATATCAGTGACTGCCATCGGGGAAGTTGCGCCGGATAAATTTGTAAAAAGAAGTACCGCAAAAAAAGGAGATCTCCTTTGCGTAAGTGGTGATCTTGGCGCTGCTTATGTCGGTTTGTTATTTATGGAAAGGGAGAAAAAGATCTTTGTAGAAAGTCCCGGTGTACAACCCGACCTGGAAGGTGAGTCGTATGTGATTGGTAAACTGTTGAAACCGGAAGCACGGAAGGACATCGTAGAATTCTTCTCAGACACTGATATCATTCCCACCTCTATGATGGATGTAAGCGATGGCCTGAGCTCAGACATTCTTCATATCTGCAAACAAAGCAACCTGGGTTGTGTGCTCTATGAAGAAAAGATCCCGATCGCGGAGGAAATGAAGGCCGCGGCATATAAGTTCCAGATAGACCCCACCGCCTGCGCCCTGAGTGGCGGGGAGGATTATGAACTCTTGTTCACCCTGTCGCAGAATGACCATGATAAGATCGTCCTTAACGAACAAATCAGTGTAATTGGTTATATGACTGAGGCGGAACAAAAGGCCACCATCATAACTAAAGGGGGCGGCAGGCATCCCATCACTGCCCAGGGCTGGACCCACCTCAGATCCTAGAAATTAAGACTGCCATAACAGGTTGGCGGCTGGCACATCTGGCTGCCGAGTATTATTTTTGATAAAATGAAGATGCGTGATCTATTTTATTGTATCGGTTTGTTGCTGTTGACGAGTTGTGGCGTAAGCAAATCCGCGTTTTCACCCGCCAAAAAATACCCGCCCGAAAAATTACAAAAGGATTATTCCATCTATCGACAGATTCTTGAAGAAGCACATCCGAGTCTTTATTGGTACCAGGAAAAAGACAGCATGGACCATTATTTCAATATTGGCCGCGCACAGCTGTCGGATTCTATGACGGAGCAGCAGTTTCGAAGGGTGTTGGTTTGGGTCACTTCAAAGATCAATTGTGGGCATACATCCGTCCGGGCTTCCAGGCGGTATTCGCGTTTCGTAGATACTTCCCGCGTGTCAAGGTTGTTTCCCCTGAGTTTGAAGATCTGGGACGATACAGCGGTGGTAACAGCAAACCTCGATCGCACAAGTCCACTGAAAAGGGGAACGGTAGTTAATAGTATTAACGGGCAGCCCATTTCAATGATCGTTGACACACTGTTCAATTATATTTCAACCGATGGCTACAATACCACTCATAAATACCAGGCCCTGAGTAATCGCGGTTATTTCGGTTCGCTTTATACCTCTATTTTCGGGAACTCACCTATTTACAATATTGAATATGTTGACAGTACAGGGTATACAAGACATACGGCCTTAAAAACCTATCGCCCTATATCCGACACAGCCAGTAGGGCCGCCATACGGGCCATCAGAAGTGTACCACAACCTTCACGCAGGGAAAGACGATTGATTCGTAAAAACTCAGTCCGACTTTTAAAAATCGATTCAGTAAATCATACTGCCATGATGGACCTGAATTCTTTTGGCAGGGGTTATGGATTGAAGGGATTTTTCAGACGCTCATTTAAAAATTTGAAGAAGAATGAAATTGGTCACCTTATTATCGATGTCAGGAGTAATGGTGGCGGCAGCGTAACCAATTCCACTTTTTTGACGAGGTATTTATCTGATCATCGCTTTAAAGTTGCCGATTCATTGTATGCGATCGCAAAAAGAAAAAAATACAGCCGTTATATCAAAAATGATTTCTTCAACCGCCTGTTCATGACATTTTTCACACGTCGAAAATCAGACGGGAACTATCATTTCCGGTACTTTGAAAAAACACAGTTCAAGCCTAAGAAAAAAAATCACTTTGACGGGAAAGTGTATATCCTCACAGGTGGAAACTCATTTTCCGCTACCACATTATTTGCAGGTACATTAAAAAAGCAGGATAATGTAACCATTGTAGGTGAGGAAACCGGTGGCGGCGCTTATGGAAATTCTGCCTGGCTGATCCCTGATGTTACTTTGCCCGAAACCAGGGTGCGGTTTCGCTTACCCTTGTTTAGACTGGTGATCGATAAAGATTATCCCAAAACCGGCAAAGGCATACAGCCTGAAGTCGTTTCCAAACCAACGATTGATGCGATAACGCGTGGTATCGACTACAAACTTGAAACCGCCATGGAGCTGATCAGGAGGGATAAAGAAACGGGGCAAACCCGCTTTAATCCATAGTTGGTATTCCCTCATCATCAATAATTAAAAACCGGTCGGCGTCCTTCCAAAAAGGAAATCTTTGCCTGGTTTCTTCTAGCCTTTCGCGGGAGAGGGCGATGGTAAAAATGTCTTCCTCGTTTTCCTTATTGTACAGTATCTCACCCACCGGGTCTACGACCATGCTGTTACCATTATAGTTGATATCGTTCCCATCTTTACCAACCCTGTTAACACCTACCACGTAACATTGGTTCTCTATAGCCCTTGCCTGCAATAGTGTTTTCCAGGCAAGTATTCTTTTATCCGGCCAGTTGGCAACATAAACCAGCACATCAAACTCCGGCGCTGCCTCGCTCAATTGTTGTCGCGCCCATACGGGAAACCTAAGATCATAACATATCTGCAGGTTTAGTTTCCACCCATTCACTGATGAGATAAGCCGTTTATGACCGGGTGTGTAGTGCTGATCTTCGCCCGCGTAGGCAAACCGGTGACGTTTATCATATATTCCCAAATGTCCATTGGGTAAAGTCCAAATAAGGCGATTGTAGAACTGATCATTTTCCTGGATGATCAGGCTGCCAGCCAGGATAATTTTTCTTTTGGCAGATATTCGCTTCATCCAACTCACCGTTTCGCCTGCCATGGTTTCTGCCAGCAGGGAAGGATTCATGCTAAACCCCGTGCTAAACATTTCAGGCAAAAAAACAACTTCCGTTTTCTCGGCTATGCCGACGACCTTTTCCTCGAACATGCGAAGATTGGCTTTTTTATCCTCCCAATGGAGATGACTTTGGATAAGACTGATCGTCAGGGACTGACTCATTTCTCTGTTTTTAGGGATAACAAGATTATAAAGATAAGCCCAACCTTCGGGGCCGAAGACTCACTCATCCTTTTTAGTGATCAAGCTGATGGCAACTTCAACCAGGTTGTGCTCAAATCCGCGTTGAACCAGGTAATCGGCCGTCTTTTTCCTCCGCACCAGGTGCTGCTCACCTTTTAACGCCGCATATTTTTCCGCAGCATACCGTTGGAGTTTGTCGAAATAATCCTGCTCTTCTATTTCTGTCAGCGCTTTCCGGATGCAATAATCACTGACCTGCTTTTGCTTTAAGGCGTATTTTATTTTTACCCGGCCCCATCCATTTACCCGAAATTTTCCACCAGCAAAGGCCCGGGCAAATCGTTCCTCGTTGAGGTAGCCCTCGCTGATCAGGGAGGCGATGATCTCTCCCTGATCATACTTCCGAACGCCCAGGCTAAACAGTTTATCCGTCACCTCCTTATGGCAGCGTTCCTGGTAACCACAATAGTGCCTGAGTTTTTGGAGGGCCTGGTCGGGACTTAACTGCTTTTTATAGGTTGCCATGGCTGAATGTGTGGATAATTACCGGTGGCAAGTTAATAAAAGAATGCTGCGTCAAACCGGTACAGGGCCGTCAAACTGGGGGTAGCTGAATATTGGCGATATATTAAAAATCAGTAGTTTCGCCACATTCAATTTTGTATATGAAATTTATCGTAAGCTCGTCCACTTTACTGAAACAACTGCAGCATATAGCCGGTGTGATCAATGCTAATACCGTACTACCCATTCTCGAAGATTTTTTATTCGAAATAGAGAAAAATAAGCTCACGGTAGTTGCGACCGACCTGGAAACGGTAATGAGGATACAGCTCGATATCGAAGCGAAAGATAGCGGACGGGTTTGTATTCCGGCAAAGATCCTGTTGGATTCGCTCAAGAATATTCCTGATCAGCCGCTCTCCTTCAATATTGATAAAAACTTTGGTATTGAGATCACCAGTGACAACGGTAAGTATAAAGTGATGGGAGAAAATCCGGACAACTTCCCCAAAGCACCCGCGGCTGATGATACCACCACTTTCCAGCTTACGGCAGCTGCGCTGATCACTTCTATTAATAAAACATTATTCGCAACCAGCAATGACGATCTGCGCCCCGCGATGACGGGCGTCTATTTTGAACTTGATAAAAAGGGAATGCAATGTGTTGCGACCGACGCCCACAGGCTGGTACGCTATAAACGCAAGGATGTGTCCTGTCCCAAAACCGATAGTTTTATCGTGCCCCGCAAGCCGCTAAACCTGCTGAAAACGGCTATCCCATTTAATGAAGACGAACTGACGATTAGTTATAACAGCAACCACCTTTTTGTAACACATGGAACTACTCAGATGAGTTGTCGCCTGATAGATGCTCGTTTCCCGGATTATAAGGTAGTCATACCTACTGATAACCCGTATCGTCTCACCGTTAACAAGAATGATTTTCAAAGTGCCTTACGCCGGGTCAGCATTTTCAGTAATAAAAGTACTAACCAGGTAGCCCTGAGTATCAGTGGCAGTGAGTTACAACTGGCTGCGCAGGATGTTGATTTCAGTTTTGAGGGGACGGAAAGAATGGTATGCCAGTATAATGGTGAAGACCTGGTGATCGCATTCAATGCCAAGTTTCTGATCGAAATGTTATCGGCAGCCGATGGCGATGAAGTTAACATTGAGTTATCTACCCCTACCAAAGCAGGCCTTATAAAGCCTGTTGACCAGGATGAGAATGAAGAAATGCTGATGCTAGTAATGCCGCTAATGTTAAATCAATAAATGATACTTTTTTTTAGCAGGATCTTTGAGCTCTCTTTGTAGAGAGCTTTTTTATTTAATTCTGGGAGATGAAATATGTAGTGCTTTGTTCCTTTGACAACTATATTCCGGCCCACATTTTACTGGGAAGGTTGAAGGATGAGTTCATCAATTGCTATCTGCAGGATGAATATAGTGTTACGATCGATCCGTTTTTGTCCAATGCCATCGGTGGAATCAAGCTCATGGTGGCTGAAAGCCAGTTGGAGCGGGCCCGGGAGATAGTTCAGGGCTTTGACCCGACCGTTCAAAACGATAGTTAGAGCCCCTATTTTCCTCTATAGGACTTAGTCTATTTTTTAGTAATTTACAATTTCTGAATAATCCGGAAACCGGGACGTATGTGGGAAAATCTGGTTAGCTATTTTTCAACGCTGGAGGAAAGACCGCTGGAACGCATGGCGATCCTGGTTGGCGGTCTTCTCATTTTTTGGATCATTGAAGGTGCTATTCCCCTGCTACCCCTGCGTTACAAAAAAACAAAGTTTAAACATGCCGTTGTAAACTTTGGGTTTACCCTCCTTCACCTGGTGATACATACGCTTTTGGCTATTCTTATCGTAAAGTTATCGGACTGGTGTATGCACCAGAACTTCGGCCTGGTTTATTGGTTCAACGCCGGTATCGGCATGACGATAGTGATTGGCGTGCTGGCCCTGGACTTCAGCAGCTGGCTGGTACACCTGGTCATGCATAAAGTAAGTGTACTTTGGCGTTTTCATCTAATACATCATAGCGATAATAATGTGGATGTAACCACGGGCCTTCGGCATCACCCCGGCGATAGTCTGCTAAGGGGAGTTTTTTTCCTGCTGCTGATCTTCGTATCAGGTGCGCCTATGTACAGTGTGATGATCTATCAAACACTGGTAGTCCTATCTACTGCTTTTACACATGCCAATATCAGCCTGCCCAAAAGACTGGACAGCACACTGAGCTATGTATTTGTTTCTCCCAATATGCATAAGGTCCATCATCACTGGAAGCAGCCTTTCACAGACAGCAATTACGGAGCTGTCTTTTCCATTTGGGATCGCTTGTTGGGCACCTTTATGAAACTGGATCCAAAGGATATCCGTTACGGCCTTGACCGGTACTACCCCAATGAGAAAGACGAAGACTTTATTTCTCTCCTTAAAAAGCCATTTCAGAAACTGGATTCCTAGTTTTGCAGCATGAAAAAAATTGCCATGATTCCTGCCCGTTATGCTGCTTCGCGGTTCCCCGCCAAATTGATGCAGACACTGGGTAATAAAACCGTGATCAGTCACACCTATGATGCTACCGTGGCCACCCAGCTTTTCGATAAGGTGATCGTTGTAACCGACAGCGACATTATTTATAACGAGATCGTGTACAATGGTGGCGAGGCAATGATGAGTAAACGAACACACGAAAGCGGAAGTGATCGCATTGCTGAGGCGGCCGAAGAACTCGATGTAGATGTAATTATCAATGTACAGGGCGATGAGCCTTTTATTCAAAAGGAGCCGCTGGCCAAACTCGTCCACCTGTTTGATGACCCCTCGGTAATGGTAGGCTCCCTGATGCGGAAATTTACAGAAGATGAAGACGTATCAAAAACCAGTTCTGTAAAAGTGGTGGTGAACAAAAATAGTGACGCTTTATATTTTAGCCGGAGCGTAATACCTCATATAGCCAATACAAAAATCGATATAGCTCATTATCTCCATATAGGTGTTTATGGGTTTCGAAAAGAGGCCTTACTTAAGTTCACGAAGTGGCATGCTTCTGTACTTGAACAGGCAGAAAAACTTGAACAGTTACGCTACCTTGAAAATGGTGTCCCCATACGCATGGCCCTGGTTGATTTCAAGAGCCTGGCGATCGATACGCCGGAAGACCTGGCAAGAGCGAAAGGCATGCTATAAGCCCCCCGTTTTTTTCTATTTTAAGAGCGTCTTTTCCCCTTGGTTTTGCATGAACAGTAAGCGATATTTACCATAGAATTGATTCTTTTTTTGTAGCAGAGGCATAGACTTTCGTTGAAGGTTTATGCCAGGTTGATTTAGCTGAACTACTTCAGGTTGAGCTGTTGGATTTTGTAGTATAGTCGGGATAGAATTCCTGACAGGTACGACATTTGACACCGTTCAGCCAGTTCAATGGAGGTGGAGGCGGGGGAGGGAGGGCCCCGCAGGGATTTTGATCTGAATTCAAATTATGACCATTAATTGCTCATTTGAAAAGATCTATATTCAGGCGCAGCATTAATTTACGCTCCAATATTTCAGCGGAAAAATTTTACTACTTCCAACCAAAATAGATCAAACAATTCCTTCCCATTCCCGCTTCCAAATTCACTCACACAAATAAACTGATATAGTTACCATTTGAGCTTTTTGATTGGCTGTCTGAATACCCTATTAGCCACTGCAGCTTATCTTTACCAATTATTTATTTCCAGGCAACAATATGCGTTTATTAAAAAAACCATACCAATATATCGTTCTCTTCCTTCGTACAAAAATCAGCCGCGTACAATATATTATCATCATCGCCACCCTGGTCGGCCTGGCTTCGGGATTGACTGCTGTATTATTAAAAACACTGGTGCATCACCTCCAGGTGTCGATTAAAGAAATGGATATAAGTCGCTATGCCTACTTAATCTTTCCAGTGGCTGCATTGCTGATAACAGTAATAATTGTAAAACGGTTTTTTGGCGGATACCTTGAAAAAGGTATTGCATTGGTCCTCCGCGCTATCGCTGGCAGATCTTCTTTTATTGCGCTGCGCCACACATACC
>JAEZRB010000027.1 GCA_023412975.1 Bacteroidota bacterium | reverse complement strand
GGCCAATTCCAGTGTAATAGGGTTTTCATTTTTAAAGAAAGATTTCCATTTTCCCGCCATTCCTTCCGGGTATTGCAAAACATTGGGGAATGTTTTCAGCTCTTCAAACCGTATTAATTTTTTTTGTCCCATCAGCGGGCAAAGTTAAGCCAGCGGGTTCCATGCAACAAAGTTTACAGCTTATGGCACTCTAATTGGACGATTATAAATACAGGAACGAATCGGTAAACGGAAGGATCATGAATTTCAAGGCATTAAAAGCTGAACAGTGTGTTGACCATGTAGTGATTGCCGGTCATTTATGGTAATTATTTCTACATGGCCAGGATTGAATTTACAGGCCGTACCCTTCCTATCAATTACCGTTTATAAGCTGATACCCTAAAGCGTTGAGGTAGAGTTGAGGTGTTAAAAAGATGAGGGCCTGCCAAAGGGTAGGCCTTCACCTTTTATTTAAAAAATTGTGCCCTTCGTGTTCCCCGCTGTGCCCTCCGTGTCCTATTCTCCGCTCTAAAAACACTCCGAACAAACCGAGAATTTCTAGAAATTCGCAGACAATCCTATCCCCACTAAAGATTTCAATTGCAGGGCTGCGCCGGTATTGTTTTTACCAAATAACCGTACATCGTCATCATAGATCATATCCACACTCCAGGTTACGGAAAGCAAACGCGTGAGTTTTATGTTCAGCACATTGGTAAAATAAAGGTCGATGTTTTGTGGTTTTCTTCTATAGTTTGAAAACAGGTCAAGTCTACTTTTAAAGCTCAGGTTCTTATTAAATTCTTTCAGGTAGTTAATCGTTGCGAATGCACCAAACTCACCATTGGAATGTTTGCCGGGCTCTACACCATACAAACCCTGTGCGGAGAGGCTATCATCTTTTACAATAGTCCACCTGGCTGTGATCGGTGATACAAAAATAGATAGGTCAGCATTAGGTTTAAAATCCAAACCCGGGCTTACCAGGATATAAGCCGGTGAAAGAAATGCTGAGGACAATGTCTTGACATCGTCGCTGTAAGTATATCCTTTAAAAAGCTGTGACCGGAAGTTGACCAGGCCGGCCAGATTCAGTTTCGGGTTTAATGCATAACCATATTTGGAAAGAATGTCGATACGGTCGTCATTCTTGCGGCTGCCCAGGCTGGTAGTATTTACATAACCGAGGTTAAAATCGAGGGTATTGTCCCAACTGTGTTTATCTTTTTTATAGAATGCAAACAGGTTTAGGATCGAGTTGACTGACAAAGAAAAATCATCTCCACCTGCAGCCCAGTTACTGAGTGAGCCCTGTGACACATTGATACCGTACATACCACCCTTTCTCCAGGTATAGGGGATGGTATCATTGGGGTCTTTCTTAATTACACGACCGGAGGCATCTCTTAATTCCCTGACCGTTTCGTCCTGCGCAAGGGCATTGTAAAAAGTGGCAACAAGGAAAGTCAATAACAATAACTTCTTCATTTGGTTAGATTTTTTACAAAACTAATAAGGTTTGGATAAAGCGGGGTGGACTAAATTAAAGGGGGAATAGATCTCTTCACGACAGGAGTATTCCTTGTTGTCATACCGGCCTTTGAGCCGGTAACTTTCTCTAGCCTCAGTATCGACAGGAATCGGGCAGTCTTAACTTCAACAAGACCCGGGTCTGGTTTTCCTTTCAACAAGATTTTCCTGGGAGCAACGCCCGGATGACGGCATAGTGAACTTGCAATTTCACAATTCATTTAGTGTTGAGAAGTGAGAGCTATTTGTATAAAAACACCTTGCAAATTGGCGATCCCGCTGTTGTCATACCGGCCCTGAGCCGGTAACTTTCTCTGGCCTCAGCACGTAAAGGAACTGGTAGACTTAATTTCAATAAGAGAAAGGTTCCGGGTCTGGTTTTCTTAATTGCAAAATTCTTTTAAGGTGCATCGCCCAGGATGAACTTGCAATTTCACAATTCATTTAGTGCTGAGAAGTGAGAGCTATTCGTTATGAAATCTTTATATACCTGTAGTAGACTTTGGGTACAGGGCAAAAAAAACCTGCAAATCCGAAGATCCACAGGCATAACAATCACATGAGAGAAAGAGAGCTGTAGGGGGAGGGGTCGAACCTCCACGAGGCGGTTAGCTGCAACACAAAGTCCGGTGGTCAATCCCGGTCGGCCCCGATTTTAGTCGGAACCGGCTCTATGCTACGTTTATCCCGTTATCCTCACCCTCGAGACGAGAGGGCATGTCTGCCGAAAATTTCATCACCCCACAGTATATCGGGCTATCTTTGTAAACCCGTTTAAAGAACTTGATAGAACAAATATAGGCCAATCGGTCTTTTCATTCCAAATTTTTCAACAATTATTTTGAAATAATAGAAATTATTCAAATATTTGTACGATTGAATGAAAATAATCTAAAAACACTCCCCTTAATGTCTGCCAAATTAAATCTCGACAAACTGGACCTCGATATCATTCACCACATGATGGAAAATGCTGAGATCTCTTATGCTGATCTTGGTAAAAAGCTTTTTGTTTCTGGTGGTACTATTCACGTCAGGATCAAAAAACTCCAGGAAGCGGGTGTAGTAAAAGGCACGCGCCTCAAGGCCGATCTTAAACAACTGGGTTATGATGTGATCGCGTTTATCGGGATCTATTTAAAGGAAAGTTCTTTGTACGATACTGTTGCGAAAGACCTGCAAAAGATCCCCGAGATCGTACGACTGAACTATACCACGGGCAACTATAGCATGTTCGCAGAAATAGTTTGCAAAGACATTACACAACTACGATATGTCCTGCACGATCAGCTTCAGAAAATAAAAGGGATTGAAAGAACAGAAACTTTTATTTCGCTTGATGAGAGTTTCAACAGGAATGTGAAGGTGATTAGTTGAGCAAGTTGCGAGCGGGGAGAGAAGAGCTGCGAGCCATGAGCTATGAGCTGCGAGCATCTATGATACAATGAGCCTACGTAGGCTTATAAAAACTGAATAATAAGAAGTATTACAATTGAAAACCAAACACGCTCGAAGCTCGAAGCTAACAGCTCACAGCTTTCCTATATTCTCCCCCTTACATTCAACGCATCCCTCAAACCATTCCCCAATAAATTAAAGGCAAGTACCAGCAACATGATCGCAAAACCCGGCGCCAGTGCCAGCATGGGATTTTGCGTGATGATGAAATTGTAATTCTCTTTGATCATCAGCCCCCAGCTCGGTTGTGGTGGTTGTACACCAACTCCAAGAAAACTAAGGCCTGCTTCGATCACGATGGCGGAAGCGAAATTAGAAGCGGCGATCACCATCACCGGTCCCATGATATTGGGCCATATATGCCTGACGATTGTTCGAAAATGCGAATAGCCCAGGGCTCTTGTTGCTTCCACATACTCAAGTTCCCTGGCCGCCAACACCTGGCCTCTTACCAGGCGCGCCACACTCACCCACATCGTAAGGCCAACTGCCACAAACACCTGCCAGAAACCTTTTCCCAGGGCGAGCGTTATTGCGAATACAAGTAAAAGCGTGGGAATGCTCCAGATCACATTGATAAACCACATTACAAAGTTGTCGGTGCGACCGCGATAATAACCCGCAAGCGAACCAAGGATCAGCCCGATAGAAAGAGAAATGATGATGGTGATCAGTCCTACACTCAGGCTCACACGCGTGCCAACGATCAGTCGACTTAAAATATCACGGCCGAATTTATCTGTGCCTAAATAAAACTTTACAGTTTCAATCGGATCATCAGCCAACTGAGTCCTGGCATATGACTGGCGTTCGCTCAGACCTTCGTCGATATATTTCTGTACAATGATGCTGTCTCCCTGCTCTTCACTACCAGCGATAGGAACATGATAATAACTATCCTCTTTTCCCGATACCAGCCGGGAAAAAAAACCAGTCTCTCCAGAAAACTGATCCCTTTTGACTTTTAAAAAACTTTGGGTATAGCCAGGTTTGTTACCACCCACCTCAAGTATGATGCGATTGGCATAGGGTGAAGGATCCGGCGCGATGAAATAAGCAAATACAGCTACAATAATCGAAAGGCAGATGATGATCAGTCCGAACACAGCTCCTTTGTTCTTGCGAAGTCGTTTCCACGCCGCCTGTTGAAATGATATGGATGGGTTACTCATTAAAAAAAGAAAGATAAAAATAAATCGTCTTCAACAATCATCCCACCTACGCTATTGCTTCGGCGGGCGGTTCCAGCATCCAGCATCCAGTATCCAGTATCCAGCATCTAGCATCTTCCTCACCTCACCCTCCTCCCCTTCCACTCATAAGTTCCCATCTGTCCCAGCAATCCTGAAATGATAGTATAAAAAATATGTATAGGTTGGACAAAAAAGAAGTATTTCATTAAAGACTTCCTGTTAAAAAAACCAGCGACAGCATACATAAAAGGCCATTCAACAATTGTTTTCGCTAACCAGAGTCCAGCGAATAACAACCAGTAAAAGGGATCAACAAATCCTGCGATGATCAAAGCCAGGAATGAAAGGTTGAAAAAATAAACCAGTAGCAATACCCAAAAGATTCTTTTATCATTATAGTGGGTGGCCTTGCTGGCCCATCGTATTCGCTGATTAAAGAATGTGTGCCAATCGGGCATCGGCTTTGTGCTGACAGTAGCATCTACAGATTTTAAATAGTGGATCTTATCAGGAAATTTTTTTGCGATTTTGTGCATGAGCAGCATATCATCGCCGGATGCGATATGATCTATACCTGCAAAGCCACCTACCTCATCGAATAATTTTTTTTCATACGCCAGGTTAGCGCCGTTGCACATCGCATGAAGCTTTTTATAAACCGATGCGCCAGTGATGCCCTGCAGGGTCATGAAATCAAGGGATTGAAAAATATTTACAAGGCTGGGGGATGATTCAAAAACAACCGGGGCGACGATAAAACCCGCGCCGGTCGATTGTTTGAATGCTACGATGGTTTTTAACCAGTCGGGACGAGGTATACAATCAGCATCGGTTGTGATGATCAGTTCTGTTGATGCAGCAGAAATGCCCGATTCTATCGCTTTCTTCTTATAAGAGTTGATAGTATCTTTTTTCAAGCTGATCAGCTTTACCCGCTCGAACTGCCGGACTATTTCTGCCGTCTTATCTGTAGAATGATCGTCCACAACAATGATCTCAATCTTTTCCTGGGGATAAGTTTGAGCCTGCAACGCTGTTAATATAGCGCCGATATTATTTTCTTCATCGCGGGCGGGAATTATGATGGTGAGATTTTCAAAAACCGCCAATCCACTAGCGTTAAACAGCGGAATCTGCTTCCACCCCTGCCAGTAGTATAGAATCAGAAGGTTATAAAAAACAAAAAGTGTCAGAATGATAAATAGGAATGCCATGTGTGCAGCGACAAATCTAAGCATTATGTGATCTGCCCGTTGGATCAGCTAACATGAACCCGCTAATAATATGACGGCTAATCCTGCAAAGCCTGCACGATACGCTCCACATGATTTTCATGAAGCACCTGGTGACCCGCGTTGATGACGCTTATGGTACAATGTTCCTCTATTCCTTTTTGAAATTTTTCACCCCGTACAGGTAAAATGATTCGATCATATTTTCCATATATCAGCCGGGTTGGCGTGCTGAACTGCCGGATAGAGGCCCGGATACGCGACAAATCGGGTTTTAAACGGCGCAGACCGGTCCAACGCTTATACAATAGATCACGGACTTCCGGGTTGCCGATATAATAATTGACAAACTTGTAAACACTTGAATTGACAAAACCAAGCCTGTTCAAAAACTTCAGCAGGGCAAAAAACCAACCGGGCCTCTTCATGCTCAGGGCAAATAAGCGATTACCCAACCAGCTTTGTGTGGCGATCCAATACCAAAAATTAACTTTCAAACCGTCTGGAGCCAACAATATCAACTTCTCCACACGCGCCGGTTCAGCCTGGTATAAACTCAAAGCCACCCGGCCCCCCAGGCTAAAACCCATCAGCGCATATCTCTGGTCTTGAGAGCCCGGGTTGTTTTCAAGTAATAACTGTTCTACTATATTCTTTAAATCCTCATTGGTAAAATTCAATCCCTCCTGCCAGTTTGTGGCACCATGAAAGGGCAGGTCGATGGCATAAAAGCTATAGCGATCCCCTACATATTTGTCTAAAAATGAAAACTGCGTCGCCTCTTCCCCATAGCCGTGAAAGCATAAAACCATCGAGGGACCGCGGCCAAAACGGTAGTAATTAACCGTCGAATTTCGATATGACAGGGTCCGCTTTTGCACCGTTTCGCTGAGAAATTTTTTATGAAAATATAGTTTGGACTCTTCGAAAATAATACTATTTTTGGATAGTTGCACAAACAACTATATGCCAAACAACCATTTTAAGAAGGGGGAGCTTTACAGCTTTGTTACCGGGAAGGCATCCACGGCGATAGCCCGTCGCCTGCAGAAGAAGTTCAATAATGCAGGTTTGAACATTACCATCGAGCAGTGGAGTGTGTTGTACCATTTATGGAAGGAAGATGGCCTGAGTCAGCAACAGCTTTGTAATGCCACTTTCCGCGATAAACCCAGCATCACCAGGCTGGTTGATAACCTGGAAAAATTGAACCTGGTAAAACGAGTGCCATCGGACAGCGATCGGCGGATCAACCTGATCTACCTTACCAAAAATGCGCAGAAGCTGGAAGAAGAAACAATGCAGATCGCTGATGAGATCCTCAGCGAAGCGCTGCAAACCGTGTCACCCGAAAAAATTGAAGTGTGTAAGGAAGTGCTGCAGATCGTGTATGATAATTTGAAATAACAACTTTAAACCACATTCAACCATATTCAACAATCTTAAACTTTTAAAACCATGAGTGCTGCCACTGAAACAAAGAACGTGCTGAAGGGAGGCGAATGGCTGATCAGGGAATCTGCCCCTTCTGAAACTTTCACGCCCGGCGATTTTGCTGAGGAACAGAAAATGATACGTGATATGTGTGATCAGTTTCTGGATGCCGAAGTGTATCCTATCCTGGACCGCATCGATAACCTGGAGACCGGACTGATGAAATCCCTTGTCACTAAAGCGGGAGAACAGGGCCTGCTATCTGTTGCCTTTCCCGAAGAATATGGTGGCCTGGGTAAAGATTTTATCACTTCTACCATTGTCAACGAATACCTGGGTGCCGGCCATTCATTTTCTGTAGCTATTGCGGCACATACCGGCATCGGTACCCTGCCCATTTTATACTTCGGTACACCCGAACAAAAACAAAAATATATTCCCAAACTGATCACCGGCGAGTGGGCAGGAGCATATGGTCTCACAGAACCTAATAGTGGTAGTGATGCGCTGGGTGCAAAAACTACGGCTAAACTAAGCGATGATGGGAAACATTATATCCTGAATGGCCAGAAATGCTGGATCACCAATGGTGGTTTCGCGCAGGTGTATACAGTATTCGCTAAAGTGGATGGAGATAAATTCACCGGGTTTATTGTAGAAAGAGGTATGGAAGGCTTTACCCAGGGACCCGAGGAGCACAAAATGGGTATCAAGGGATCATCTACGGTGCAACTCTATTTCCAGGATGCGAAAATTCCAGTTGAAAATGTATTGGGTGAGATCGGTAAAGGACACCGGATCGCCTTCAATATCTTAAATATCGGTCGGTTAAAACTTTGCGCAGCAGCAGTTGGCGGTTCTCGCCGTGCGCTGACTGAATCAGTCGTATATGCAAAAACACGTGAACAATTCAAACAGCCGATCTCCAATTTCGGGGCGATCAAACACAAGCTGGCGGAAATGGCTATCAAAGTGTTTGTCGCCGAGTCTGCCCTGTATCGTACTGCCAGCTGGGTAGATGAAAAGGAAAAAGAACTGCTGGAAGCGGGGAAACCTTTTAACGAAGCCCTGCTTGGTGCTGCGGAAGAATATGCCATTGAATGCGCAATGCTGAAAGTATATGGTAGCGAGGTCCTCGATTTTGTGGTTGATGAAGGTGTGCAGATACATGGTGGTAATGGTTTCAGTGCGGAATACAATATTTCGAGGGCTTACCGCGACAGCCGGATCAACCGTATCTACGAAGGCACCAACGAGATCAACCGCCTGCTCACACTTGACATGACACTTAAACGTGCCATGGGCGGCCGTCTCGACCTGATGGGACCTGCCATGAATGTGCAAAAAGAACTGATGAGCATTCCTGATTTCGGTGCAGAAGATGAGGCCCCTTTTGCAAAAGAGAAAAAGCTGGTCGCAAACCTGAAAAAAGCAATCCTGATGACCGCGGGTGCAGCCGTACAAAAACTGATGATGAAGATCGAACACGAACAGGAGGTGTTGATGAACCTGGCAGATATGGCCATCGAGATCTTCAACGCGGAAAGTGTATTGCTACGCGTGATGAAAATGACCGAGCAGCAGGGAGATACTGCGGTTCAGATTTACCAGGACATCATGAGAACTTACCTGTATGATGCAGCCGACAAAGTAAATAAATCAGGCAAAGACGCGATCAATGCATTTGCAGACGGCGATGAACAAAGAATGATCCTGATGGGATTGAAACGCTTTACAAAAGCTGAACCGTTTAATACCAAAGACGCGAGAAGAAGGATCGCTGATACAATGATAGCGGACGGGAAATATAATTTCTAGTTCCAGTCTTTCTGATCAAACTTCATGATAGCCGGCTCGAGAGGGTTGGCTATTTTATTTGAACTCTGCTGACCACCGTAAATGGCTTTCAACTCTTCCCGGGTAGTTTGTAATTCAGAAAGCTGGTTTACCCTTTTTCTTTCTATAAAGATCCCGGTGGCCATGATCAGCGATGAAAAAGTGATGATCAGGAAATATACCAGGTGCGCATCATTCTTGAAGGCGGGTTCTATGATATAATAGACCACGTAAACAAAAGCGAAACCTACATAAGAAACCAGGACCGAGGATACCATTACTGCTTTTCCTATTGCACGATGGTACATTACCGCGATTTTCACCTGGTGAGTAAAGAACAATACGGAAATGATCAGCACCAGCAAAATGCCGGGTGCAAGTAAAATGGTGGTGGCCTTGATATTAAACCCGTATAATGCCAGCACGATCAGCTCAAACGCCATAAAACCTAGCGCGATCCTCAGCATTTTCCTTCTGAAGAAAACCGTTTTGCTGAAATAAGCGAGAAACAAAAGCATCAGCGGGGTATCGAGGAAATTGCACAATACACCAAAATAATATTTAAAATTACTGCCCAGGTCAACATAACCTAGTAGCAGCACCAGGTAACTTAATACAATAAAATAATAGGCGAACAGGGCCGGGAACGACCTGTATAGTACGAGTCTTGCTGCAAAAAGCAATATGATGGGCAGGCTGAGAGCAATTGTTGAAAGAAGTCCCATCAGGCTGAAAACGGACATAAGATTGTTTTTCGTTAGGATAAGGTACACGCCATACTACCGCATCTCCACTGTAAATAAACGGAGTATTTTCCTGCATAGTGCTTCCAACTAATGGTTTATACTAAAATTCAGTAAAACCGTGATAGGGATCGAGTAATTATACGCGGGCAGGGGTGAGGGTTTTCAGGTAGAGAGTGTTATGTGAGACATGTTATTCAGGAAATTCCTCGCCGCGATGGCATGTATGGCAAGTGACAACCTTGAGATACTCAGGCCTTATTGTCGTGTCGAAATAGA
>JAEZRB010000016.1 GCA_023412975.1 Bacteroidota bacterium | reverse complement strand
CCTGAAGTGAATACACTGGGCACGGGCCAGACAGGTGTAAGAAACATCTCAGCCGGAGTTGATTTTTACACGATACCCCAACCCCGCACTTTCACGGTTGGTTTAAATGTTAAATTCTAATATACATGAAACGGGAGAGATTGGAATTTGAAATAGGACTAATTGTAACATCCCGGAATAGAAAAAAATAAAACCATGAAATCACGAATATTAATTTTAATTCTAGTATTTGTCGCGGTATTCAGTGCATGCAATAAAAAGCTTGATGTACCGCCGCAAAATACGCTGACACCTGACCAGATCGGTTCGGCTGACGATATCAAGGCTGTTTTATACGGTGGATATGCGACACTGCAAAATGCAAACAGCCTGGGAGAAAAATTCAATACGTTCGGGGAATTGCTTGTTCATAACGGCGACCTCGATTGGGCAGGAACATTTGAAACGTATACCGATCTTTCTCAAAATTCACAGGTTAGAACTTCTCCCGAAGTCTACCGTGTATGGGCCAACTCTTATCATACCATCAATACCGCTAATCTTGTTTTGAGCAAACTTGATGTATTGATCGGTGATGAAAAGACTGAAATAGAAGGTGAAGCAAAGTTTTTAAGGGCTATCACGTACTATTGGCTTGTCAACCTGTATGCACAGCCTTATTCTAGTGGAAATCCGTCAGCCAATCCGGGTGTGCCCGTGATATTGGAACCGGTGACAGGTTTTGTTCCAGAAAGAGATAAGTTGCCACGTGCCTCCGTAGAAGCGGTATATGAGCAGATAGTGTCTGATTTGGAAGATGGGGCGGCCAAAATGCCGGAAGCATCTGATGATGCACGGGCCACACGATACTCGGCACTCGCCCTGCTTTCACGGGTATACCTTTCGCAGTCAAAATATGCCGAAGCTGCCACGGCTGCCAATGAAGTGATAGAATCGGGGGAGTTTGCACTTACCGGAACTTATGCAGGGGCCTTTAATAATGCCAGCAATTCCTCTGAAGATATTTTTGCGATCCAGCAAACCAGTCAGAGTAATTCGGGTACCAGCAATTTTGGGATGACTACATTTTATTCAGCTGATCCCGAAGGTCGTGGTGAAATACAGGTTACCAATGCACATATCGCAAAATACGAGGCTAACGATAGCAGGAAAGCTTTTTTCTATCCCGGCAGCAGTATATCCGGGAAAAATGGAAATATGACAGGCAAGTGGAGAAATCTTTATCGCGCAATCCCGGTGCTTCGTCTTGCAGAAATGTATCTAACCCGTGCGGAAGCTAACTTTCGCAAAGGCGGTGCACCTATCGGGCCCAATACACCGCTCGACGATGTTAATATCATTCGTGCACGTGTAAACCTTACACCCCTTGCCTCGATCTCCGATGTGGATGTAATTGTAAAGGAAAGATATTTGGAACTTGCTTTTGAAGGAGATCGGTTTTTTACTGTAAAACGACTAAAACTTTCTGTAAACGGGCACCCTTTCGATTATGAGAAACTGGTATTGCCCATTCCACAGAGAGAAATTGATCTGGGTAATTCATTGCCTCAAAATCCAGGTTATTAATAACCGGACAGGGTTAAATGGTGTAAGAAGCAGGTGAAAACTGGTTTCAGCGGTGGACCAGAGGCCTGCTTCTTAACCTTGTTCTTACTATTTTCCATTAGCAAATAAATGCTCTGCCAGTTTTTTATCGTGACCATATACGTCTTCACGAAAATTCAATTCGCCCTTGCTATTCACCCAGGCGGTGAAATAGCCGATAAACACAGGTATCGTTTCCTTTAATGTTACAAATCTTTCTTTTCCGCTATTCATGGCTTGAGTAATCTTTGCTTCAGTCCAGGTGGAGTCATTGCGCAATAGGTGTATAGCCAGTTTTTTGGCTTCAGCCAGCCGGATGCAACCATGACTAAAAGCCCGTTTGCTCTCATTAAATAAACTTTTGGACGGGGTGTCGTGCAGGTATATACTATAACTGTTGGGAAAAAGAAATTTTACGAGTCCCAGCGAATTACGTGGTCCCGGTTTTTGACGCACGTTACCATTGTTCCATTCCATATTGTGCCGGGCGAGATAGTTCTTATTACGCTGCATGCCTGGGAGGATCTCATTTTTGATAATACTTTGCGGAACATTCCAATAGGGGCTGAATACTATGTATTTCATGTCACCGTTAAAAATAACGGTGTTGTGCGCAGTAGATCCCACTACAACATCCATGCTCCAGGCCAGCCTTCCTTTTTCAAATATATGTACACGGAACTCGGGTATATTGACGAGGAGGTAATCACCCGCCGGTTCTGCTGGCACCCACCGCATTCGTTCCATATTGATCAATATCTGCCGGGTATATTCTTGTATAGGCCTGTTGAGTGCCCTGATCAATGCCGGTCCTGCCACCCCATCTTCCTTTAATCCGTGTTTTCTTTGAAAAGATTTTAGCGCCACTTCTGTTTGTTCATCAAAGATGCCGCTGCTATCGGCCGTTGCAAGATCGCCCAAAAGGTATAGGCGCTGTTTGATATCGACAATAGTGCGTGAAGAGTCCCCGATTCGGTAAACCTTTTTGTCTGCAACGATAGAATCCCATTTACCGGTTTTTTCTATTTCATAATATTTCAGCAAATGTGTTTTGAGCAGGTTGTACTGTCGGTTGACCGGCTCATAAGCATCAAGATTGCGGCCTTTGTTTACCAGCATCGAGTCCAGGAAGCTAACCGGGTTTATCTTTTTTTTCGGGATATACCAGTTCAGGTCTTTGGTATCGATACCACGGCCGGAATATGCCTTATAAGTATAGCGCAGGAACTGGTATGTAAGTCCCAGTTCAGTTTCCAGGATCAGTGGATCGGCAGGTTGAATGGTGGAGTCTGTTTGTAATGAGTCGATCAGTTTATGCAGGCGGGCATCGTACAAAGAACTATCACCTGAGTAACCAATATAACTGTTTTGCATTCCCGAGAAAGTGTTTGCATAGTCCGCAATCCCATCATCGTGAAACCAGGCATACTGGTAGTTGCGGCTGTTATAAAAACTGCGCATCTCGTTAGCCAGGGTGTCCGGAATAGCCCGGCTATGAATATAATTTTCCAGGGCGAGGCTGTCAAAAAATAAGTCGCTAAAGGAATTTTTGATGGTGATGGTAGTATCGCGTTGCACCAGGCCGGCGTCGGCTTCATGTTGCCTGCAGGCCGCGATAGAAAGACCAACGAGAATAATCAGGATAAACTTTTTCATGGAAGGCATTATCGGTAAGCCGCAAAAATATGCAACCTGAGTTTGAAAACTCTCGTTTGCAGATTTTCCGGTTACCTCAGCTTGCCACCCTTATAAG
Source organism: Bacteroidota bacterium (assembly GCA_023412975.1). Taxonomy (GTDB): domain Bacteria; phylum Bacteroidota; class Bacteroidia; order Chitinophagales; family Chitinophagaceae; genus Terrimonas_B. The sequence goes on along the minus strand of JAEZRB010000016.1, from coordinate 8,300 downwards.
AACATTTTCGCTATCAACTGCTCATCGTGTCCATATATATCTTCGCGGAAATTCAATTCTCCGTTTTCCACCCATGCCGTATAGTATGTGATCAAAACCGGTACAGGTTCTTTTAGCTTCACAAATTTTTCCTCCCCTTTGTTCATCGCTTCACGAATCTTTGCAGCATCCCAACCCGTATGGTCCTGTAGCAGGTAGCTGGCCATTTTTTCCGGATCGCTCAGGCGGATACAACCATGACTAAAAGCTCTTTTATCTTTTTTAAAAAGGCTTTTGGACGGCGTGTCATGGAAATAAATATTGAAACTGTTTGGAAATAAGAACTTCACTTTACCCAGGGCGTTTTTTTCACCCGGAAGCTGCCTGATCTCGGGAATTCCATCTTTTTCTCCGGTGATCTCCATATTTTCTTTTTCTAGATACTCCGGGTCTTTTTCAATAGCTGGTAGTATCTCTTTTTCGACAATGCTTTCAGGGACGTTCCAATAGGGGCTAAAGACCACCTGGTTGAGGTTACCTGTGAAAATTCTTGTATCATGACCTCCCTTACCTACTACCACATCCATGTCAAATACATTTTTATCACCTTCTTTTACATGCAGAATAAAGGCGGGGATATTTACCAGGATCAATTTGCCTTTGGGTTGCTGGGGCAGCCAGCGCGTACGGTCCATATTAATTAGGATCTGTTGTATCCGTCTCTCAACAGGTGTATTCATTTCCTGGATGGTAGTTTCGCCGGGCATACCATCAGCACTCAAACCATGACGTTGTTGAAATTTTTTGATCGCCATTTCAAGGGTATCATTAAAAACCTGCGAACTATCTGTTGGGGGAAAACCATCAGTGAGTTGCAGCCTTTTTTTGATAGCGACAATACCCGGGTGTGATGAACCTTTTTTATAGGCTTTATTAGCGGTCACCCGGGGCCAGCCTCCATTGACATGTATATCATGGTAAACCGCCAACTGTTCTTTTAATAATCCGTATGATGGATTTACATCTTCATAGTATCTGTCATCCTTGTGTTTCTTTTTTAATAATGAATCGGCAAGATAAATGGCGTCGACTTTTTTTGCCGGTACAAACCGTTCCATTTCCTTTCGCTTCACGTATTCTCGATCATAAGCCTGCAGGGTATGTGTGATAAAATGGAGGGTAAGCTGGATCTCCGTTTCAATAAAAGTTTTGTTTTTTGCCGAAGGCGAAACATTTTCCTCGGCTACCAGCCGGTCCATTCTTTTTTGAAGTTGCTTGTTCTCCAGCAGGGTGTCATCAGTCGAACTGGTGTAATGATTGTGCAGGTTCCAGAAACCGCGGGCCTGTTCAGTAAGACCATCACTGGAAAACCAGGCAAATTCAAAGTTGCGGCTATTATAAAAACTTCGTATCCGACGCGAGAGTGAATCGGGAATTTTTTTCTCACTGATAAATTTTTCCACAGCGTTACTATCCAGGAACAGATCGCTATAAGCATTTCGGGGGGTAACACTAAAGTTGCGGGAAGATACTTTTTTGCCTTTTTTCTCAGTAGTATCTAAATTATTACAGGCAAACAGCAAACAGGTACAGGTAAATAAACAAACAAATAGTTTAATCATACTACTGCGTTTGCAAAGACTATGCCCTGCCTCTGACCGGTAATTATAGTAGTGTTGATGCATTAACAATAAAAAAACAAGCGGATCAAAAACTGACCCGCTTGTTCATGACTAATTCTTAGAACCTGATTTCTTAGTCCTTTTTCGCTGGCACTTCTTCGCCTTTCAGGTGTTTGTCAAGGAACTGGAGGATTTGTCCATATCCCTTGATCTCATTTTCTTTTTTTACAAAACCATGTCCTTCGTCGGGGAATACCACGTATTCTACCGGCACATTATTTTTCTTAACCGCCGCAACAATTTCATCGCTTTCTACCTGGAGCACCCGGGGGTCGTTTGCACCCTGCAGAACCATCAGTGGCTTTTTAATATTAGATGCATGAAGCAGGGGTGAGTATTGTTTCAATCTTACGGTATCGGCAGTGTTGGGATCACCGATCTCTTCATACAAGGCTTTTTTAAATGATTCCCAATAAGGAGGGATTTCTTTCAGGGTTCTCAGCCAATTTGATACGCCAAAAATATCTACACCCACATTAAACTCGTCGGGTTTGAAAGCGAGTGCAGCCAGTGTCATATAACCACCATACGATCCACCTATGATCCCAATTTTTGTAGAGTCGATATAATCCTGGCTGGCCAGCCATTTTTTACCCCAAACACAGTCATTGAGGTCTTTGTCACCGTGATTGCGATCATCCATTTTATAAAATGTTTTTCCATAACCACTACTTCCGCGATTGTTTACTGCCAGTATCGCATAACCATGATTTACCAGGTACTGGATCAGGGAGAAATAACCTACCCTTGATTGTCCACCAGGTCCGCCATGCACCCAGACAAGCGCCGGCACTTTTTGGTTTTTACCAGCCTGGAGCGGTTTGTAGTAAATGGCAGGTATTTCAAGCCCGTCAAATGATTTATACCGCACCACCTGGGCTGATACCAGGTCGTTACCATCCATTTCGGGGTTTAAGGTATTTGTTAGTTTCTTCAGTTCTTTGGTGTCAAAATCATAAACGTAGATGTTGTTGGGCGATTTACCGTCACCAATGGTGAGGCGCATCTTCTTCTCACTGCGTGAAAAATTTACCGCCTGCACGTCACCATTTTCGATAGCGGGGAAGTCAACCTTATCACCGGTTTTATGATCAAATAAATAAATCTTGTTGCGACCATCTTCGTTTACACCAATTACCCTGTATTTTTCATCAAAGGAGGTGTACATATACATCACATCCCAGTTCGTGCTGTAGAATTTTTCACTCTTACCGCTCGCCACATCATATTTCATCACCTGCTGGTATTCGCTTCCTTCATCAGTTGTATAATAAAGAACCTTACCATCGTTGGAAAACTGCATCGGGTTGTTGTTGCTTTCAATACTGTCGGAATTGATTTTCTTCAACTCTCTTGTCTGCTGGTTAAACAGGAAAAGATTAGTTGCTGAAGTGGTAACCGGCTGCATAAGGGCGAGAAGATTTTCATCATCGGTTATCGCGCCAACATCAAAACCGCTTTCATTTTTATAAACCATAATGGGCGTCCATGTGGCGGTATCCATCTTGTACAGGTCGAAGAATCGCGGATCTCTTTTGTTGGAAGTGTAGTACATGAACTTATTATCGCGGCTCCAGCCTCCAAAATTGGCTTTTTCTTTTTCACCGGGTGTAAGGTCTTTTACAGAGCCGTCGGGTCTCTGCAAAAACAGGTGGTCGTTTTCGTCACCACCTTTATCGGCGCTGTAAATAAAGCTGGTGGAACCAGGCACATAGCTGTTCGCAAATACCGATTCCTTGGTCGAAGTAGTCAGCGCTTTTTTGGCACCGCTGGCGATATCGATCTCATAAGCATTATAAATACCGCTTTCGTTGCTACTAACAAGGAGTTTTGAGTCATCACTTGAAAGAAACCCACCACCCACCTGGGTACTTTTGTAAAACTGTTCGATCGAGTACTGTTTTACATCCCGGGGCTGGGATTCATTTGAAGAATCGCTGGTGTTGCAGGAAAAAAAGACGAAAGCCAGCGCGGCATAGGTTAATCGTTTCATATTATGGTTTTAGTTGTTCTGGAAGATAAAGTTTATTAGTTGATTGGAAGCTGACTTTTTGAGCCGGGTTTATTTTTCTTGAAGAATGGTCTTTATGTTATCTAAAGTGGCGATTTTGAGGGTTCGAACAACACGGTTTTTGCCCTGGAAACAGAAATCCACAGTCTTTTTCACCATTTTCAAAATAGGCCGTTTTCCAATTTGCACATTCAGCCCGCTCCCTTACCTTTGCGCCCTGAAATATAACCTCTTCGCTTAAATTAATCATATGGCAAACGTTGGTAAAGTAAAGCAAGTCATTGGTGCTGTGATCGATGTGCAGTTCGATGGCACACTACCGGATATCTATAACGCATTGGAACTGAAAAAGGAAAATGGCGACACCCTGGTTCTGGAAGTGCAGCAGCACCTCGGCGAGGATAGTGTTCGTACCATTGCCATGGACGGTACCGAAGGACTTGTGCGTGGCACCCAGGTAGTGGATACCGGAAAGGCTATTGCCATGCCAACCGGCGACGGCATCAAAGGCCGCCTGTTTAATGTGACCGGTGACCCGATCGATGGTCTGCCTGTCGTGTCAAAAGCCAACGGCCGCCCTATTCACGCCAAGCCGCCCACTTTTGAAAACCTGAGTACAGCTACTGAAGTATTGTACACAGGTATCAAGGTTATCGACCTGATCGAGCCCTATGCGAAGGGTGGTAAGATCGGTTTGTTTGGTGGTGCTGGTGTGGGCAAAACAGTATTGATCCAGGAGCTGATCAATAATATCGCCAAGGCATACGCCGGTGTGTCGGTATTTGCAGGTGTGGGTGAAAGAACCCGTGAAGGAAATGACCTGATGAGGGAAATGATCGAAGCAGGCATCATGAAATATGGTGATGCTTTCAAACATAGCATGGAAGAAGGCGGATGGGATCTGAGCAAGGTGGATATGAAGGAACTCGCCGATTCAAAAGCAACTTTCGTGTTTGGACAGATGAACGAGCCCCCGGGCGCCCGTGCCCGTGTAGCCCTGTCGGGTCTGACCATTGCGGAGTACTATCGTGATGGCGATGGAGAAGGCAAAGGCCGCGATATCCTTTTCTTTGTGGATAACATCTTCCGTTTTACCCAGGCCGGTTCTGAGGTATCAGCCCTGCTGGGCCGTATGCCTTCAGCGGTGGGTTACCAGCCTACGCTTGCTACGGAAATGGGTATCATGCAGGAGCGTATCACCTCCACGAAGAATGGTTCGATCACCTCGGTGCAGGCCGTTTATGTACCTGCAGATGACCTTACCGACCCCGCTCCAGCCACAACTTTTGCACACCTTGACGCGACCACCGTTTTGAGCCGGAAAATTGCCGATCTTGGTATCTATCCCGCCGTTGATCCTCTGGACTCTACTTCACGTATCCTGACACCGAAGATTGTAGGTGATCAGCACTATGATTGCGCAAACCGTGTAAAAGGTATTTTACAACGTTATAAGGAATTGCAGGATATTATTGCCATCCTTGGTCTGGATGAATTGAGTGATGATGATAAAATGACTGTAGCCCGTGCGAGAAAAGTACAACGTTTCCTGTCACAACCTTTCCATGTGGCAGAAGCCTTTACCGGTCTGAAGGGTGTGCTGGTTCCGATTGAAGAAACTATCCGTGGCTTTAATATGATCATGGATGGAGAAGTGGATGATCTTCCCGAAGCGGCCTTCAACCTGGTAGGTACCATTGATGACGCAATCGAGAAAGGGAAGAAGATGACAGCGCAGGCACAGGGATAATTTGAAAATTTGAAAGTGTGCTAATTTGAAAATGAAGCACACGGCTAGCTTTTCAAATTCCAGGAATAAAAATTGAGTGGAACGGTGATGCCTTGGAAATTTGAAGATGTGCCTATTCGAAAATTGAAGCACATCAATTCATTTTCAAATTTTCAAATCCCCAAATTTTCAAATTATGAACTTAGAGATACTTACACCAGAAAAAAAAGTCTTCAGCGGGGATGTGTTTGGCGTGCAGATGCCTGGCATCAGTGGAAGCTTTGAGGTGCTTGAAAAACATGCGCCACTGGTAAGCGCTTTAAAAAGCGGACGTGTCAAAATAATAAAAGATAAGCAAAATAATTTTGCATACTTCGATATACAGGGCGGCTTTGTTGAGGTCCTTAACAACAGGGTGACTGTATTAGCCGAAGGTGCTGTGCCGGTTGAAACTGCCTGATTTTAGTTACCCCTTCCACTGAATTAAATCTTTTGAGGGGCAGTACAAATAGACTGGCGAAAAACCAGCCTATCCGGATTGTGAAAACTGATTCCCCGCCCCCTGAATTTATTCGGGGGGCTTTTTTTTACTTCTCCATCGATGGATTTTTCCATCTAGTCTTCCCATAACGATCGACCTTTACATTTTGAAAAGGCTTTTGTAAGTTTGGTTCATGAAAATCTTTAATATCTTATTCTGTATTATTTTTCTCATCTCTGCTGCACTTCAGTACAACGATCCCGATCCCTGGGTTTGGATACCTATATACCTTTACGGCGCGATACTTTGCTGGCTGGCATTCCGCAATAAATTTTATCCTACGGCATACATCATTGGCATCATCGGATTTACTGCTTATGCCGTTTATTTTTTCTTTACCGAAAATGGTGTGCTTGACTGGATTCAAAAACACAACGCGGAAAATATTGCAATGAGTATGAAAGCGACCAAACCCTGGATAGAAGATACTCGTGAGTTTTTTGGACTGGTCATCCTGATCCTTGCCTTATTGGTAAACCTGCTTTATGCTAAAAAGAAAAGGCCATCCCGTGCAGGATGACCTTTCCATTTTTTAAAATTTGTTTATTTCTTTCCTCCAAAAGTTTTGGATACACCAAAATTAACCTGCTGACCAAAATTCAGCCAGAGATCATTGTTTGAACCATCTACACCTTTTGCTTTAGTAGACTCGAAACCGATGCTACCGAAGCTAAAGTTGAGTGCAAATCCGTTGTGGACATTCAGTGCTACTGCCGGGAATACTTCAACCCCGAAGCCATTGGTTTTGTTGCCGCCAAAATCAGCGCCTACATAACCCGCATTGGCCTGGCCAAACAAGCTGAATATACCTCCCAGGGGTTTTGTGTACCGGGCAAATAAACCCGCGCCATAATTTTTTGATGTGGTGCTTGCCCCGGGCCCGGAAGGATTGGCCTTGTTATATCCATAGTTCAGGTTAACACCAGCTGTCCAATTGTCGGTAAACTGGTAACCCACGCCAGGGTTTAGCTGGAAAGTTGTGTATTTATCGTCGTCCGCTTCTTTGGTCGTGGAGATACCTACGTTACCGTACAATAAAACACTTCCTTTCTGAGCGTGTCCTGCGAAAGCAAATCCTGCCAGCAATAATGCACTTAAAACAAGTTTTTTCATAAAAATACATTTTGCCCCAATGGAGCAAATCGTATACCTGTGTGCAACCCTGTGTTGTAAATTGTTCAATCTGTCATGACTTCCCGCATCTTCATAAAAACTGTCAGTGACATATATTGTACTTAAGAAATGTAATGATACTGGGATAGTTGTTTTAGCCCTGTCGATCGTGAACCTACTTAGTAATTGTACATGCAACTATCAATTACACTCTGGGCGCTTATTGCTGTTTCTTCTTTAATTGCTCTTCGGCATAACCAAATGCTTTTTTCATCATATCCGTTTTCCTGAACTCGTACTTTGTACGGATCTTTTCTTCTTCGCTGGCTACCGAGGTGAACATGGCGTCAATGGCACGTGCGGCAATAAAATCTGTCAGATTTGTTTCCAGCGGTTTATTGATGAACGGGATCTTGTTGTAGACAGTTACAAGATTGCTCCATTCCTTATTTGCTCCCTCGGTTTTTACGGTACTGTCTACAATAGGTCTGAAAGCAGTCATTAGTTCAGGTGACATCGCGCCTTTAAAATAATCGGTGGCCGCATGCAGGTTGTCTGTTACCAGTATACCTGCCGCATCGCGGATCGACATTCTTTTCACTGAGTTCAGGAAAATTGGTTTCGCGGCAGTCACTGCCGACGACATGGCTCGGGTGAATTTGGAAGTGACCTGGTCTACCATTTTATCCATGCCAATATCTTTCAACGTTTTTTCAATCTTGGCGGCATCACCAGGAAATGCAAACCGGACCAATGGATTGCCACTGTTGGGATTTGCAAACGCGTCAAACCCACTGAATAATCCCTGCGTAAGAGCATCTCTCAGGCCCGCAGCCATTTCAAATTCTGAAATACCAATTTGGGATGCTATTTGTTTTAAGGAATCGCAGGAAGATAAAAAAACAGAGAGGCTCAATGCTACACTGAGATAAATTCTTTTCATAGTGTTTTTATTTGATTCTAAATTTTATTAAAGGACACGATCGGTAAAGCAGCGAAGGTAAATATTGCCCGTCAAAATAAATCTTCCCGATCCCTTATCGATCTTTTACGGTAATACGAACCTTGTGTAATATTTTGAGACGAACACGGAAATATAATTCCTACTTACCGCCTTCCCTTCTCCCCGGCAAAAATCAAGCATCGTTGATCTAACTTGGATACGAAACCTCGGGTATTATCTCATAATAAAACTAAAGCCGGGTATTTAATTTTTTCTTTCCCGCCTTCCCGTCTCCCCGGCAA
>JAEZRB010000341.1 GCA_023412975.1 Bacteroidota bacterium | reverse complement strand
GGTGACAAATGGGCGGTCATGGCTTTACTGGCGCACGAGATCGGGCATCATCTTAATGGACATACAATACGTAAATCCGGAAGCAGACCAGGGCTCGAACTTGAAGCTGATGAGTTCGCAGGATTCGTTATGCAAAAACTGGGGGCCTCACTTGAACAATCACAGAGGGTCATGCTTTACATCGCCAGTACTACAGGTTCTAAAACACACCCGGGAAGGGAATTGCGAAAAGATGCGATTCAAAAAGGCTGGAACAGGGCTGCAGCACGTGCCGGTAACCCGGCAACAATACATCAAAGTAAATAAAGAAAGCTTCCTGCCTATTTAGGAAAATCCAGGCATAAAAAAACAGGCCCCGTTTAGAAAGCCTGTCGTGTTACTAAATCACTTCGTTTAACTGAGGTGCTTGGAAAGAAATTTTGCCATGTCAAACATAGATACCTGGCCTTTGCCACCGAAAACAGGTTTCAGTTTAGCATCAGCGTTGATCATACGCTTGTTTTTAGAATCCTGCAGTTTATTGGCTTTGATATAATCCCAAATTTTCTTCACCGCTTCTGTACGGGGCACAGCTTTGCTTCCAATCACTGCTGCCAGGTCTGAACTTGGTGATAATGCCTTCATGAAGGCTGCATTGGGTTTACGTGCCGATTTCTTCTTAGCTGCCTTTTTCTTAGGAGCTGCTTTTTTTGCTGCTTTTTTAGGGGCTGTTTTTTTTGCTGCTTTTTTAGGGGGCGCTTTTTTGGCTACCTTTTTTGCTGCTTTCTTTTTTGTTGCCATCTTGTTTTTGTTTTGAATGTTGATGGGTTTGCAGTTATTAACGCTAATAAATGTAGATGATTTACACTAGCAGTTATTAATAAAATTTCCACATTATGTGAATGGAGGAATTTTTCGGCATTTCCGAGGGAAAACGGGGGCGTAGGGAACGGAAAGAATCAGCCTTTTTGATGGGCTGATGTTTGCGAAGTTTTAATGGGTTCGATCACCAGGAACTCGGGTGGATCGGGTGTTTGCTGGATTAGATCGCGGTATTTCATCTTAAGGCTCCTCTTAAAACTGCCCAGGTAGCCCGGTTTCGGAATACTGTTCAGGTCAAGTGGTACGGCTTCGATCAGGTCGTTCCCTATGTACATCATCAGTTGCATATAGCTGTATATAATGCAAACCAAGCCAATTTCCGGGTTCGAGACAATCACAGAACTACTCTTTTTTTGGGGGTAAGTTTACGGAAGCCGTCTTCGAAAAAACCGTTTGCCCCGCTGAGTTGTTCACGAGTGAGGAATCGAGTAAAAGGCGCAATTTTATCGGGGTGATGGTATGCTTTTTGCCTAGTTTGATCATAAGTCGCCAACAGGCTTCCATCTTATAACGGTAAAAAAAGTAGAAATGAAAAGAACCAACAGGATCATGCTGGCTATCGGTCTCGCCGCTGCAGCGGGCTTTGCCATCTATGCGATCCGCCGCCACCAGACCAATAAAAGATACGCCAGGATAGCTGATGAAGGTTATGAGACAGCCCACGACATTTTATATCCCCAGCAGAGTAAAAGAAAGAAAAGAGTCCACTACGGACCGGTATTGCCTGATTAATTGTAGCTACCCCAGCTTGTCCAGCCAGGTCCTGATTTCCGCTGCAATCTTTGCGGGCGGGTGATTTATATCTGCCAGCATAGCTCCGGCTGGGATCTCAAGTATGTCAAATTGTGACTGCAACAAACTTGCCGGCATAAAATGCTCCTTTCTTGATTTCAGTCTTTCCTGGATAATTTCAAAAGCACCATCAAGCACTACCCAGTAAACCTGTTCCTCTATCCCGTTAGATAAAATAGTGCGGTATTTTTCCTTCAACGCCGAGCAGGCGATGATGGCTCCAGCTTTTTTGGCTTCCTGCCTGGCCAAATTGTTTAAAGCCTCCAGCCAACCCTGCCTGTCGGTATCATCGAGTGGGTGGCCAGCTTTCATCTTTTCTTTATTAGCCGTTGAATGATAATCGTCGGCGTCGAAGAATGGAATGCCTGTCGCTTCGGAAAGCTCAAGCCCGACAGTGGTCTTGCCTGATCCGGAAACTCCCATGATGTAGATGATGCGAGGGCTCATTCGACAAAGTTAACGAGTGGGAAGTACTAAGTTTTAAGTTCGTAATCAGGCAATATACCATAAACTGGTTATTGATAATTATCAGATAAAGGGTAACTTTATAATCATCAAGCTATCATAGGTTATAAAAAATTACTTATGAGAGACAATGAAACCTCATCCAATGGACGACGCCGCTGTTTTGTTGTAATGGGCTTCGGCACCAAAACAGATTACGCCACAGGCCGCAAACTTGACCTTAACAAATCCTACCGCTTATTGATAAAGCCCGTGGTAGAAGAGAAAGGTCTCGAATGTATAAGGGCCGACGAGATCCGGCATTCGGGCTCAATAGATGTACCGATGTACAAGGAATTGCTCAAAGCAGATGTCGTCATCGCCGATCTTTCCACAGCCAATGTGAACGCTTTTTATGAATTAGGCGTGCGCCATGCGCTCCGGCCACATACTACTATCGTAATATCGGAGGATAAACTGGCCTATCCGTTTGACCTCAACCATATCAAAATTACCAGCTACACCCACCTGGGTGAGGGTATCGAGTATGAGGAGGTCGAACGTTTCCGAAAAGTACTTGGTGAAACTTTGCAGGCAGTACTTAATTCCGGAGAGCCTGACAGCCCGGTGTACACTTATCTCGATGGACTGAATCCACCAACCCTGGAAGATCAGGTAGATCGAACAGTACGGATGCTCGAGGAGGCTGAGGAACATGAGGAAGGGGAGGTGCCTGTACTGAAGAGAAATCCTAAGGTAAAAGAGAATAAGACACTTGCCCTGCTGATCGAACAGGGCGAAGCAGCTATCGACAGAAAAGAATTTTCCAAGGCGCGTAAGTTGTTTGACTCTGCCTTGCTAATTGGCTCAGAAAGCAACTTCGCCAAAAATGACTCTTATCTCATTCACCGGCTTGCCCTGGCCACCTACAAATCGCAGAAACCCGATCCAGTCACTGCTCTAGGAGATGCCCTGAAATTGCTAGACCATATCGATCTCAATCACACCAATGACCCCGAGACTGTGACAATTGCCGGAGCCATAGAAAAAAAATACTATGAACTGGGACAGGGCGTCCAGCACCTGAGTAATGCTATCCTGTTTTTCCAACGTGGATTTTTCCTGCTCAATAACCGCTACAACAGCATCAATCTCGCATATACGCTGAATTGCCGGGCCAATTCATCACTTTGTTCTACCCGGGAGGAACAAATAGCTGATATGGTCTATGCCAGCCATACCCGCAGGCGCGTGATCTATATCTGCAAAAAAGAATTGAAGGACATACAAAATAAGGAGACACGATGGGCTGAAGATCAAAGAACCGGTGAAATGATGGATAAAGACCGGGCTTATTACAACGAACAAAAGTTTTGGATAACAGTCAATAAGGCAGAAGCGCATTTTGGGCTTGGAGATTTTGATGAATATAATCGTCTCACACAGCTGGCAAAAACGATGGACCATAAACCCTGGATGATGGAAAGTTTTGAAGAGCAGGTTGCAAAATTGAAGGTCCTGATGCAGAAGAGCGGCCATCTGTTGAACCCGCCATGGAAAGAAAAAGTTTAATCACGGGTTTAACAACATCATCGCCAATTTACCTGTAGAAACCTGTATTTTTAGCGTTTTAAAAATTGGCGGTGATGAACAGGTTAGTAGTATTTATTTTCTTAGTTTTTTCGATTAATGCAAATGCACAAAAAGATGGTTCCGCTTTTCTTCGAATGGCAATGCCATCCAATGAAAACAACGCGGTACGCTCAGCAAGGCAGTTTATTTCCGGCGCTACCTGTAAATCCTGTGAATTAACAGTGAATGATGAACCCGTGAAAGTTTATCCTACCGGAGCTTTTGCCCACCAGCTGAAGAATATCAAGCCAGGTGTCAACACCTTCACACTTGTGGCTAAAGGGCCGGGTAAAACCAGCGCCACAAAGAAGTTAACCTACCGCTATACCATACCAGTACCAGATACTGTAAAAGAGGTAAGTATTGCCAGCATACAGGTAATACCTGAGGGTAATCTGTATGTTGCTCCCGGCGACCAAATTAAGCTACGGGTAAAGGCTTTGCCTGGTGCAAAACTAATTGCTAATGAAAATATTCAATTGCACGAATTGCCTACCGATGCCGCCAATCCTGTTCCGGGGATTTACCAGGCTGAATTTACTGTTAGCGATACTGATCGTTTTTCGGCAACCAGGGTACCTGTTACACTGACCGCTTCGGGGAAAACGGTTACCCGCCTGGCAGATGATAAGATCTCGATGTTGTCGGACCTGCCTTCAGATATGGTGGTGACAAAGGGAAGACTTGCCTATCTCCTGTATGGGCTGGGTGGTGACAGGCTGGGTGGTTCAAAAATCGGTTATATTGATTCATTGATCCCACTACGCGTATTGGGGAAAGTGGGAAACTTGTTTAAGGTCCGTCTTTCAAAGTATCGTACAGCCTATATTCCCGATGACGTGGTAAGCTATTTACCAAAAGGAAGCTTTACACCTTCTTCACTCACATCCAGCTGGCGTGTATTCGGCGACTCCCTATACGACTATGTCCAGTTAGGTTTAAGCACCAGGCTTCCTTACCAGTCCGAACAGCTGACCGACCCCTCCCGTGTAGTTGTAGATGTGTTTGGCGCAACCAATAATACCAACTGGCTGGCGCAGTTAAGTAATACGAAGGAAATAAAAAATGTCAGGTACGACCAGTTAGAAGATGAAGTGTTGCGTATAACGATCGACCTCAAACACGCGCAGCATTGGGGTCATATGATCTATTATGAAGGAAACCGCCTTGTGATCAGGATCAGGCGTCAGCCTGCCAGTCTTGAACTTCGTAATCTTCGTATCGCGATAGACCCGGGACATGGTGGTGGCAATGCAGGTACCCGGGGACCCGCGGGTTCCTCTGAAAAGGAACTGGCGCTGGCCGTTTCGCTAAAACTCCGACAGGCATTGCGCCTGCAGGGCGCCAAGACACTAATGACCCGGGTTAGTGAAACCTTTGTCGACAATAAAGAACGCATACTCATGTATCGCGATAGCCTGCCTGACCTGCTGGTGAGTTTGCATTTTAATTCTTCCGGTGACCCGGTAAATGTTTCGGGCACCAGCACCTATTATCGTCACCATGGGTTCAGACCGCTTAGTCAACACATTTATGCGAGGATGCTTGAAACAGGTTTGAATGAATTTGGAGTAGTGGGGAGTTTCAATTTTATGCTCAACAGCCCCACTGAATATCCCAATTCCCTGGTCGAAATACTATTCCTTAGCAATCCTGCAGACGAGATGCTGATCCTGGATGAAAAATTCCAGCAGGAAGTGGCTGATAAGATTGTGGCTGGTATCAAGGATTTTTTGGAACGCTGTAAACAAGACTAAGCCGGCTCCATTAATGGTTCCGTTGTATAGACTTTCAGCACCGGGTTTATCGAATAAATCGGCTGGAGCTTTTCTATCATTTCCCGGTAAATGTTGCTCGAATGATAGCGATCCGAATCTTCCCTGGTTTGCCAAACCGTCATCGAGATATAGTCATCTGATTCGTCAATCGGTTCCAGTAACCTGCAATCCAGGTTTCCCTTTTGTTTCCTGACGAGTGGCATCAGCTCATCATGGTATATCTTTTTTCCTTCTTCCGCATGGCCGATCAGAAAATTGACAAAGGTGAGTCGTACAAGCATAAATGACCTCCTTTTTTGAAGTGAAGAAAAACAGTTGGGCCGGAGGTAGTAAACTTTTACTACATGACTTCGCTAAAAGGTACAATTAAAAAATCATTCTGAAAAAAACAAAGCCATTATTTTCGGAGCGCCGCCAGGTATTCATCCAGGTAGGCCTGCTTACTTTTTCTTTTGTATTGCATGATAAAACGCGGATGGGCGAGTGGTACGATCTTCTCAAAGAAACCGAATTGATCATTTAACTGGGTAAGGAACCTGTAATTTTTTTCACCACCAATACAAAAGCAGGTATCTCGTTGGAAGCCCATCTTTAGTTGTTGTTGCAGTGTGTCGATAATAAAGGGCCTTACTGCTTCCAAAAGTTTTTTATCATCATAGTAGTTGACGTTTTTGCCTTCTTTTATATAACCAAGCGGTGATATCGCCCCGATAAAATAGTCGCCATAGAACTTAAAAGCCCCGCCATATGCCTCGATCATTTCATAGATGAATTCGGCCGAAAGCTCCGAACTGTCTTTCCAGGGATGATCAATACCACAATATTTTTTCAACTGCCTTGGCGCTGTGAAATTGACACCTGTGATACCGGCGCCGAAACGGCCGGGATTGATACCCAATAATAACTTTCTCGGTTTTGCATCATTGTAAAACTTAAGAAAGAATTTTTCAACAATATCCATCACCTCTTTTTCGGGTTGAGGATGCAGCAATCCAAATCCTTTGGGAAGGGTTGGAGCGACGAGGTTTTTATAGAATTGAATAAGTTGAGGAGCCAGTTTTGCCATACATGTAAAAATATCCCGGCCCGAAAACCAGGATATATTAATTCGATATCAAAAGAATAATTATCAGAGTTCCCTTACCCAGATATTACGAAAACTTACGGGGTTTCCATGATCCTGTAAAATGAAAGGCGCTTTATCAGCATGTGCTTTGTAAGTGGGTTGGCCTATATAAACCGTTTCTCCTTTTACTTCCACATTATTTTGAATCAGCACGCCATTGTGCAGTACAGTAAAACGTGCGGGAGATTGTAAGGATCCATCGGCATTGAATTTAGGTGCAGTGAAAATTACATCATAAGTCTGCCACTCACCTGGGCCTTTGCTGGCATTTACCAGCGGTATATGTTGCTTGTAAATGCTTCCAGCCTGGCCGTTTGAATACGTGCGATTCTTATACGAATCCAATACCTGCAATTCGTAAAGTCCCATAAAGAAAATACCGCTATTGCCACGTCCCTGGCTTTCACCTTCAACTTTTGAAGGGGTGCGCCATTCGATATGCAGCTGGCAGCTTCCAAAGCCCTGTTTTGTCTGGATATTTCCCTCGCCTTTTTTAACCGTGAAAGCACCTTCCTTTTCAAGGACCCATTTTGGCGCTTCTCTTTTTTCTGTCTCCCACTTTGAAAAATCCTTACCATCAAAAAGTACAATAGCGTCTGAAGGCGGTTTATTGTTTACAACCGGTGTAACGACCTTTGGTTCGGGTTCCCAAACTTCTGTAGCGGCGGGATCACCTTTTTCCTGTCCATTTATCATACCGCTGCAGCATACAAATACCGCGCCTGCGATCAGCTTTTTAATCATAACTGAGTTTTTAAGTTTATGGTGACTAAATTAATACATTTTACCTGTTGAGAAGTTTATGAAAGCGTTCCAACTCCGCCAGTTCAACCGGTGTGAGTGTTTCATTGTTATCGTACTTCGCACGGAAGAATAAGACCCTCTTGTGATGCGGAAACTTTTCCAGGATGGCTGTGATCAATTCCCCGGTTTTTGGGTCTTTCGTATACAACGGGGCGTTCTCCGGCAACGTCGATTTATAGCGATTTGGTCTTTTAAGGATCATTGCTTCCAGCGTAGCGAGTTTTGCGGGAGGAATGGTAGAAATTTTTGAAGCTTTCTTATACAAACCTTCCAGCTGTTTTTTACTCAGTCCGCCCCGCTCTTCGTACTGGAAAAGTAAACTTCGGGTAAATTCATTCGAAGGGTTTGCTTCCAAAACAAGTTCAAGCAGGTCTTTGACGATATCAAGGTCAGGTCTCTTCCGGTACATGCTCTTCGTATTTTTTACATGCGTTGAAAGTATGAAAAATATAATATTGGAAAGATTTCATGGTGAAAAATACGATCGCAACAGAATATAATTGCAAACAGGTGTGGTTTTACTTCAACCTCGGAAAATTTAGCAAGGAATTTGTAGTTATAACCGGTGTGATCCGTTTAAGTACACCAATTTTTAAAGCATGAAAGCTTTTATATTAATTGCCTTTTTTTGCCTGGGCTGTATTGCTGTCGACGCCCAGTTAAAAAGGACAACTAGTTGCCCGACTTTCCAGGTAGATGTACTCGATGGAAAGATCAACGGGCTCAAGATTACTGATAACATTACGCAGATAAAAACCAAACTCCCCTGCTTTACGTCGAGCGAGGAGGAATCGGCAACAGCAGGCTGTGGAGGTGGTATTTATTTTAAGGACAAGGATATCTATTTTTATACAGCACGTGATTATGTAGAGATTGGTCCAAAATTTAAAGGGAAATTGACCGTCCCGCTGATGGGCGCCAGCCGTAACAGCCTGTTTAAGACGCTGGGGAATCCAAAAATAAAAGAAGCTAAATGGGATGCATTTTCAACAGCCTACGGGATTCTTATCCTTTATTACAACAGCGCCAACAAGGTAATTAAGATTCAGATGAGCACGAAGAATGAGAATACAATTCAGCTCTGCGAATAGCTTTATAAAAAATTTGGAATTGGTGAAACCCAATCATTATTGTCCGGGGAACTCTGGAGTACTATAAACCACGGCGGGCACGGTGAGCACAGCGAAAGCCGTTTT
>JAEZRB010000313.1 GCA_023412975.1 Bacteroidota bacterium | reverse complement strand
TTCCCGTACACTATGCGCGTCTGCCTTAATGGTATAAGCCTGCATCTGGCTCTTAGCCCATTGCAACAGGTTATCCATCAATCCTACTGTGTAGTTGAGATCATTCTTTATATCCGGCACCAGTTCTTTAATTTCTTCAGCAGGCATATCCTGCTTCTGCATATCTTCAAACAAGTTGCGCAGTGCATACATAGGTGCCTTCAGGTCATGTGCGATAACGGAAAATAATTTATCCTTTAAAGAATTGAGCTGGTCCAGCTCTTCCGCCTGCTTTTGTATCTCCTCATTATTTTTTTTCAGCACCTCGTTATTGATCATCATGCTGACCTGGTAATTGGTATTCTCCTTTTTGAATAGGTAAAGGCCGTAAAAAATATAGATGATCATCAACACCTGGTTGACCAGGTAACCCAGGAAATTTATCTCCTCTAAATGATAGCGATACTTTTTCAATACCACTACCAATATGAAATAGCTGACCATTGAGAAGCCAATCGAGAAAGTCATATACCCGATATCCCTAATAAAAAATACCGCCAGGATACCATATAGGATAAAAGACAACTCAATACCAAAATTTATCCCATTGATATAACAGAAGCAGGTGAACAAAGGATAAAATATGAAGTAAACCAGTAAAGCTTCCTGGAACCTGTAGCGACTGTTGAGAAATAGTACCACTCCACTCAGGAAGGGAGGCATGCATGCCAGCAACCAACCAGAAATCGGAATATTACCCGGTTGAAAAATACCAAGCACCGGTACAACGGCGCCAAAGATGAGTTGAAAAAAATTCAGGTAATTAAAGATGCCCAGCCTGCTCCGGTCATAATCGTTCATGTGAGGAGTGGCACCGGTTCTTTTAACCCTATGCAATGTTTCAAGTAAAACCCTGGCTTTTGTATTCAGAAAATTTACCAGCCTTGAATAACTGGTTTTAAAGTTGTCGCGTTGTGGTCGCAATATTTGGAAAAGATCGCTCATAAGGAGGATGCCAGGCTTTCAATGGTTGGGTTTGTCAAACAAAATAATAATTATTTCGGTAATTACTAATACTTTACAACAGAAATTTCACGGCCGGCGAAGTGATTTTCACGATAAAAAAAGCGCGATTTCACGCTCAATTTCTGTGAGCTAAACTCCGGTCTTAATTCTAACGGCTTTATTCCTAGCATCTTTCGACGGCTATCAGGAACTTAATATTAACAAACTGCGAATACTTTTTCTCACGGGTTCAATGTTTTAATCATGGAAATCGGCCTCGCCCGGGCAGGCATGTATTTTGTCTTTTTGTCTTAAACTTCTGGCATGAATTGGGTTGACCTGGTCCTGATATTTATTTTTCTGTTAGCAGTCCTTGGAGGAATAAGTCGAGGCTTCCTGTATGGCTCACTTGATCTGTTGGGATGGGTGGGCAGTTTCGTTTTAGCTTATGTTTTTTATAACTATACTGCAATTGGCCTGGGAAAGATTGGAGACCTTGGAGTTTGGCTTCTGCCTTTATCATTTATCATAACGTTGATCGTCGCGCGTCTGTTGATCGGGGTCATCACCACAGCCATCATACGGGCGCTTCCCGAACAAACTCACCGAACCTGGCTCAACAGGTTCCTGGGCATTGTACCTGGAGCAATCAATGGTTGGATCATTGCTATTATTATTTCAGCTCTTCTGCTTGCCCTGCCACTGAAAAACAGTATTACCAGTGAAACCCGCGAGAGTAGGTGGGTAACCAGCCTCGCCATGCAATCAGAATGGGCCAATAAAAAACTCGCACCGGTTTTTGACGAAGCAGTTCGCCATACCATGAACAGCCTGATGGTGGATCCTTCATCCAACAGGAATGTTCCGCTTGGCTTTACTGTTGACAAACCGCAGATACGGCCTTTTCTTGAAATAAAAATGCTGGAGCTGGTCAACAAGGAACGCGCTAAGGAAGGCTTGCCCCCTTTAAAAGCCGACCCTGAAATGACCAGGGTAGCCAGGGCTCATTCAAAAGATATGTTTGCCAGGGGATACTTTGCACACAACACGCCTGAAGGCAAAACTCCTTTCGACCGTATGCGAGCAGCCAATATCGTATTTACAGCTGCCGGTGAAAATCTGGCGCTTGCACAGACCCTTGAAATCGCTCACAACAATTTAATGAACTCACCCGGCCATCGCGCCAACATTCTGCAACCGGCGTTCGGTCGGCTGGGCATTGGAGTCCTGGACGGCGGATTCTATGGACTGATGATCAGCCAGGAATTCCGCAACTGATGATTTAGTACGCTCACACAAACAAAATGTAGCAGGTTCCACATTTTTTAACATTGGGGTTATTTTTTCCTGTTTGCCAATTTACCAAAATGGTATAATAGTTGGAATTTTTATTATAAAGAATAACTAATGAAACTAGCACCGTTTTTATTTGTATTATTTTTCACACTTCTTGCCTTTAGTAGTTGCGGAGCCGTTGAAACTGTATTTAAGGCCGGGATGTGGTGGGCTTTTTTCCTGGTAGGCCTTGTTGTTGTGATTATTATTATGATCGTTACGAAGTTGAGGAAGTAAACATTCGGCAACATCAAAAACCAGCAATGAAAAAAGACATACACTTTGCAGGTATTTCGGGAAGTCTGCGCAAGGATTCCTATAATACCCGCCTGCTCAAAAATGTCGTAAATTTATTACCGTCAGATGTATCGATGGAGATTCTTTCATTCGAAGACCTTCCTCTGTATAATGCCGACTACGATCTTCCTGCAAGCCAGGAACGACCTGCAGTTGTTGCAGCATTTAGGAATAAATTGGCGGAGGCAGATGCCCTGGTGATTGTTTCCCCGGAATACAATTATTCAATCCCAGGTGGATTAAAAAATGCCATCGACTGGGCATCCCGGGGCGAAGATTCCCCATTATTAAAAAAGCCAGTGTCGGTAATGGGAGCAACGACTGGTTTGTGGGGTACTGTAAGAATGCAACTCGCATTTCATTCCTTGTTCCAATTCTTAAATATGCAACCCGTTTACAATCCAGAAGTGCTTCTTGCAGGCGCAAAAGAAAAATTTGATACTGCAGGTAATCTGAAAGATGAGCAAACAAAAGATATAATCCGGAAAAACCTCGAGAACCTCAGGCATGTAGTGCTTCATAACCTTACTCTTCATACAACTTAAAACAATAGATCATGACAGCTAAAAGGAAAACAGGGCAACCTCGTATACCAGATCACAAAACCAGTGGAAATTACCCGACGGAAAAAAATATTGTCAATGAAGAAACAACCGCAAGTCAGGACAATGTTACCGAAGAAGAACGAAAAGCTTTATCGGACGCCGCTAAGAAATCGGTAACACGAGATCAGCAAAACCTCGATGCCGCAAAGCTTGACCAGTTCGATGAAGAAGGTGAACCATTAAACGAAGGCAGCGGCTTTGGTGGCGATGACCTGGATGTACCAGGCAGTGAACTTGACGATGACAACGAAGAAATAGGCGAAGAAGATGAAGAAAACAATCCGTATAGCGTAGACGAGGAAAATGAAGACAAGGATATAAATACCCGGCAATAGAATTGGCGGGAAGTTGAACAAAACCATGTCCTCCCTGTTATAAGGAAAACTTTCGCATGCAAAACCGGAACCTTGGGAAATCTACCCTGCAGACAGCACCACTGACACTAGGTACAAATGTATTTGGCTGGACAATCGATGAAAAAAAATCATTTGAAATCCTCGACGCTTTCGTTGACGCGGGATTTAGTCTTATCGACACAGCCAATTCTTATTCTCGTTGGGTGACGGGTCATAAAGGTGGGGAATCGGAAACGATCATTGGTAATTGGCTAAAGAAAACCGGGAAAAGAAACAAGGTTATCATCGCAACAAAAGTTGGAAGTGATATGGGCCAGGGGAAAAAAGATATTTCCCAGGAACATATACTTAAACAGGCTGAGGATTCATTAAAAAGGCTGCAGGTCGATCATATCGATCTATACCAGACTCACTGGGATGATGGCGTAACGCCGGTTGAAGAAACTCTTTCGGCTTATGCCCGGCTTATCGCCGAAGGCAAAGTACGCTATATCGGTGCTTCCAATCTTTCTCCACAACGATTACTGGACTCATTGCAGGCGAGTGATAAAAGCGGGCTACCCCGTTATGAAACATTTCAGCCTGAGTACAATTTATATGCACGGGAAGGCTATGAAAAGGAGCTGGAAAAAATTTGTCTTGATCATCAGCTTGGCGTCATCAACTACTATTCCCTGGCAGCGGGTTTTCTGACTGGAAAGTACAGGTCTGCCGCCGATTCGTCAAAAAGCGTTCGGGGCGAGAGCAATAAAAAATATCTCAATGACCGCGGCTTTCGCATATTAAACGCATTGGATGTGGTGGCAAAAAAATATGATATCCCACAGGCTAGTGTAGCGATCGCCTGGCTGATCGCCCGGCCTTCAGTAACCGCCCCAATTGCCAGTGCTACCAACCTGGCCCAAATGGATGCCCTGGTCAAAGCCACTACGGTCACACTTGACGATGAAAGCATGGATCTGTTGAACAGTGCCAGCGCGTGGAAATAGTGGATTAACTGCTTCCCGGTTTCCACCTTCTCATACCCTCAAAACATTTTGAACTGGTAGAAACTAATACAGCATTTTCGCAATTAGCCTAACTTACAGGAAGATTTAATACTGCAAGACCATTGTCGTCCAGCATCCAATCATCACCCGACACGTCGGGACCGACCTATTCGAAACGGCAAATACGTGCCGCGGTTTCAGCCTTTTTTTTCTGCCAGGGACTCAGTTTTGCAACATGGGCCAGCCGGATACCGGATATAAAAACTGCGCTTGCGCTATCCGATGCGGCATTAGGAACCATCCTGCTACTTCTGCCGGCCGGACAACTAACCGCCATGCCATTTTCCGGAAGACTGGTCACTCATTTTGGAAGTAAGAAAGTATTGAGAATTTGCGCTTTCCTATACGCTATTTGTCTTACTAATCTTGGCCTTGCCACACAGCCCTGGCATCTTGCCCTGGGACTTTTTTTGTTTGGTGTTTGTGGTAATATGTGTAACATTTCGGTAAACACGCAGGCTATTCGTGCGGAAAAATTGTATGGCCGACCAATCATGACTTCTTTTCATGGTGTATGGAGTCTGGCGGGTTTTGCCGGTGCCGCCATCAGCCTGCTTATGATGTCCATGAAGATTTCGCCCTACCCCCATTTCTGGATCGTTGCGACGTTTATATTTATTATAGTCGCCCTCTGCCAACGATATCTTCAATGGGGCAGCTCTTCGATAGCTATTGAAAAACGTCCGTTCTTTTCCAGGCCAGACGCTGCACTGGCTCAACTAGGCATTATTGGTTTTGTGAGCATGGCCAGCGAGGGTGCTATGTTTGACTGGAGTGGCGTCTATTTCCAGGATGTAGTAAAAGTTCCGGCCTCACTCATCGCGTTCGGATATCTTAGCTTTATGATAGCGATGGCAACGGGACGATTTATTGGCGACAGGTTAATCGGGAAATATGGACGAAAAAAAATGTTGCGTACCAGCGGTATAATGATCTCGGCAGGACTATTCATTGCTGTATTCTTCCCATATATCATCACTGCTACTCTTGGATTCCTTGTTGTTGGGTTAGGTGTATCATCGATCGTACCGATGGTATACAGTGCGGCGGGAAGGCAGACAAAAATACCCGCAGGCATTGCGCTGGCTTCGGTTTCAAGCATCAGCTTTCTTGGATTCCTTATCGGCCCCCCGCTGATCGGCTATATTGCAGAGATCCTCAGCCTTCGCTATTCTTTTGCCGTCATCGGGTTGCTGGGAATCTCTATTAGCATAATGGTTCCCAAAATTAAAGTGCTGGACTAATCATTGCAGGCGACAATCCAAAAATCGCTGGCAAAACATTCGTTACTTTCATCTTCAAAATAATTACCGATGAGAAAGTTTTGCCTTGCACTCGCCGTTTTTGCCTGCCACTTTTGCGTGGCAGCCGGTAAGAAGGAGATCAGTTCACCTGATGGCAAGATCAGGGTGGTGGTGGAAGCAACTGACAAAGTCTTTTATTCGGTTTATTACAACGGGAACCTATTACTTGCACCTTCCGTACTAAACATGACCCTGGCCAATGGCACTACACTCACCGGGAAATTAACATTCAGGAAAACTTCCTCAAGACGTATATATTCCAATATTATATCACCTGTTCCTGAAAAAAGAAAAAACATCCCCGATGTTTATAACGAGCTGGCCATTCGTTTCAGGCAACCCATTAGTCTTGTGTTCAGGGTCTATAACGATGGTCTCGCCTATCGGTTTCTGACACACTTTTCAGACAGTATTATTATAAAAGATGAAATCGCTGAGTACAACTTTACGGAGAACCACACTGTTTACTTCCCGGAGGTGGTAAAAAGAGATAACGCTGATATTTTTCATACCAGTTTTGAAGAGCCCTACCAGGTAAAACCGATGGATAGCCTTACAAACAGCAACCTGTGTTTTACACCCATCCTGGTGGCGCCTGTGCAAGGCCCTAAGATCGTCATCACCGAATCCGACCTGCATGATTATCCCGGGATGTTTGTTACGGGTAAAAACAATAATAGCCTGGCTGGCCGCTTTGCACCCTTTCCCCTCGAAGAAACTGTAGCGGAAGGAGAGTTTCCGCAGGCGATCGTAACAAAACGCGCTGATTATATAGCCGCCACTATCGGAACCCGCAGCTTCCCATGGCGGGTAATGGTCATCGCTGCAACCGATAAAGAATTACCTGCAAACGACCTCGTGTACCGACTGGCTTCTCCTTCCAAAATAAAAGATCATTCCTGGATTCAGCCTGGTAAGGGCACCGATGAATGGATCATCGGTATTAATCTTTTCAACGTACCCTTCAAAACAGGCGTCAATACTGCGACCTACAAATATTATATCGACTTTGCCCAGCGGTTCGGGTTTGAACGTGTCATGATGGACGCAGGCTGGAGTGATTACAAGGATCTCTTTAAGATCAATCCCGACATCAATATGGAAGAGATCGCGGCATATGCGAAACAGAAAAATATCCGTCTCAGTATGTGGACACTGGCAATCACTTTGGAACGCCAGTTGGAGCCGGCCCTTGAGCAGTTTAATAAATGGGGGGTTGATTTTATTATGACCGACTTTATGGATCGTGATGACCAGATCATGGTAAATTTCTACGACAGGATCGCTGAAGCGGCGGCACAACATAAAATCATGATCATGTTTCACGGTGCCTATAAACCGGCGGGCTACAATCGCACTTACCCACATGCCATGACACGCGAAGGCGTGCTGGGTTCGGAGTACAATATCTGGAGTGAAAAAGTAACACCCGAACACAACCTCTTACTCCCCTTTATTCGTATGGTATCCGGCCCGATGGATTATGAACCAGGGATACTCGATAATGCGACTGCGAAAACTTTTCGCCCGATCGGAGATAAAGTGATGGCCATGGGTACGCGCAGTCACCAGTCAGCCATGTTTATCATTTATGAAAGCCCGATACAGATATTCTCCGGCAATCCTTCGCAAGGGCTGCTGGAACCTGAATTTATGGAACTACTTGGCAGCATTCCCACGGTCTGGGATACCACCATCGTGATCGATGCCATATTGGGCGACTATATCATCACGGCCAGGAAAAAAGGAAACGACTGGTTTATCGGTGCGATGTGCGATTGGACACCACGTGAACTTTTGATGGAATTATCGTTTTTAGAAAGCGGAAATTATAAGGCCACCGTGCTTGAAGATGGTATTAACGCAGACCGCTATGCTTCCGACTATAAATTGTCGGACCGAATGGTATCAAAATCAGATAGGATTCCGATAAAAATGGCTCCGGGAGGAGGTTTTATTGTGCGGTTACAACAGGAAAAATAGGATCACTTCACACTTACCGTCAGGAGGAAATCAGTGCTGACAGGATCACCTGCCATTTTATTTGCATCGATATAAAGCTTGTAAAGCCCTTTTTGATGAAGTTTATATTTTAATGTCTGGCCAAAAGGTCCGTCCGACTTACCGTCGGGTAAATAAACATGGCTAAAACGTATTGTTGCCTTTTCGTTTTCAGGCACCACGGAAGCAGCCAGGTCCTTACCACTCACAATAGGCAACAGGCAGATGACGGGGTCGCCCCGCTTGTCGAGATGACCCTTAACGCTCACCGAATGAGTGCCCGGTGCAAAAGAAAGATGAATAACGCTATCGATCTGGATATTTTGTGGTACGGTGTCTTTCTGCGTTGCAGGCATAGTGTCCGTTGAGGGTATGATGATGGAATCAGCGCCAGCGGTTTCATTTTTCGCGGTGTCCGGCTCTGCTGAATTATTGCATGCGACGATTAGCGATGCAAGAGTGAGAAGAAATACTAAATGCTTCATATGATGTGCTGATACTCTTATTAAGCAAATTAGCGGCCGTTTTTTATCTGGATGTAGATAAGTAATACCCAGGTTGGAGTTTGGTGTATAATACACTGAGCAACAGATTTTTCCTGTTTCTCGGATAAACCGAGCTTTTGGAACAAATGAAGAAAGATAGGTATTAGGTAATTAAGCAGTACGATGAAAAAACGCTGCAATCTCGTTTTTTACCCTTGGTTTTCTGCGGGATTTGGGCTACTAGATGTCAGAAGCTTTAAGTGTCTGACCGGGTTTGAAAACCGAGACCGGATAAAAAAACGAAAAAATATGTTTTTTACCCATTGTCTTCTAAAGAATTTGAGTTACCAGATGTCAGAAGCTTTAAGTATCTGACATCGTTTAAAGCCCAACCGAAAATTTAATGCCCAAGATTAATCCTTAATTGCTATACCTCAACCTTTACCTCAACCTCAACCTCAACCTTTACCTCAACCTCAACCTTTATTTCAAACCTGCACATCCCTCCTCTCCCCAATCTGCTGTCGCCACATGGCATAATATAATCCACGCTTGTCAACCAGTTCGCCATGTGTACCCGCCTCCGCAATTTTCCCTTTTTCCAAAACATAAATCACATCAGCATGCATGATAGTGGAAAGCCGGTGCGCGATCATGATCACGATGGGATCATGTCGGGTAGATATATCCTTGATCGTTTCTGTAATAGCTTCTTCGGTAAGCGAGTCAAGCGCTGAGGTCGCTTCATCAAAGATCATCAGGCCCGGGTTTCTTAACAAGGCCCTGGCGATTGCGATTCGCTGCCGTTCACCACCCGACAATTTAAGACCACTTTCACCCAACATAGTATCAAGGCCCCGGCCCGAACGGGCCAACAACCCATCGCAGGAAGCTTTATGAAGGGCATCTAGCATTTCCTCATCAGTAGCTGAAGATTTTACAAACAACAGGTTGTCCCGGATCGTTCCAAAAAATAATTGCGTGTCCTGCGTCACAAACCCGATCTGCCGGCGTAATTCATTATACCGGATATCAGTGGCCGGGATATTATTGAAAGAGATGGACCCGCTTACAGGCCTGTATAAACCTACCAGCAATTTAACCAGTGTTGATTTACCCGATCCCGAGGGTCCGACAAAAGCGATCGTTTCCCCATTTTTCACAGTGAAAGAAATATCGTCGATCGCATTGTGATTGGCAGTTTTATGACGAAACACAACATTATCAAACCGCAGGGTTTCCAGCAGACCGAGTTCCACGGGTTCTTCAGGCCGGGTTTCGATTGGTTGTTTCATTAGTTTGTCAAAATTTCGGAGCGAGGCTTCCGCTTCCCGGTATGATAAAATAATATTACCCAGGTCCTGCAAAGGTCCAAAGATGGTAGTGGAAATGAATTGCATACTGATCAGTTCACCGGTAGAAAGTACGTCCCGGAATATCAGCCACAACAAAATAAAGAGTATCGACTGCCGGAGTACGGTCAACGCCGAACTTTGTAAAAAAGAAAGTGTTCTCACCTTTTTCACTTTCATCATCTCCAAATCAAAAATCTTTTTTGTTTGTTCCCGCAAACGCCGGATCTCGGGATAAGTTAACCCCAGGCTTTTCACGAGTTCAATATTTCTCAATGACTCGGTAATAGCCCCCGACATCTGGTTGGTTTCCCTGTTGATTGATCGTTGCAGCGTTTTGATCTTCTTACTGAGCAACCCCGTCAAACCACCCAGCACAACCACACCAATGATAAAAACTGGTATCAATAACCAGTGTTTTGTAATGGCATACCAGATAAGAAATCCAATTCCGATGATCGAAGAAAAAAGGATATTGATAAATGAATTGATAAACCTTTCAGTATCCGTCCTCACTTTTTGCAAAACCGAAAGTGTCTCACCACTGCGCTGACCTTCAAATTCCTCGAAGGAAAGCCGAAGTGTCTGTTTTAACCCGTCATTGAATATCTGCATACCAAACTTCTGGACCACCAGTCGCATAACGTAGTCCTGCAGTGTTTTACAAAGACGGGCTGCAAGAGCAATGCCTACTGCCACCAGTAGCCAGAAAGTAACACCGCTCACCAGCTCCTTCTCGGTTTTATCACCAGGATTGGTGGCATAGTCATCGATGATCTTACCAAAGATGATGGGATCAATAAGCGTAAGTAGTTGCGCCAGTCCCGCCAGCGACAAAGAAAGTATGATCAGTCCCCGATGGGGTTTAAGATAAGTCCATAGTATTTTCAATACGCAGGGATTAAGTGGCTAAGATATTAAACATGAAGGAAAGAGCCAGATTCGACAACAAACATCAAAAGTTTGAAATAAAAAAATCCGGTCTGCAGTGTGTTCTGCAGACCGGATTTGAATACGTTATTGTATTCTTTTATAAAAGTGATATCTCACTTTAATAACCACCGCGTCTTTCTAAGCGGCGACCACTATTGCCATTGGGTCTTTGACCCTGGCTCCTATTATCGTTGCTTCGAGATTCAATTCTGCGTTGCGGCTGCGACTGACGCTCAATTTGTCTTTGCGGCCGGCTCTCCTGCCTTATCTCCCTTTGCTGGCGTGCCGGAGTGTTAGACCCACTATTACCTCTGTCAAATACATTACGTCGCTCTGGGCGGTTGCTACGCTCCTGTCTTTGCACACCAGCATCCCGGCGATTGCTATTGTTGGGAGGTTGTACCCGCCTGGGACTTGTAGCAGCGGGCTCATCGTTTGCTCGCCTGTTTTGTCCCCTGTCAAATACATTTCTCCTGCTGTTTGGAGTCTCATTACCCGCTTGTGGCGCCGGTGCGACTCTCCTGTTCTCTCTTGACTCCCTGTTTGCATTATTAGTCGGGCGGTCACTATTGTTCCTGTCGAATACATTTCTCCGGTTAACCTGCGGATCATTTCCGTTTTGACGGTTGTCAACCTGCGGCCTTATCACTTCGCGACTTGTATTGTCCTGGCGATCCTGTCCCCTGTCAAATACATTACGTCTGTTATTGACCTGGCCATTATTTCGATCATTCCTGTCGTACCTGTCAAAATTTCTCGGAGCGATGTCACGGTTATTTTCACGCTGTATCTGCGGCCGGTATACAGTCACCTGGTTATTACGGAAATTTCTTCCGCCGGGTCTGTCCGTTTCTCTAAACCTTACCGGCCTGATGCTTCCTGCATATCGTTCTGCTTCATTGCGCCGCGGACCATTTACGAAAACATTATTCCGGTTACCGTAATTGTTGATGATGGTGGTATTATTGATGATGGTGGTATTGCGGCTCCTGTCGATATAGTAATTGTGAATATTTCTAGAAGCGATATAGCGTCGGGGGGCAAAGCACCAGTAGTTGGATGGCGGATAGTAACTGCCAAAACCTATGCTGATATTTATACCAGGCCTTATCGGCGCCCAGCCATAATAATCTCCACCGGTTCTCCAGGTTACCCAGGCTGGTGACCAATCATACCCTGGCACCCACATCCAACCATAGAAAGGATCATGAAACCAGCGGCCATAGTGAAATGGTGCCCAGCCCCAGGAATAATTAGAGACCCACATCCATTCATACTGATCCGACCACACCCAATGCCCACCTGTGCTGTAGGGTTGAAAATCGGGACCCAGGTTTGGGGCCCAAACGTACCCGTATTCAGGGTAGTCGATCCAGCGTCCATGGGGACTTAGTTCATCATAAAAAGTCTGGTAAGAAATACTCACACCCACTCTTTGCGCCGATGCAGTATTCTTTAATGAGCCTATCAGCAGCATGGACACTGTGAGGCTTATTATCGCGGGAAGGTGTTTCATGTAAATAAATTTAATAGTTTTCAAATAGCAGGAATCATTTCCACTACAAATATGAGCTATTCATATGCCACCTGGTTGCACACAATCGTGTTATTGCCCATTGTTGTGAAAACTTTTGGTAAATTTTTTTAACATTCAAATCCTTAACTTCATAGAACAAAAATCTGCGATATGGACCAGCGTATTATCACACTGTATGATGAATATACTCATAAACCGCTATCCAGAAATGAATTTCTCCAGCGGTTATCAGTCATCACAGGAAGCATGACGGCAGCATTAGCGATTCTACCATTTATAGAAGTAAACGGCGCGAAGGCAGCGATGACATCAGACCAGGACTTATTTACCGAGCGGGTTAGTTATCGCGGCGTGAATGGAGATATGCAGGCATATGTGGCCCGGCCCAAAGAAGAATAAAGATATGCAGCTGTGGTTGTGATCCACGAAAACCGTGGTTTAAATGCACATATCGAAGATGTTGCACGCCGCGCCGCCACTGCTGGTTACCTGGCGATCGCTCCTAATGCACTTTCTCCCTTAGGCGGTACACCGGCAAACGATGATGAAGCGCGTGCAAAATTTCAACAGCTAAAAGCCGAAGAGAGTCTCGAAAATTTTGTGAATGCTTTCCCCTATCTCGAATCACGCCAGGATACAAACGGCAACTTTGGCTGCGTAGGATTTTGCTGGGGTGGAGCTATGGCTAATAACCTCGCAGTACACGTACCAAAGCTAAAAGCTGCAGTAGCATATTATGGCAGGCAGGCGAAACTGGAAGACGTTTCAAAAATAAAAGCAGCAGTCCAACTACACTATGCGGGTCTTGATGAACGCATAAACGCAGGCATGGCAGCATATGAAGAAGCGTTAAAAAAAGCAGGTGTTACTTATGAGCAATACCTGTATGAGAAAGTCAATCATGCATTTCATAATGATACGGCCCCGACCCGTTACGATGAAGCTGCGGCAAAACTGGCATGGCAACGCACCATCGAATTTTTTGGTAAACACCTGAAATAAACTTCAACCCAAATCGTTTTTTGCCGGGAAGGCGGGAAGGGAAGAAGAAAACATCTTAACACAATCTTACCGACATACTTCTTCCCCATTGATCCTATAGCCGGCATTCTGTAACTTGCAATTTTTGGAAGTAAAGGATTACTATAGCATTCTTGAATTACCTCCTTCTGCTACAGGTGAAGAGGTTAAAAAAGCATTTCGCAGGCTGGCCCAGGTTTATCACCCTGATAAACAGGGCAACGACCGCTATGCAGCGGCAAGATTTGCCGAGATCAAAGAAGCTTATGAAACACTAAGCAACCCCACCAGGAAAGATAGTTACCTGCAACAGCGTTGGTATGAGCAGAGTATGGGACGTAAAACCGTTGATGAGGTCATTAATCCAGTCACTGTTTTAAAAAAAATGCTGGAGCTTGACCGCTATGTAGCACAACTCGATGCCAACCGCGCTCATCACCAGGGAGTATATGATCGGATTTGCCAGGTGATTTCGGATGAGCATATTCATACCGTCAATTCCTTTCAGGAACATCATATCAATGAGGAGATCGTAAAGACCGCGTTAAAAGCAGCCAGGGGACTTCCCACACGTTTGTTGATTCCCCTGGCCGGTCGACTGGAAAAAATCGAGACCCTTGATAAAACCATCCCTCTTAAGATTGAACAGTTCCTTCGACAGCAACACCGCGCTGAGTCCTGGGAAATGGCAAAAGTCTGGGTTATATTATGTATTGTTGTGATGATCTGCCTGGCTATCTTCTTCTCCGCAAAATAGATCCTTAAGACCCGCCGCCGGACAACCTGTCCTCAATTTTATGCATAAAACTAGATACTGGGCCTTCCATTTTATTAGTCCTGTCATCCATGGCATTATCGTGCAAAAGATCGCCAAGCTGCATCGCCGCAGGTAAGTACACCAGGATATTATGTCGCTGATGACTCATAAATGACCTTAACTTTTCAATTGATTTTTTCTCACCGGCGGCGTCATGGAGAATCTGGTAAGCTTCCCGGGAGGCCTGCTCCATATCTATCTCTGCTTCTTCGTTAGTTACACCAGCATATTGGGCAACTTTCTCCACAGCCCTTTTTTGTTCATCGCCAAAAATTTTCTTCAGCCAGTTTTCCCCTTTATCCGCGTTAATGATTGTATTGCAACCACTATCAGTGCGGGTGAAGCTAAAGAATCCCGCTAGTACAACAGGTATGGCAGACTGCGCCAGTTTTTGTTCCACACTTTTCTGGAAATTACCCGTCGTCTCCTGGATATTAGGGTCCACCTTCGCCAGGGGCGGATAACCCAATTTCTGTTGAATAGCTTCAACAATATTGTTCGTCATATCTTTTTTCCATGTAATAGAAAAATTATGCCATAATCTGCAGGCGCCCCCCCCGTCCGGTTAAGTGCTTGTCCGTTATAGCAGTATCTTTGCCGCATGCATTATGTTTCGGTTGAAAATCTCGCAAAAAGCTATGGTATACAACCTTTATTCGACAATATTTCATTTCATATAGAAGAGGGCGACAAGATAGCCCTGGTAGCAAGAAATGGCACGGGTAAATCGACTTTGCTGAAAATCCTCGCTGGCAAAGAAACACCTGACAGCGGCACGGTATGGATCAACAAGGATGTGGATGTGGCATTATTTGAGCAGGAACCGGTATTTAACGAGGCTCTCTCTGTACTTGATAATATATTTTTTCATGACCACCCGGTAATTAATGCGATCAAGGAATTTGAATCGCTCGACCAGGATACAGACCCGGCAATACTCAATGCTGCGATCCTGAAAATGGACGACCTGGGTGCCTGGGATTTCGACGCACGGGTGAAACAGGTGCTGGGTAAACTTAAAATTCATCATCTAAACCAGCCTGTCAATTCCCTAAGCGGAGGCCAGCGCAAAAGGGTGGCATTGGCCAAGACACTGATCGATATTGGCTTTGAACACAAACACGTTTTATTGATCATGGACGAACCCACCAACCACCTGGATGTGGATATGGTGGAATGGCTGGAAAATTATTTGAACAAAGAGAACGTTACGCTGCTGATGGTGACGCACGATCGCTATTTCCTGGATGCGGTATGTGATGAGATTTGGGAAATGGATAACAGCAACCTGTATGTCTACAAGGGTGACTATCAAAATTACCTCGAGAAAAAAACGGCCAGGATCGAAAGCGAATCAGCCAGTATTGAAAAAGCGAAAAACACTTACCGTAAAGAACTGGAATGGATGCGTAAGCAACCTCGTGCACGTACCACGAAGAGTAAAAGTCGCCAGGATAATTTTTATGAGGTTGAGAAGAAAGCAAAGAAGCGAATAGAAGACCAGCAGCTCGAACTCCAAATGAAGATGAACCGGCTGGGTGGCAAGGTTATCGAATTAAAAAAAGTCTATAAAAGTTTTGGCGACAAAATAATCCTCAATGGATTTGATTACACTTTTAAAAAAGGCGACCGCATCGGAATAGTTGGCAAAAACGGGGCAGGTAAATCGACTTTTATTAATATCATTCAGGGTCTTGAAAATGCTGACAGCGGCAAGATCAATATTGGAGATACAGTTGTGTTTGGCAATTTCTCCCAACAGGGACTGGTTGTAAAACAGGATCAGCGTGTAATTGAATACGTAAAAAATATAGCAGAACATTTCCCCCTGGCGAGTGGTGGCACGCTTAGCGCCGCACAATTCCTGCAGCTTTTTCTTTTCGATCCCGATAAACAATACACCTTTATTAGTAAACTAAGTGGAGGTGAAAAAAGACGCTTACACCTGCTATCAGTTTTATTCCGCAATCCCAATTTCCTGGTACTCGATGAACCCACCAATGATCTTGACCTCCCAACCCTGGGTGTATTGGAAAATTTCCTGGGTGATTTTCCCGGCTGCCTGGTAATCGTGAGTCACGACCGCTACTTCATGGACCGCCTCGTCGATCACATCTTTGTGTTTGAAGGTGACGGTGTGATACAGGATTTTCCCGGCAACTATTCTCAATACCGCGATTGGCTTCGGGAAAAAGAATCCATC